>JBBQYB010000006.1:0-48199 GCA_038209095.1 Rhodobacterales bacterium
CCCCATGACCAAGAAAATGCTGATCGACGCCACCCACGCGGAAGAAACCCGCGTGGTCGTGGTGGATGGAAACAAGGTTGACGAGTTCGATTTCGAATCGCTCAACAAGAGGCAACTCGCCGGCAACATCTACCTCGCCAAAGTAACGCGGGTCGAACCCTCGCTGCAGGCGGCCTTCGTGGATTACGGCGGCAACCGGCACGGCTTCCTCGCCTTCTCCGAAATCCACCCCGATTATTACCAGATCCCGCGGGCCGACCGCGAGGCGCTCCTGCGCGAGGAAGCCGAGGCCGCCCGCGAGGACGAGGAAGCCGCGCAAAAGCCCAAGACCCGCGGCCGCTCGCGCAGCCGCAAGCCCGTCCAGGCGGCGGAGGCCCCGGAGGCGGACGATGCCGTCGTGGCCTCGGCCCCGCTTGACGACGAGACGTCTTCCCAGGACCGTTCGGACGGAAATTACGACGACGCGCCGCCGCCCAACGCGGCCTCGGGCGAGATCGACATCCACGTGCCCGACGAGCCGCGCGACAAGGCGAACGCGTCGGACGAGACTGGCGACGAGTACGAGTCCGTCGGCGGCGACGACGTGGCCGAAGAGCGCGGCCCACGCAAACCGCGCCAGCGCCGCTACAAGATCCAGGAAGTGATCAAGGTCCGCCAGATCCTGCTCGTCCAGGTCGTCAAGGAGGAGCGCGGCAACAAGGGGGCCGCCCTCACCACCTATCTCAGCCTCGCCGGCCGCTACTGCGTGCTCATGCCCAACACCGCGCGCGGCGGCGGGATCAGCCGCAAGATCACCAACATCGCGGATCGCAAGAAGCTCAAGGAGATCTCCTCGTCCATCGTGGTTCCCGAAGGGGCCGGCCTCATCATCCGCACCGCCGGCTCGAACCGCACCAAGACCGAGATCAAGCGCGATTACGAATACCTCCTGCGCCAATGGGAGCAGATCCGCGACCTGACGCTGAAGTCCATCGCGCCGACCCCGATCTACGAGGAAGGCAGCCTGATCAAGCGCGTGATCCGCGACCTCTACAGCCGCGACATCGACGAGATCCTGATCGACGGCGAGCGCGGCTACCGCGAGGCCAAGGACTACATGAAGATGCTCATGCCGTCCCACGCGAAGAACGTGAAACAGTATATCGAGCCCCTCGCCCTGTTCTCGCAGTACCAGGTCGAGAGCTACCTCAGCGCGATGTTCAACCCGACCGTCCAGCTGAAATCCGGCGGCTACATCGTCATCGACGTGACCGAGGCGCTGGTCGCCATCGACGTGAACTCGGGCCGCGCCACCCGCGAGGCTTCCATCGAGGACACGGCCCTCAAGACCAACCTCGAGGCCGCCGAGGAGGCTGCGCGCCAGATGCGGCTGCGCGACCTCGCGGGTCTCATCGTGATCGACTTCATCGACATGGAGGACCGGCGCAACAACGCCGCCGTCGAAAAGCGGCTCAAGGACAAGCTCAAGACCGACCGCGCGCGCATCCAGATCGGCCGCATCTCCGGCTTCGGGCTCCTCGAGATGTCGCGCCAGCGCCTGCGCCCCGGCATGATCGAGGCCACCACCAAGCCCTGCGCCCATTGCCACGGCACGGGCCTTGTGCGCTCGGACGACAGCATGGCGCTGGCCCTCCTGCGCGAGATCGAGGAGGAGGCCGTGCGCCAGCGCTCCAAGGAAGTGCTGATCGTGGCCCCCGTCGAGATCGCGAACTATCTCCTGAACCAGAAACGCGAACATATCGGCACCATCGAGATGCGCTTCGGCCTGTCGGTCCGGGTGGAGGGCGATCCCTCGCTCATCAGCCCCGACCACCGGATCGAGCGCTTCAAGGTCGCCTCGCGCATCATCCCCGCCGCCGTCGCGATGGATCTGCCGAAGGTGGCCTATCCCGACGAGGACGAGATCGAGGCCGAACCCGAGACCGACGAGGACATCGAGGACACCGCCGAGACCACGGCCGCGTCCGCCGACGCGGAGGCGAACGGCACCGAAAAGACCGGCAAGCGTCGCCGGCGACGCCGCCGCCGCGGCGGCCAGCGCGACGGCGATGGCGCATCGGACACCGATGCCGAGGCAGGCGACACCTCCGAGACCGCTCCGGCAGATACCGACACGCCTCAGCCGGTCACAGCCCGCGCCCAGGCGGAGCCCGCCCCGTCCGCGGAACGCGGCAAGTCCCGTCGCCGCTCGCGCGGCAACTCCGCGGCCACCGAGCCCGCCGCCACGGCGTCGCCCTTCGGCGAGGTGATCGAGGCCGAGGCCGACAGGGTCGAGCCGGTCGAGGTCCCCGAGAGCGGCACGGCCCAGCGCCGCCCCCGGACACGCACCCGGTCCTCCGCATCCGCCAAACCGGCAGAGACCGAGGCCCCCGAGGCCGAGACCCCGCAGACGGAAGCTCTGTCGGAACCCGTCCCGACGGACGCTCCCCCGTCCGATCCCGCCCCCGAGCCGTCGCATGCCGACGCATCCGGACCGGAAGATCAGACGCCCGAGGATCAGCCCGACGATCAGCCCGCCGCGGATCAGACGCTTGAGCCCGAACCGGAGATGGTCTCGCAAAGCGCGTCTGCCGAAGCCGCACCTGAGGTCGCCCCGGCCGACGACCGCCCGAAACGCCGCGGCTGGTGGTCGCGCGCCGTCGGCGGCAGCTGACCCAACCGCCTCTAGGGGAGCGGCGCGCATCGCGCCGCTCCCGCTTGCCTCAGGTGCCGCCCCGCCAGGCCTTCAGCCGCCGCAGGCCCTCCACGACCTCCTCCGTTGCCCCGGCATAGGAGAACCGCAGCGTCCCGAGCCCGCGCGCCGGGTCGAAATCGAGACCCGGCGTCACCGAAACCCCAGCCTCCATCAGGATCCGTCGCGCCAGATCCCGGCTGTCCGACGTCTGGTCCGACACGTCCGCATAGATGTAGAACGCGCCGTCGGGCGGCGCGATGCGCGTGAACCCAGCCTCCGGCAACCCCTCCAGCAGCACCGCCCGGTTGGCCCGGTAGACCTCGAGGTTCGCCTCCAGCTCCTCCGTCGCATCGAGCGCCGCCAGTGCCGCGATCTGGCTCGCATGGGGCGGACAGATGAACAGGTTCTGCGCCAGCCGCTCGATCCGGCGCACATGCGCCTGCGGGACCACCATCCACCCCACCCGCCATCCGGTCATCGAGAAATACTTCGAGAACGAGTTGATGACATAGACCTCGTCGGAGATCTCCAGCGCCGAGACCGCCCGCGCCCCGTACTGAATGCCGTGATAGATCTCGTCGGACACGAACGCCATCCCCCGCGCCGCAGCGGCCTCGATCAGCGCCGCCAGATCCTCCCGGCTAAGCATCGACCCGGTGGGATTGGCCGGGCTCGCCACCAACAGCCCCGCGAGACCGTCGGGCAGCGCGCGCGGCGTAGGCTGGAACCGGTCGGCCATCTCCGCAGGGATCCCCACCGGCGTCACGTCGAGCGCCTTGAGGATGTTGCGATAGCTCGGATACCCAGGTTCCGCGATCGCCACCCGGTCGCCCGCCGCGAACAGGCTCGTGAACGCGAGGATGAACGCGGCCGAGGATCCCGCCGTCACCACCACCCGGCCCGGATCGAGGTCGAGACCGTACCACTCCCCGTAAAGCCGTGCGATCCGCGCGCGCAGCGCCGGCAGACCCAGCGCCACGGTATACCCGAGCGGCCCCGCCGCCATCGCCGCCTCCAGCGCGCGGCGGGCGGCCAGCGGGGCCGGCGTGCCCGGCTGGCCCACCTCCATGCGCACGATCCGCCGGCCCCGCGCCTCCTCGGCCCGGGCCGCCTCCATCACGTCCATCACGATGAAGGGATCGACCTCGCCGCGTCTTGATATTCGCACGGGCGTCCTCCTAGGATTGCGTCCGGGCAGAAAGCGCACGAAACCCGCGGGCGGGCAAGCCAAGGAGCACCGACAGATGCTGGCCAGAGCCCTCCTATCCGCCCTCGCCGGCGCCATTCTGCTTCTCTCCGCCGCGGCCTCGCAGGCGCAGGGCCTGATCCGCGACGCCGAGATCGAGGCCACGCTTCAGCGCATCGCCTATCCGATGTTCCGCGCCGCCGGGCTGAACCCCGCTTCGGTCAACATCTACGTGCTCCAGGACCCCGAACCGAACGCCTTCGTCGCGGGCGGCCAGAACCTCTTCCTGCACACCGGCCTCATCACGCGGCTCGAGACGGTCGACCAACTCCGTGCCGTCATCGCCCACGAGGTCGGGCACATGGCGGGCGGCCACATCGCGCGCCGCGACCAGGCGCTCGGCGGCGCGCGCGGCATCGCGGCCGTGGGCGTGGCTTCGGCCGTCGCCGCAGCCCTCGCCGGGGTCCCCGAGGCCAGTGCCGGCCTCCTGATGGGCAGCCAGTCCGCGGCCCAGCGGTCGGCCCTCGCCCATAGCCGTGCGGAGGAAGCGAGCGCCGACCAGGCGGGCCTGCGCTACATGGCCGCCGCCGGCGCCGACCCGGAGGCGATCCTCGAGGTGCTGCGCCTGTTCCGCGGTCAGGAGATGCTGCTCGAGAGCCGGATGGACGCCTATGCCCGGACCCATCCGCTCTGGTCCGAACGCATCACGCTGCTCGAGGACCGGATCGCCGAGATGCCGCCCTCGAAGGCCCCCGATCCCGCCGACGCCTACTGGCACGCGCGGATGGTGGCGAAGTTCAACGGCTTCCTGAAATCGCCGGGCCAGACCCTGCGGCTCTATCCGCCGGGCGACACCTCCGAAAGCGCGGCCCTCGCCCGGGCCATCGCCTATCACCGCGAGCCGAACGTGGCGCGGGCACTGTCGCAGGTGGACGCGCTGGTCGCAGCAAGGCCCGACGATCCGTTCTACCACGAATTGCGCGGCCAGTTCCTCCTCGAGGCCGGCCGGGCCGCCCCCGCCGCCGAGAGCTACCGTCGCGCCGTGGCGCTGGCCCCCGACGCGCCGCTCATCCTCGGCGGCCTCGGTCGGGCGCTCCTCAACATCGACGACCCGGCTGCGGCCGCGGAGGCCGTCGACGTGCTGCGCCGCTCCATCGCGAGAGACCGCGCCAATCCCGCCGTCCTGCGCGATCTGGCGCTTGCCGAGGCGCGCACCGGCAACGAGGGGCGCGCGGCCCTCGCCACGGCCGAACGCCTCGTGCTGACCGGCCAGTTCGCCGACGCCCTGCGCCAGGCCGACCGGGCGACGGCGCTCCTGCCGCGCGGATCGCCAGGCTGGAACCAGGCGCAGGATGTGATAACCATGGCCGAGCGCGCCCTGAACTGAAGGATGCCCATGCCCAGCCCCCTGCCCGGCCTTCTACTCGGCGCGCTCCTCTGTGCAGCCCCGCTGACCGGCCATGCCGAGATGTCCCCGCCCGAGCGCGAGACCTTCCGCGCCGAGGTCCGCGCCTATCTTCTGGAAAACCCGCAGATCCTCTCGGAGATGATCCTGCTGCTGGAGGAGCGCCAGAAGGCCGCGACCGTCGCCGCCGACGCCGAACTCATTTCCCGGAACGCGGACCGGATCTTCGATGACGGATATTCCTTTGTGGGCGGGAATCCAGCGGGCGGGCTCACCATCGTCGAGTTTCTCGACTACCAATGCGGCTACTGCCGCCAGGCCCACCCCGAGATCGTCGACCTCGTTTCGTCCGACGGGGACATCCGCTGGATCGTCAAGGAACTGCCGATCCTCGGCCCCGCCTCCGAAATCGCAGCGCGCGCCGCCATCGCCACCCTGATCGTGGACGGCCCGGAAACCTACGCGGCCCTCAGTGCCGCGCTGATGCGCCTCGACGGCCCGGTGACGGACGCGAGCCTCGATGCCACGCTCACCGATGTCGGCGCGGACCCCGCCGCGATCCGCGCCGCGATGACCGGCCCCGAGGTCACGCGGCGGATCGACGCCACTCGCACCCTCGCCCGCGATCTCGGCATCCAGGGCACCCCGAGCTTCGTGATGGGCGACCGGATGCTGCGCGGTTATCTTCCCCTGGCCGCCATGCGCGACTTCGCGGCGACCGTCCGGGCCGGGAACTGACCCAAGGTCTCCGAACGACCCGCCGCAACTCCGGGCTTTTCACCCTGGACCTGCCCGCGTATAGAAAAAGACCGCGCCCGGGGTGCCGTCCTTGGTCCGCGCGCAAGAAACATCAGGGCGCACCATGACAAAGCGACCGCTCGAGTCCGATGTGGATTTCATCCGGGCCTTGGCCGAACTACTCCGCGAAAACGATCTGACCGAGATCGAGGTCAAGCGCGAGTACGGCGAGGCCGACGCGCTCGACGTGCGCGTGGCGCGCATCCTGACCGTGGTTCCCGCGGCCGCACCCCAGATCGCCCAACCGGCGGCCCTGCTCGGGGCACCCGCCCCCCAGAACCACGGCACCCTCGGCAGCGGCGATCCGTCCGACGATCCCGGCGTGGTGCCCTCGCCCATGGTCGGGACCGTCTACCTCCAGCCCCAGCCGGACTCCGCCCCCTTCGTCAAGGTGGGCGACGTGGTGGCCGAGGGCCAGACGATCCTGATCATCGAAGCCATGAAGACCATGAACCAGATCCCCGCCCCTCAGCCCGGCCGGGTCAAGCGCATCCTCGTGGAGGACGGCTCTCCGGTGGAGTTCGGCGCGCCCCTCATCATCCTGGAATGATGCCAGCACACCCCGGGAGCCGGTCATGTTCAAGAAGGTCCTGATCGCCAACCGCGGCGAGATAGCGTTGCGGGTCCACCGCGCCTGCAAGGAGATGGGGATCCAGACCGTCGCGATCCACTCCACCGCCGACGCCGATGCGATGCACGTGCGCATGGCCGACGAGAGCGTCTGCATCGGCCCGGCGCCCGCGACCCAAAGCTACCTCTCGGTGCCAAACATCATCGCCGCCTGCGAAATCACCGGTGCCGAGGCGATTCACCCCGGCTACGGCTTCCTGTCGGAGAATGCCACCTTCGTGCAGATCGTCCAGGATCACGGCCTGACCTTCATCGGTCCCACCGCCGAGCACATCCGCCTCATGGGCGACAAGATCACCGCCAAGGACACCATGAAGGCCCTCGGCGTGCCCTGCGTGCCCGGCTCCGACGGTGGCGTACCCACCCTCGAAGATGCCGTGCGCGTCGGCGCGGAAGTGGGCTATCCGCTCATCGTCAAGGCGACCGCCGGCGGCGGCGGGCGCGGCATGAAGCTCGCCCAGACCGCGGGTGACCTCGAGGGCGCCTTCCTCACCGCCCGCGCCGAAGCGAAGGCCGCCTTCGGCAACGACGAGGTCTACCTCGAGCGCTATCTCACCACCCCGCGCCACATCGAGATCCAGGTCTTCGGCGACGGCAAGGGCCGCGCCGTCCATCTCGGCGAGCGCGACTGTTCGCTACAACGCCGCCACCAGAAGGTCTTCGAGGAAGCCCCCTCCCCCGCAATCGACCAGGCCACCCGCGCGCGCATCGGCAAGGTCTGCGCCGACGCCATCGCCAAGATCGCCTATTCCGGGGCCGGCACCATCGAATTCCTCTACGAGAACGGCGAATTCTTCTTCATCGAGATGAACACGCGCCTTCAGGTCGAACACCCCGTGACCGAGGCGATCTACGACGTGGACCTCGTCCAGGAACAGATCCGCGTCGCCGCAGGCCTGCCCATGTCGTTCCGCCAGGAAGACCTGATCCCCTCCGGCCATGCGCTCGAATGCCGCATCAATGCCGAGAGCCTGCCGGATTTCCGCCCCTCCCCCGGCCGCATCTCGACCTATTACGCGCCGGGCGGGCTCGGGGTCCGCATGGACAGCGCCATCTACGGCGGCTACGCGATCCCGCCCTATTACGACAGCCTCATCGGCAAGCTGATCGTGCATGCCCGCAACCGCGAATTGGCCCTCGCCCGCCTGCGCCGCGCGCTCTCGGAGCTCATCGTCGACGGGGTCGACACCACGACACCCTTGTTCAACGCCCTCCTGGACGAGCCCGAGATCCAGCGCGGCACCTACAACATCCACTGGCTGGAGACGTTCCTCGCGCGGAGCGACGAGACCTGAGGCCGATGCGGGACGACGACGCCCCGGAGATCACGCCCGACCTCCTGCTTCAGGCCTATGCCTCGGGCGTCTTCCCCATGGCCGACGACGCCGGGGCCTCCGAGCTCTACTGGGTCGACCCGCGCCGGCGCGGCGTCATCCCGCTCGACGGTCTTCGCGTCCCGCGGCGTCTCGCCCGGACGTTCCTCACCGCGGACATCGACATCGCCGTGAACCGGGACTTCGCCGGCGTGCTCGACGGCTGCGCCGCCCGGCCGGAGACCTGGATCAATCCCGTCATCCGCGACCTGTATCTCGATCTCCACCGCGGCGGCTACGCCCATTCCGTCGAGATCTGGGCGGACGGCGCACTCGCCGGCGGCCTCTACGGCGTGGCCCTCGGTGGCGCCTTCTTCGGCGAGAGCATGTTCAGCCGCCGGCGCGACGCTTCGAAACTGGCCCTCATCGCCCTCGTCGCACGCCTGCGCGCCGGCGGGTTCAGGCTCCTCGACACGCAATTCGTCACCGATCACCTGCTCACGCTCGGGGCCGTTGAGATCAGCCGGGCGGAGTATCACAATCGGCTCGACGCGGCCCTGACCCGGCCTGCGAACTTCGCCGCCCTGCCGCGCGACACTCCGCGTCAGAGGTTGCTGCACCTCAGCACCCAGACGTCGTAGCGCGGATGATCCAGCGCCGACAGCGCCGGCGAGGACGCGAACATCCACCCCGAGAACCGCGGCTCCGTATCCCGCCGGTCCCGGATCCTCAGAAACGCATAGGCGTCCACGACCGCCGCGGACTGCGGCGTGCGGCAGGCATCCAGCGTGATCTCCAGATTGCCGAACTGCGCCGTCTCGCCGCGCCTGAGGGTGATGTCCTGCGTCCGGCCGTTCAGCGTATCGAGCGCGCGCAATTCCGCCCCGTCCGCCGCCACCGTGTCGCGATCGATCACGATCTGCCCCGACGGCGTCGATTGCGCCGCGGCCATCGCCGCAGCCCCCACCACGCCCAGCAGAGCCGCGACGCACAGCCGGCGGACCGCGAACCTCATTCCTGCGTCCCGAACTTCATCAGCAGGTTCAACAGGCTGACCGAACTTTGCGTGTTCAGCACTTCGGACCCGTCCTCCAGCATGAACTCCGACGCGCCCGGCGTGATCTCGAGGAACGATCCCCCCAGCAGGCCTTCGGACGCGATCTTCACGTCCGAATCCTCCGGGATCTCGATGACTCGGTCCACGCTGAACGTCGCTTTCGCCTGATAGGTCACCGGATCGAGCGCCAGATCCGTCACGCGGCCCACCCGGATCCCCGCGAGCCGCACGTCCGTCCCTATGCCGATGCCCTCAACGCTGCGGAACTGCGCCGACAGAACCGTGTCGTCCGCACCACCCTGCCCGCCCCGGATGCCGGCCGCATATACGCCGAAGACCACGGCCGCCCCGATCACCACGGCCCCGACGATGATCTCCGCGATGCTCTTGGCTGCCATGCGATCCGCCTCAATCCGGCGTCCAGGCCTCGTAGTCCCGACGCGCACGCGGGACCGCCGCCTTCAGGCTTCCCGGCGGATGATAGGCCGCGTCCGTCCCGGTCAGGTTCGGACGATGCGGTTTCTCCCAGGCCTTGCGGACCAGCGGCACCTTGGTCGGCGGCTCCTGCCAGGTATGGTGCAGCCAGCCGTGCCACTCCGGCGCGATCCGGCTCGCCTCGGCCTCGCCGTTGAAGATCACCCAGCGCCGCACGCCGTCCGCGGTCTGATAGAACACGTTGCCCAGCGCATCCTCGCCCACACGCTGGCCCTTGCGCAACGTATAGAACCGCGTGGCCAGGGTCTGCCCGTTCCACCAGGTGAACATCTGCGACAACAGGCTCATGCGAAGTCTCCCGAACGCTTCGGACGCCTTATCCCCGATTGCCGGGTCCGGGTCCAGACGGTCAGGACGCCGACGCCGACCCTTCCTTGCGATCCACGTAGATCAGGAGCGGCTCGCCCTTGCGCAGGATGCAGTCCTCGTTGACCACGGCTTCGGCCACGCCCTGCATCGACGGCAGCTCGAACATGGTGTCGAGCAGCACTTCCTCAAGGATAGACCGCAGGCCTCGCGCGCCCGTCTTGCGCTCGATGGCCCGTTTCGCGATGGCGCGCAGCGCGTCCTCGGTGAAGCTCAGCTTCACGTCCTCCATCTCGAACAGCCGCTGATACTGCTTGATCAGCGCGTTCTTCGGCTCGGTCAGGATCGTGATCAGCGCCGCCTCGTCGAGATCGGTCAGCGTGGCGAGCACGGGCAGGCGTCCGACGAACTCCGGGATCAGCCCGAACTTCAGCAGGTCTTCCGGCTCCAGCGACTGGAACATCTCGCCCACGCGCCGGTCATCGGTGTCCTTGACGTCCGCGCCGAACCCCATGGCGCTGCCGCGGCCGCGCTGGGCGATGATCTTGTCGAGCCCCGCGAAGGCCCCGCCGCAGATGAACAGGATATTTGTCGTGTCCACCTGCAAGAATTCCTGCTGCGGGTGCTTGCGCCCGCCCTGGGGCGGCACCGAGGCGACGGTTCCTTCCATGATCTTCAGGAGCGCCTGCTGCACGCCCTCGCCCGAGACGTCCCTTGTGATCGAGGGATTGTCCGACTTGCGGCTGATCTTGTCGACCTCGTCGATATAGACGATGCCGCGCTGGGCGCGCTCCACGTTGTACTCGGCCGACTGGAGCAGCTTGAGGATGATGTTCTCGACATCCTCGCCGACATAGCCCGCCTCGGTCAGGGTCGTCGCATCCGCCATCGTGAAGGGCACGTCGAGGATCCGCGCCAGCGTCTGCGCGAGCAGCGTCTTGCCGCAGCCCGTCGGGCCGATCAGCATGATGTTGGACTTCTGCAACTCCACGTCGGAGTTCTTCTGGGCGTGGTTGAGCCGCTTGTAATGGTTGTGGACCGCCACCGACAGCACGCGCTTCGCGACCTTCTGGCCGATCACGTAATCGTCGAGCACCTTGCAGATCTCGTGCGGGGTCGGCACGCCGTCCGAGGATTTCACGAGGTTTGACTTCGTCTCCTCGCGGATGATGTCCATGCACAATTCGACGCATTCGTCGCAGATGAAGACCGTGGGCCCGGCAATCAGCTTGCGCACTTCGTGCTGACTTTTCCCGCAAAAGGAGCAGTAAAGTGTGTTTTTTGCGTCGCCGCCGCTCGATTTGCTCATAGTCCGCCTCCGGCTTTCGCCACTCTGTTCAGCACGATCCCTTCCTCAGGGGCGCACCTCCTGCGCGACATGCATCATAGGAACATGCATGACGCGGCAATTACAAGTCCAAAGGCACCGCAGGGTTTCCAACCCCGAGGCCCTTCACGCCGCCGCCGGCTCGATCGGGCGCTTCTCGACGATCTGGTCGATGTGGCCCCAGTCCTTCGCCTCGGCAGGCGTCATGTAGCGGTCGCGTTCCAGCGCCGTCTCGACGATGTCGATCGGCTGGCCCGAATGATGCGCATAGATCTCGTTCAGACGCTTCTTGATCTTCAGGGTCTGTTCCGCATGGATCATGATGTCCGTCGCCTGGCCCTGGTACCCGCCCGAAGGCTGGTGGACCATGATTGACGCATTGGGCAGCGACAGGCGCAGGCCCTTCTCCCCCGAGATCAGCAGCAGCGACGCGGCCGAGGCCGCGAGCCCGACGCAGATCGTCGAGACCGGCGGGCGGATGTACTGCATCGTGTCGTACATCGACAGGCCGGCCGTCACCACGCCGCCGGGGCTGTTGATGTACATCGAGATTTCCTTCTTCGGATTCTCGGCCTCGAGGAACAACAGCTGCGCCACAATGAGCGTCGACATACCGTCATGGATCGGCCCGGAGACGAAGATGATCCGCTCCTTCAGCAGGCGCGAGAAGATGTCGTAGGCGCGCTCGCCCCGCGCGGTCTGCTCGACCACCATGGGCACCAGGTTCATGTACGTCTCGACGGGGTCTCTCATGGCGGCCTTTTGTCCTTGTCGTTCCGGCGAAAATCGGGCGTCCGCCAATTGTCTCAGAGTCTAGTGTCGGGCGCACCCACCGGCAAGGGCAGGAGGGCGCGAACCCGCAACCCGTGACCTCGGGGCATCTTTACAACCGCAGGATGAACTTGACCAGCCCGTGCAGCGTCTCCAACACGGGGCCCGTCCCGCCGCACGGCTCTTGAGCGCCGCCATTGTCACGATGCGGCGGGCACTTCCTCGTCCATCGCCTCGATGGCCTTTTGCAGGTCATCCTTGCTGACACTCGTCTCCGTCACCTGCGCGAGCTCGAGGATGTAGTCCACCACCTTCTCCTCGAAGATCGGCGCGCGGAGCTGCTGCACGGCGGCCGGGTTCTTCTGGATGAACTCGATGAACTGGCGTTCCTGCCCGGGATACTGCCGCGCCTGCGAGATGACCGCTCGCTGCAACTCCTGATCGGACACCGTAATCGCCGCCTTGTTGCCGACCTCGGCCAGCAACAGCCCGAGCCGAACCCGTCGCTCGGCGAGACGCAGATGCTCGGGCGTCGCGGTGATCTCGGGATGATCGTGGCCCGGATGCTCGGGGTTCTCGTCGTGCCACAGCTGATGCGCGATCTGCTTGGCTTCGACATCCACCAGGCTCGGCGGCAACTCGAAGCTCATCAGATCGTCGAGCGCGTCCATCAGCCGCCGCTTGAGAATCGACCGCGACGCACCCGCATATTCCGCCGCGAGCCGCTCCTTGATCTGCCCGGTCAGCCCCGCCAGATCCTCCGCGCCGTACCGCACCCCGAGGCTGTCGTCCACGGGTGCGGGCGCCGGGGCCTTGACCGCCTTCACCGTCACCGCGAACACGGCCTCCTTGCCCGCAAGATGCTTGGCCCCGTAGCTCTCCGGAAAGTTCACCTTCACATCGACCGCGTCGCCGGCCTTCACACCGACCAGCTGCTCCTCGAATCCCGGGATGAAGCTGTTCGATCCGAGCACCAGCGGATAATCCTCCGAGGCACCGCCCTCGAACGCCTCGCCGTCGATGGACCCGTTGAAATCGATCACGACCTGGTCGCCGTCCGCGGCCGCCGCATCCGCCTCGCGGTCCGAATACACGCTGGCCGATTTCGCGAGGTTCGCCAGCGCCTCGTCCACCGCTGCGTCCTCGATCTCCGCCGTCAGCTTCTCCAGCGTGATCTGCGCGAAATCCACTTCCGGCACCACCGGCAGCGCCTCGTAGATCATGGACACCTCGATGTCCTGGCCCTCGGTCCAGTTGTCGTTCGTCATCTTCACTTCGGGCTGGAGCGCCGGGCGGTCCCCGGTCTCGACGAAATGCGCCTTCATGGCCGCGTCGATCGATTCCTGCATCGCCTCGCCCAGCACGGACTTGCCGAACATCTTCTTCATCAGCGCGGCCGGGGCCTTGCCCTTGCGGAAACCCTTCATCTGGAAGTCCTTGCGGGCGTCCTCCAGCTTCGAGGACACCTTGGCCTCCAGATCGGCGGCCGGAACCGTGATGGAATAGCCCCGCTTCAAGCCTTCGTTCAGGGTCTGGGTGACCTGCATCGCTCTGTCCTCATCGTCCTGTCTGGTGCGGGCGAAGGGACTTGAACCCCCACGCCTTGCGGCGCCAGAACCTAAATCTGGTGCGTCTGCCAATTCCGCCACGCCCGCGGCGGGGAACGCCGCGCGCACCCCGGTTGCAGCGGCTCTCTAGCAGAGGTCCCAAGGCGGCGCGAGCGAAAAAAGGGAGCGCGCCCGCCGCATCCCCGCCGACCCGCGCACCCCGCCGGTCCGTCCTTTCGCGCCTCAATTCGCCCAAAAAACAACCAACATGGTCATTCGTTATGCAAACCTGGCCGAATCCGGCGGCACCGCCCCGCATGGACGCCCGGCTCGCGTTGAACCCGGCCCGGCGAGGTGTTCTCAACGCTCCACACCGGAGTTCCCGGACAGGCAGAGACCGAAGGCAGGAGCCCGCCAAAGTGAAAAAGATCGAGGCGATCATAAAGCCGTTCAAGCTCGACGAGGTGAAGGAAGCCCTGCAGGAGATCGGCATCCAGGGTCTGAGCGTGACCGAGGCCAAGGGGTTCGGCCGCCAGAAGGGCCACACCGAACTCTACCGCGGCGCAGAATACGTCGTGGATTTCCTGCCGAAGGTAAAGATCGAGGTCGTGCTCGCCGACGAACAGGTCGATGCGGCGGTCGAGGCGATCATCGGCGCGGCCAAGACCGGCAAGATCGGCGACGGCAAGATCTTCATCATGCCCATCGAGCAGGCGATCCGCATCCGCACCGGCGAGGATGGCAACGACGCGCTCTGACGTCTCCCGGATCCCGACCGTTTCACGCCCCTACCCAATCAAGGAAACACTATGGCAGACGCAGCTTCTGTTTTGAAAATGATCAAGGACGAGGACGTCGCCTACGTCGATGTGCGCTTTTGCGACATCCGCGGGCGCATGCAGCACGTGAGCGTGGTCTCCGACCTGGTCGACGCGGACTTCCTCGAGGAAGGCTTCATGTTCGACGGCTCGTCCATCGCCGGCTGGAAGGGCATCGAGGAATCGGACATGAAACTCATGCCCGACCCGACGTCAGCCTATATCGACCCGTTCTATGCCGAAAAGACGCTGTGCCTCCATTGCACCGTGCTCGAGCCCGACACCAACGAGCCCTACGGCCGTGACCCGCGCGGCACCGCCCAGAAGGCCGAGGCCTATCTCAAATCCTCCGGCGTGGGCGACACCGCCTATTTCGGCCCGGAGGCGGAGTTCTTCCTCTTCGACGACGTGCGTTACTCCAACACGCCCAACAAGGTCAGCTTCCAGATCGACGCGGTGGACGCCGCCTGGAACACCGACACCGAATACGAGAGCGGCAACATGGGCCACCGCGCCGGCGTCAAGGGCGGCTACTTCCCCGTGAACCCCACCGACAGCGCCCAGGACATCCGCTCCGAGATGCTCTCCACCATGAAGCGCATGGGCATGAAGGTCGACAAGCACCACCACGAGGTGGCCTCGCCCCAGCACGAGCTTGGCCTCATCTTCGGCAAGCTCACCGAACAGGCCGACAACATCCTGAAATACAAATACGTCATCCAGAACGTCGCCGCCGCCTACGGCAAGACCGCGACCTTCATGCCGAAACCCTACTACGGCGACAACGGCTCGGGCATGCACGTCAACATGTCGATCTGGAAGGAGGGCAAACCGCTCTTCGCCGGCGACAAATACGCCGACCTCTCCCAGGAAGCGCTCTACTTCATCGGCGGCATCCTCAAGCACGCCAAGACGCTGAACGCCTTCACCAACCCCGCGACCAACAGCTACAAGCGCCTGATCCCGGGGTTCGAGGCTCCGGTGCTGCGCGCCTATTCCGCGCGCAACCGCTCGGGCTGCGTGCGCATCCCGTGGTCGGAATCGCCGAAAGCCAAGCGCGTCGAGGCCCGCTTCCCCGATCCGGCGGCGAACCCCTATCTCGCCTTCGCCGCCCTGCTGATGGCCGGCATCGACGGCATCCGGAACAAGATCGACCCCGGCGAGGCCTCCGACAAGGATCTCTACGACCTGCCCCCCGAGGAACTGGCCTCGATCCCGACCGTCTGCGGCTCCCTGCGCGAGGCGCTGACCTGTCTCGCCGAGGACCACGACTTCCTGCTCCAGGGCGACGTGTTCACCAAGGACCAGATCGAGGGCTACATGGCCCTCAAGTGGCAGGAGGTATACATGTTCGAGCACACCCCGCACCCAGTCGAGTACCAGCTCTACTATTCCTGCTGACGCCTCCGGGGGCGGCCCGCGCCGGGGCCGCCCCCGACCACTTAATTCCCCCAAGCACCGGTCGTCCCTCCGGGTGAAACCCGGTTAACGCCTTTTTCGCATTTCCGCCGCTTCATCGCACCGCACCCAGAACGGAGCCGGTCCGATGCGCCATTCCTGCCACGCGTGGCTCCTCGCCACGGCGCTCGCGGCGAACGCCTCCGCCGAGACCTCGGACAAGCCCGTGGTCCTCGACGGCGACACCCTCGATCTCGGCCACCACCATCTGCGGCTCTACGGCATCGACGCACCCGAACTTGGCCAGGCTTGCGGCGATGCGTCCGGCGCCGACTGGCCCTGCGGCCTCGCGGCACGCGACCGGCTGACAGCCCTGATCGCCACGGACGATCTCACCTGCTTTGCCGTCGAGCGCGACGCCGCGGGCCAGATCGGGGCTCGCTGCACGGCGGGCGGCATGGACATCGCGGCCACTCTCGTCGCCGAAGGCCTCGCCTGGGCCGACACCCGCGCCACCTCCGTCTACGCGGAAGCCGAGGCCTCGGCGCGCGCGGGCGCTCTGGGGATCTGGGGCGGAACCGCCCAGACGGCCTGGGACTGGCGCAACGCCGGCGACTGGCGTCCCGCCTCGGGCGAAAGGGACCCGGCCGACTGCACCGTCCCTGGCGCGCACCCTGCCTCCGGTCCCGACGCATCGCCCTCCGACCCGGACCGCAGCTGGGGATGCGGCGAAGACGGCGCGCGATGAGGCGCGCCCTTAACTGGTTAACCATGACGTGCTATCCCTCCTCGCAAGGGAGGATGCCCCGATGCGGAACAGGACGGGCGCGGCGCTGATCGCCCTGGCGATGCTCGCCCACCCGGCCCCGGCTTCGGCGGTCGAGATCACCGGCGAGGCCCGCGTGCTGGACGGCGACACGCTCGACATCGGCCCCGTCCGCATCCGCCTCCACGGCATCGACGCGCCCGAACGCAGCCAGACCTGCGCCACGGCCAGGGGCACCTGGACCTGCGGCATCGCCGCCTCCGACCGCATCCTCGCCCTGACCAAGGCGGGCCCCACCACCTGCATCCCCATCGAGCGCGACGCTTTCGGCCGCATCGTCGCCGATTGCACGGCCGATGGCGTGAACCTCGGGGCCACCCTCGTCGCCGAGGGCCTCGCCTGGGCCTTCCTGCGCTACAGCGACACCTATGCGGAAATCGAAGCGGGCGCGCGTGCGCGCGGCGAGGGCATCTGGCAGGCCGCGACCCAGACCCCTTGGGACTACCGCGAAACCTCCTGGACCGAAGCCTCGGGCACCGCCCCCGAAGGCTGCCCCATCAAGGGCAACATCAGCCGTTCCGGCGAGCGCATCTATCACACGCCCTGGTCGCGCGATTACAAGCGCACCCAGATCAACGAGACCTACGGCGAGCGCTGGTTCTGCGACGAGGCCGAGGCGATCACCGCCGGCTGGCGCGCGCCCATGGGCCGCTGATCACAGGTTCTCGGCCTGCGCCATCCCGGTCGCGTGATACCCGCCATCGACGAAGATCACCTCGCCCGTCGTGCAGGCCCCGAGGTCGGACAACAGATAGAGCGCCGTCCCGCCCACCGCCTCCAGCGTCGCATTGGCACGCATCGGCGCATTGATCTCCGCCGCCTTGTAGACCTTGCGCGCCCCCGCGATCGCCGCCCCCGCCAGCGTGCGCATCGGCCCGGGGCTGATCGCGTTCACGCGAACGCCCTGCGGCCCCAGATCGTTCGCGAGATACCGCACCGCACTCTCGAGTGCGGCCTTCGCCACACCCATCACATTGTAATTCGGAGTGACCCTTTGCGCCCCCAGATAGGTCAGCGTCACGATCGACCCGCCCGCCGCCATCAGGGGTGCGGCCCTGCGCGTCAGATCCACAAGACTGAAACAGGAAATATCCAGCGAGGTCAGAAAATTCGCCCGGCTCGTGTTCAGGAACCGCCCGTCCAGCTCCGCCTTGTCCGAATAGGCAATGGCATGGACCAGAAAATCGAGACCGCCCCACTCCGCCTCCAGCCGCGCGAACACCGCGTCGAGGCTCGCTTCATCCTGCACGTCTGCCGCCATCACGATGCTGGCCCCCACGCTCTCGGCGAGGGGCGTCACGCGCCTGCCGAACCCCTCGCCCTGATAGGTGAAGGCCATCTGCGCGCCATGGGCCGCCAGCGTCTTCGCGATCCCCCAGGCGATGGAATGATCGTTCGCGACCCCGAGCACGAGCCCGCGCTTGCCCGCCATCAACCCCGCGTCAGCCATGATAGCGGCTGAGCGCCAGCGAGGCGTTGGTGCCGCCGAACCCGAACGAATTCGACATCACCGTATCGAGCCCTGCCCCGTCGATCCGCGTCGTCGCGATCTCGCCGGGCTTCAGCGCGGGATCGAGCTCCGTCACGTTGGCCGAAGCCGTCACGAAATCATCGCGCAGCATCAGGAGGCAATAGATCGCCTCCTGCACCCCCGTCGCCCCCAGGGAATGCCCCGTCAGCGACTTGGTCGACGAGATCGCCGGCATCGCCTCCCCGAAGATCCGCCGGATCGCCTCCACCTCCGAGATGTCCCCCACCGGCGTCGAGGTGCCGTGGCTGTTCACATACCCCACCTTGCGGTCCCCCAGCGTCGACATCGCGAGCCGCATGGCCCGCTCGCCGCCCTCGCCGCTCGGCGCCACCATGTCGTACCCGTCCGACGTGGCCCCGTAGCCCGTCACTTCCGCATAGATCTTCGCCCCGCGCGCCAGCGCATGCTCCAACTCCTCGAGCACCACCACGCCCCCGCCGCCCGCGATCACGAACCCGTCGCGCGTCGCGTCATAGGCCCGGCTCGCCGTCTCGGGCGTGTCGTTGTACTTCGAGCTCATCGCCCCCATCGCGTCGAACAGGCAAGACAGCGTCCAGTCCAGCTCCTCGCCGCCGCCGGCGAACACGATGTCCTGCTTGCCGAACTGGATCAGCTCCGTCCCGTTGCCGATGCAATGCGCGCTCGTCGAGCAGGCCGAGGTGATCGAATAGTTCACGCCTCGGATCTTGAACGGCGTCGCGAGACACGCCGAATTCGTCGAGGACATGCCGCGCGTCACCATGAACGGCCCCATGCGCTTGGGGCTGCCCTTCTCGATGACGATCTTGTGCGCCTCAAAGAGGTTCCTCGTCGATGGCCCGCCCGATCCCATGATCAGCCCGGTCCGGTCGTTGGAGACATCCCCCGCCTCCAGCCCGCTGTCCGCGATCGCCTGCTCCATGGCGATGAAGTTGAACGCGGCCCCGTCCCCCATGAACCGCAGGTTGCGCTTGTCCACATGGGCCGCCACGTCGATGTCGGGCTTGCCCTGCACCTGGCTGCGAAACCCGTGCTCGGCATGGTCGGGCGCAAAGCTGATCCCCGACCGGCCCGCCTTCAGCGAGGCGGCCACCGCCTCCGCGTCGTTGCCAATGGACGACACGATCCCGATCCCGGTGATGACGACACGGCGCATGGACGCCTCCTATTCCTGGAACAGACCGACCTTCAGATCGGTCGCCGTATAGATCACTTCGCCGTCCGCCAGCATCTCGCCATTGGCGAGCCCGAGCTTCAGCTTGCGGTCGATGACCCGCGTGAAATTGACCCGGTACTCCACCAGCTTGACCTTGGGCGTGACCATCCCGGTGAACTTCACCTCGCCCACGCCCAGCGCCCGGCCCCTGCCTTGCATGCCCCGCCAGCCGAGGTTGAACCCCGTCAGCTGCCACAGCGCATCGAGCCCGAGACACCCCGGCATCACGGGATCCCCGATGAAATGGCACGCAAAGAACCACAAATCGGGGCGGATGTCGAACTCCGCCACCACATGCCCCTTGCCGTCCGATCCCCCGTCGGCGGAGATCTCCGTCACCCGGTCGAACATCAGCATCGGCGGTGCGGGCAGTTGCGGATTGCCCGGCCCGAACATCTCGCCGCGCCCGCAGGCCAGCAATCCCTCGTAGTCGATGCTCATCGGCCTGTCCGTCATGCGCCGCACTCTCTTTGCCGGGTCTCCCGACCGCCCTGCCGCGTCTAGCATCGCGCACGCCGAGCGTGCAAGGGTCTGACCCCGCCTCCCGACCTGTCCGGATTGTCACTGGAAATTCGCGGACTTTGTTATAGAACAAGGTGCATGGACAGCACGGTCACCTCCCAAGCACCCCCCAGGACGGCCCGGGATCGCGCCACGGCCTGGCTCACCGCCGCGGACCTGCGGCCGACCCGCCAGCGCCTGACCCTCGCCGAACTCCTGATCGGCGACGGGCGCAACCGCCACGTCACTGCCGAGAGCCTGTTCGAGGCCGCCACCGTCCGCGGCGCGGCGGTGTCCCTCGCTACCGTCTACAACACCCTGCGCGCCTTCTGCGACGCCGGCCTGATGAACGAAGTCACCGTGGATGGCACGCGCTCCTACTTCGACACGCGCATCGACGATCACCCGCACTACTACTGGGAAGACGACGGGGTCCTGACCGACGCTCCGAACGACGCGGTCCGCCTGGCGAGCCCGCCCATCGCCCCCGACGGCGCCGAGGTGGCGCGCGTCGACGTGGTCATCCGCCTCCGGCGCAGGCCCGCCTGAACCCCGCCCTTAGTCCTGAACGCTCAGTTCAGAACGCTCACTCCAGAATCTCGTCCGCCCCAACCCCCCAGACCGCGCCGCGCAGCGCCCAACCCTCGACACCCTCCACCGCCACCCTGCACCAGCTCGGATCGCATTCCTCCAGCCACGCCACCACGCCCGGCTCGACGAAAGCGAGGATCGCCGCCCCCTCGCGCGCCCCCGCCCGCAGCGGAACCGGCCCCTCGCCGCGAAACAGCACCGTGCGCACCCCCGACAGCAGCGAATGATGCACCCAGCCCCCGGCGCCGTCCACATCGCGCACGCGCCGCCACTGCCCGTATTCGGCGGTGACCTCGAGCGGCAGGCTCCGGCGCTTGAACGTCCAGTCAACCCGGTGGCTCAGGCTCGGCCCGCGCCGGGCGTTCGCCTCCTCCGCCCGCATCGAGACATACCGCGGCAGCGGCAGGCTCGTCACCGGTCCGACCTCGGTTGCCCGCACTGCCTCGGCCGGGACGCCCGCGGCCAGCACCGCCGCCAGCACACAGATCCGAACGTCAGGACACCTCATCGACGACACCCGCTTCCGCGTCACGACCGCCCGGAAGTGTCTGGATAAGCCAGACGATCCGGTGCAAACATGCGTCAGATCTAGCGCCCGACAGCGCCAAGAGGAACAGGAAACCACATGTCCGCCGCCCCGAGGCTCAAAGTTGTCGTGACGCGCCGCCTGCCCCGGCCGGTCGAGGACCGCCTCGCGGAACTTTTCGACGTCTCGCTCAACGCCGACGATCGCCCGTTCGAGCCGCAGCAGATCGCCGAGGCCATGGCCACCGCGGACGTGCTCGTGCCCACCATCACCGACCGGATCGATGCGGGCCTGCTCGGCCGTGCCGGCGCGCGGCTCAAGCTGATCGCGAACTACGGCGCGGGCTTCGACCATATCGACGTGGCCACGGCGCTGCGCCGCGGCATCATCGTCTCGAATACCCCGGGCGTGCTGGCCGAGGATACCGCGGACATGGCCATGGCCCTCATCCTCGCCGTGCCCCGCCGCCTCCCCGAGGGGGCGACCTCCATGCAGGCCGGGGCCTGGACCGGCTGGAGCCCCACCGCACTCCTCGGGCACCGGATCGCCGGCAAGCGCCTCGGCATCCTCGGCCTTGGTCGGATCGGGCGCGCCATCGCCGCCCGGGCCGCTCCCTTCGGTCTCGAGGTGCATTACCACGCCCGCCGCCGCGTCCACCCCGAGACCGAGGCCGAGCTCAAGGCCACCTACTGGGAGAGCCTCGACCAGATGCTCACCCGCATCGACATCCTGTCGATCAACGTGCCCCACACGCCCTCGACCTTCCATCTCCTGAACGCCCGCAGGCTCAAGCTGATGAAACCCACCGCCTACATCGTCAACACCGCCCGCGGCGAGGTGATCGACGAAAACGCCCTGACCCGCATGCTGCGCGCGGGCGAACTTGGCGGCGCCGGCCTCGACGTCTATGAGCACGGCCACGACATCAACCCCCGCCTGCGCGAACTCCCGAATGTGCTCCTCCTGCCCCACATGGGCTCCGCCACCGAGGAAGGCCGCCTCGAGATGGGCGAAAAGGTCATCATCAACATCAAGACCTTCGCCGACGGCCACCGCCCCCCCGACCAGGTCGTCCCCGCGATGCTCTGAGCGGCCCGGCCTGCCTTCGATCGCACTCTTCGGACCGGCGCGCGGTCCATGACCGGTCGGGCACCGAAGATCGACCGAAGCCCCCGAAGTCCAGACCGCCAACAAGAGCCTGCGCGTCCTCACCTGGATGAACGAAACGCCGTCCACCCCACCGCCCGCCTCTCTTCAGGTTCATACTGACAAGATTCCTATCGGGCAGGACAGCGCAGGCCAAAGGGCCTGCGCCAGCAAGGGACTCCGCGCGCGATCCGCGCGCTCCTTAAGGCGGCAAAGGCCGCCTCCGACCGTCGGAAAAGCCTCGTCCGAGCCAGGATCAAGCGACCGGACACGCCGCCTCACCCAGGCTCCGCGCCCCCGGGTCGAACATACGGGCTCCGGTGGAGCCCCGTCCGGTGCGGTCGCCCGCAACCCGTCGCGGCCGGTGAGCGAGGTTCAGAACATCCTGGAGGTTTGCGCCGACACGCGCCCTTCCCGGCATGGCACGCGAGGCCCGATCCGCTTAAGCGCGGATCGGGCCCCTTGCACCATACGAGACGACCGGCAACGGATTCCCGGTCAATTACGCGGCGTATCGCAGCTAAAAATGACGGGCCTAGGGATAACCAAGCAATAACAACAACATAAGCACCGTCACATCGTGTGACGCCCCTTTGGCCCCGCTCAGGCCCGCCCCAGCTTCGCCAGTCGCGCCGCCCGCAGCCGCGCGAAACCGTCGCCCGCGTGATAGCTCGACCGCGTCAACGGCGTGGCGGAGACCATGAGAAAGCCCTTGCCGTAAGCCGCCCGCGCATAGCCCTCGAACTCCTCGGGCGTCACGAACCGGTTCACCGCGTGATGCTTCGGCGTCGGCTGCAAATACTGCCCGATGGTCAGGAAATCCACATCCGCGGCCCGCATGTCGTCCATGACCTGCGCCACCGCCTGCCGGTCCTCGCCGAGCCCCACCATGATCCCCGACTTGGTGAACATCGACGGATCCAGCTCCTTCACCCGCTGCAACAGCCGCAGCGAATGGAAATACCGCGCGCCCGGCCGCACCTCCGGATAGAGCCCCGGCACCGTCTCGAGGTTGTGGTTGAACACGTCCGGTCGCGCCTCCACCACCGCCTCCAGCGCCGAGGGCGCGCATTTCAGGAAATCGGGCACCAGCACCTCGATCGTGGTCTCCGGGCTCTTGCGCCGCACCGCCCGGATCGTCTGCGCGATGTGCTCCGCGCCGCCGTCCTCCAGATCGTCCCGGTCCACGGAGGTGATCACCACGTGGTAAAGCCCCAGCTTCTCCACCGCCACCGCGACCCGCCCCGGCTCGAACGCATCGAGCGCCTGCGGCTTGCCGGTGGCGACATTGCAGAACGTGCAGCCCCGCGTGCAGATCTCGCCCATGATCATCATGGTCGCGTGCCCCTGGGACCAGCACTCGCCCACGTTCGGACAGCCCGCCTCCTCGCAGACCGTCACCAGCCTGTTCTCGCGCAGGATGTCGCGCGTCCGCCGGTACCCCTCCGAGGTTGGCGCCTTCACCCGGATCCAGTCGGGCTTGCGCAGGATCGGCGTGTCCGGCCGGTGCGCCTTCTCGGGATGCCGGTCGGCCCGGTCGCTCAGGTCGCGCGTGCTCATGACGATCCTCGTTCTGTTCGCACCACCAGATAGCGCGTCTCACGCGAATTGTCAGCGCCCTTCGCGGCCGGGCCTTGTTCCGCCTCCTGGTCGCTCCGATATGCTACCGGCCTCACCCATCCGGAGCCCCAGGAATGTCCCTCACCGCCGTCGTCGCGATCGTAGCGGTCCTAGCCGTGCTCATCTGGAGCGCGGACAAGTTCGTGCTTGGGGCCGCCTCGCTGGCCCGCAGGCTCGGCATGGCTCCGCTCCTGATCGGCATGCTCATCATCGGCTTCGGCACCTCGGCCCCCGAAATGATCGTCTCCGCCTTCGCCTCCTGGCAGGGCAATCCGGGGATCGCCCTCGGCAACGCCTACGGCTCGAACATCGTCAACATCGCCCTGATCCTCGGCCTCACGGCCCTGATCAGCCCCATCGCCGTCCAGTCCTCCGTCGTGCGGCGCGAGATGCCGGTCCTGCTCGGCGTCACGGCACTGACCGTCGTCCTGCTCTGGAACCTGCACCTCTCCCGTCTGGATGCGCTGATCCTGCTCGCCGTCTTCGTGGCGCTCGTGGGCTGGTCGATCTACGAATCCGCGCGCTCGCCGGACGATCCTCTCGGCGCGGAGGTCGCGGCCGAAATGGCCCAGCCGCTCACCATCCGCATGGCGCTCCTGTGGACGCTGCTCGGTCTCGTCCTTCTGATCATAAGTTCCCGCGCGCTGGTCTGGGGCGCGGTCGAGATTGCGACCTCCCTCGGCGTCAGCGATCTCATCATCGGCCTGACCATCGTCGCCATCGGCACCTCTTTGCCCGAGCTCGCCTCCTCCATCGCCGCGATCCGCCGCAACGAGCACGACATCGCCCTCGGCAACATCGTCGGCTCGAACCTCTTCAACACGCTCGCGGTCGTCGGCATCGCCGGCGTCATCGGCCCGATCGAGGCACCGCCGGAAATCCTCACACGGGACCTCGCCGTCATGTCGGCGTTAACCGTGGCCCTGCTGGTCGTCTGTCTCGGTATCCGTGGTCCCGCCCGCATCAATCGCATCGAGGGCGCGCTGCTGCTCGCGGTCTTTGTCGGCTATACTGGCTATCTCATCACCACGGTCGGCTCTGCCGCCGGGATCGTTGGCGGATGATGCCGGGAATGCTCTGCAAGCGACAGATCCCAAGTGTGGGGCGGGGCATTTCATCCGCTGGTTGAAACTTAACGATCAGGGCCGCTCGAACTTGAAACGCATTTGTCCGAAAGCTAACGCTTCATCCAAGGTATTGGGTGGAGCGGGCATTTCATGGACGGCACATCGGGCTTTCGGGCGAGCTATTTACTGCAATCCGGAGTCACGTCGCTCTCCCGGGTGAACTTCTACAATCCGCCGGCCTTCGAGACGACGGTAGCGAGCCTCGACTTCCCCTCCACGACGGGCTCGTTCTGGCCAAATGGGGCGGTAGATAATTTCGCCGCGCGCTTCACCGCCGATTTCGCCCTCCTGACCGCGGGCGTCTATACCTTCTTCCTGACGAGTGACGACGGCTCCGCGCTCTATATCAACGGGGCCGAAGTCATCCTCAACGACGGGATCAGGGCGCCGACCCTCGCCTCGACGACCGTGAGCCTCGCTCCGGGCACCCATACGGTC
Organism: Rhodobacterales bacterium; assembly: GCA_038209095.1. GTDB lineage: Bacteria > Pseudomonadota > Alphaproteobacteria > Rhodobacterales > Rhodobacteraceae > Amaricoccus. Next base: position 25,227 of record JBBQYB010000006.1, read on the forward strand.
GAGGTACGCTATTTCGAGGCAACCGGTGGGGCGGCCCTCGACCTTGACTGGGCAGGCCCAGGTTTTGCGCGCACCGGTTTCGTCCCCGGCCTCACCGCATCGGACCAGGGCCCTCCCGCACCGGGTGCCTTCTTCGATGCGTTGTCCCTGCCCGAGGATGCGCGCGGCGTCCCCCTCGCGGTCCTTGCGAACGACATCGTGCCCCCTGGAGCCGTTCTGAGCGTCGGGTCTGCCACCCATGGCACGGTCCGCCTCGTCGACGGCTTGCCCGTCTATACGGCCACACCGAACTTCACCGGTGCCGACAGCTTCACCTACACCCTCACAGGGCCCAGCGGCGCCACCTCCTCGGCCACCGTGTCCCTCTCGATGCGGCCCTCCCACAACCAAGCCCAGAGCGTCCTCGACACCCGCATAGCGCCCGAGATCACCCCGTCGGGGTTGACGCTCGAAGTCGCCCGCCATGCCTTCATCGGCTTCGATGGCGGCGGCGGCGCGGTCAAGATGAACACCTTCGCAGCGCTCGACGATCGACAGTTCGTCGGCAGCGTCGGGCGCAGCAGCGCCGGCAACGGGGCGACGATCCACGAACTCATCGAGAACCCCGACGGCACGCGGACAGCCCAGCTCTTCTTCGATATCGACGCCGCCGTTCGGGCCGCAACCGGCGGCCTCGGCCTCGACTATTCGAATGCCACCCACGGCGGCCTGCGCGGCATCGCCTTCCACCCCGATTTCGAGACGAACGGCCTCTTCTATACCTCCGTCATGGAAAAACGCCCCACCAATTCGGCAGGCCATCATTACCTCTCGGACGTGCCCAATCCGATCTCCGCCGACAGCGTACTGATCGAATGGCGCGTGAACGCGGCAGGTGCCGTCGATCCCGCCAGCTACCGCGAGGTGTTCCGCATCGGCATGCCGGTGTTCGACCACACCATTCGCCAGATGGCGTTCAACCCGTTCGCCAAGCCCGGCGACGCGGATTACGGCCTCCTCTACATCACCCACGGCGACGGCAGCGTGCAATCTGCGACCGCGGGCGGTGGCCAGAACGCCGATGCCCTGGGCAAGATCCTGCGCGTCGATCCCCGCGTGAACGGCGCCGAGCCCTACCGCGTCCCCGCCGACAATCCCTTCACCGCCGATCCCGCCATGCTCGACGAGGTCTATGCCCTCGGGTTTCGCAACCCGCACAACCTCAGCTTTGCCAAGGGCGCGGACGGCCGGGTGCACCTGATCGTGACCGACATCGGCCGGGACAATTTCGACGAGATCAACGTGGTCGTCGCCGGCGGCAACTACGGCTGGTCGGACCGCGAGGGCCCGCTGCGCCACCTCGCCTCGGGCGGCATCGTCAATGGGGTGGCGGCCCTCGCGCCCAACGACGCGGATTCTGACCTCGTCTATCCGGCGGCTTTCATCGGACATGACGGCGGCACGGGTGCCGGATTCGTGGGCCAGGCCCTCGCCGGCGGTCATGTCATCAGCAACGGCTCGGCCCTCGACGGCCAGTTCATCTTCGGTGACTTTGGGCCTTCGGGCCGCTTCTACCATGCCAGCCTCGCGGACCTGCTCGGGGCAAAGACCCGGCTCGATCCGAGCGAGACGCCTCAGGCCCTCAGCTGGGCCACGCCATCGGAACTGACAATCCTCTACGATCACGACAATGACGACCACACGCCCGGCATTGCGCATGCCAACTTCAACAGCCTGATCGGCCGAAACCGGTCCGACCTGCGGTTCGGTCAAGGCGAAGACGGCGAACTCTACATCACCACCAAATCCGACGGCTGGGTCTATGTGATCAAGAACTCCATCGCGCCCGAGGCGGTCCAGCCCGCGCCCGAAGGCCTGCTCGCTCAATATTTCCCCGTGTCCTCGCCACGGCTGCTCTCGGGGATCAACTTCGACGCAACCCCGATCTTCTCCGAACGGGTCAACGTCATCGAGGAATTCGCGGGCTCCGGCGCGTTCTTCGCAGGCGGTCCGGTCAATAACTTCGCCGCCCGCTACACCGGCGAATTCCGCGTGGCCCAGAGTGGATCCCATACCTTCTACCTGACCAGCGACGACGGATCGGGGCTTTGGATCGACGGCGTTCAGGTGGTGGCGAACGACGGCACCCACGCGGCGCGGCTGCGCACCGCCACAGTCAACCTGACCGCCGGCGCGCACGACATCGACCTGCGCTATTTCGAGGCCTCGGGCGCGGCGACCCTCGACCTCGACTGGGCGGGACCGGGCTTTTCGCGCACCGACATGACCTTCGGGGCGCGCACGGCCCCGGAAATCCTCGTGTCGGAGGATTTCCAGACCCCCGCCGCCGGCTGGAGCACCGCCACCCGCACCAATGGCGGCGAGGCCCTGTCCACCTTCCTAGGCCGGTTCGCCGCCAACCAGTCGACGCAAAAGACCTTCGCGATTGACCCAAACGTAAGCCGGCTCGAAGTTGCTTTCGATTTCTACGAACTCGACAGCTGGGACGGCGATCAGGGCGACGCCTTCATTCTCGACGTCAACGGAGCCGAGGTGATCCGTCAGACCTTCTTCCACTCCGGCCGCGCGGGCCGGTCCGGAAACGACGCCGCGACCGCTGGCCGCTCCGGCGACATCGCCTGGCGCATTGACCCGCTGACCGACGGCACCTCATCCCTCGGTTTCGCGAGCCGCTGGTCGGACCAGAAGCACCGCGTGACGCTGACCATCGACGATCCCACGGACGCCCTGAACCTAGGCTTCCGGTCCACTCTCAACAGCGCGGCCTCGGACGAATCCTTCGGCATCGACAACCTCCGCCTCACGGCATTGGCGTTCGACACTCTCGTTTGAGGCACGCCCCCGATCCGGAGGCGAACGCCGGCGCGTTTCTCGCATCGATCGGCACCGGAGCCGATCGAGCCAAGGCCGTTGGTCACGCCCGCGGAGCCGCCTCTCCAGGTCCGAAGATCGACCCACGACCGCTGCAAACCGGCCTCCGCCGCCCGGAACACCGAACGCGTCCCTCAGGCAGGCCGGTTGCGGCAAACCCTTAGGGTTTCAGTAGTGGATCGCCCGCCCATAGGCGTCGAGCACCGCCTCGTGCATCATCTCCGACAGGGTCGGGTGCGGAAAGACCGTCTCCATCAGTTCCGCCTCGGTGGTCTCCATCTGGCGGGCGATCACATATCCCTGGATAAGCTCCGTCACCTCGGCCCCGACCATGTGCGCCCCGAGCAACTCGCCGGTCTTGGCGTCGAACACGGTCTTGATCATGCCCTCGGGCTCGCCCAGCGCGATGGCCTTGCCGTTGCCGATGAACGGAAAGCGCCCGACCTTGATCTCGAACCCCTTCTCCCGGGCCTTCGCTTCGGTCAGCCCCACGCTCGCCACCTGCGGCTGGCAATATGTGCAGCCCGCAATCGCCTCCGGGCGCACCGGATGCACCGTGTTCTTACCCGCGATCAGCTCCGCCACCATCACCCCCTCGTGGCTCGCCTTGTGGGCAAGCCAGGGCGCGCCCACCACGTCGCCGATGGCATAGATGCCCTCGATCCCGGTGCGGCAATATTCGTCCGTCACGACGTGATGGCGCTCGACCCTGATCCCGTGGTCCTCCAACCCGAGGCCCTCGACATTGCCGACGATCCCCACGGCCGCGATCACGGTATCGACCTCCAGCGTCTCGGTCTTGCCGTCGCGCTCGATCGTCGCCGTCACATGGTCCTCGCCGCGATCGAGCTTCTTGACCACGGCCTTTTCCAGGATGGTCATGCCCTGCTTCTCGAAGGATTTCTTGGCAAAGCCGGAAATCTCCGCATCCTCGACGGGCAGGATGCGGTCCAGCACCTCCACCACGGTCGTCTGCGCGCCGAGCGCGTTGTAAAAGCTGGCGAATTCGATCCCGATCGCGCCCGAGCCGATGACCAGGAGCTTCTTCGGCATGTGCGGCGGCGTCAGGGCCGTCTTGTAGGTCCAGACGCGCTTGCCGTCCCCCTCGAGACCGGGCAGCTCGCGCGCCCGCGCGCCGGTCGCAAGGATGATGGCCTTGGCCGCGATCTCCTCGGTGCCTTTTTCTGTCGTAACGGCGACCTTTCCCTTGCCCGCGAGCACGGCCGTCCCCATGACCACGGCGACCTTGTGCTTTTTCAGCAGATGGCCCACGCCCTGGTTGAGTTGTTTCGCGATCCCGCGCGAGCGCTTGACGACCGCGTCGAGATCGAACCCGATGCCCTCCGCCCGGAGGCCGAACTCCTTGGCGCGGTGCATCAGGTGAAAGATCTCCGACGTGCGCAACATCGCCTTCGTCGGAATGCAGCCCCAGTTCAGGCATATGCCGCCCAGATGCTCGCGCTCGATCACGACAGCGCTCAGGCCCAACTGCGCGCAGCGGATCGCGGCGACGTATCCCCCCGGGCCCGCGCCGATGATGGCGACGTCGTAGGTCTTGGCGGCCATGGTGTTCCTCCCCCTCTGGTCGAACCCTACGGTCTTACCCCGAACGGCGGCCCGAGGCCAAGCGTGCGAATGCCTCAGCCGAGCGCGCGCATTTCCGCCCCATACCCGCCCTGTCCGAGCCAGGCCGTCTCGACCCCGGTCGTCGTCCGCCCCAGGGCGTGGTTTCGGAACGGAAATCGCCCGAACCGCCGGATGATGGCGCGGTGCGCCTGCGCGTGCTTGAGGTTGCCGGAGTCCTCCATGTGCATCACGAACAGACGTACCGCGCGCTCCTGGTCGGCTAGGGTTTCGGAGTGCATCAGCGGCAGATAAAAGAACTGCCGGGCGTCGCCCTCCACTTGCCGGTCGACCCCCCGGGAGACGGCCGCTTTCGCGATCCCCAGCGCTTTCGCGTCCGAGGCGAACGCCCGGGACGTGCCGCGATACATGTTGCGCGGGAACTGGTCGAGCAGGATGAGAAGTGCGAGGCAGGACCGCGGCTTCGCCATCCACGCGTCGAGGCGGCCATGACGCCCCGCCTCCCACAATTCCAGAAAGTTCTCCCGGACCCGCGCGTCGAGCGCCGGGTCTTCCGCATACCAGCCTTTCGGCCCTACCTCGTCGAGCCAGAAGGTCAGCACCGGTTCGTGATCTGCCTGCACGTCATCCTCCCTGTTCGTTTTTTTTGTTGTTACATACCCGTATAGCGCGAAAAGACGCCTGTCGCGACTAAACTGCTTCCGAACGCGCCTCCGCAAGGGAGGCCTCGCGTGCGACGCCAAGCGCCACGGCTGAGGCCTGCGGCACCACGGCCCGATAGGGCTGGGTATCGGCCGGTGCCGCGCGACGGGTCATGCGCCAGCCGGCATAGACGGCGATAAATGCGAACAGGATGCCGGTATAGGCAAAGAACGCATCCGCCCCGAACCGCGTCATCATCCAGCCGATGACGAACGGTCCGGAGATCGCCCCGAGCCCGTTGATGAACAAGAGCCCCCCGGAGGCCGCAGCCATGTCGCTCGGCTCAAGGAAATCGTTGGTATAGGCGATCAGCAGCGAATAGAGCGGGTTGGCTACCGCCCCGAGCACGAATCCGATGGTGAGCACGACGTAGAACTGCTCCGTCGCCCGAACGCCGAGAAGGGCGAACGTCGCCCCAAACACGGTCAGTCCCATGATCAGCTTGCGCCGGTCCACGCGGTCCGACATCCAGCCGATGGGAAACAGCGACACCAACCCGCCGAAATAGATCACGGCGACGAACAGGGCGATGTGGTTGACGCTCAACCCTTTCTCCGTGCCGTAGACCGATGCCATGGAAAAGATCGCGGCGAACACCCCTCCGAGCAGGAAGGTACCCACGCAGCCGAGGGGCGAGATCCGGAACAACTGCCGCAGGGTCATGGGCTTCGTCTCTGCGAACGACGGCGCGGGGCTCACCGTGATCAGGATCGGCAGGAAAGACACCGACACCAGAAGCGACATGATGACGAACAGGAAATATCCCGACGCGTCCGCGAAGGTCACCACCGCCTGCGCTGCGATGATGCCGACCATCTGCACCACCATGTAGAGCGACATGGCCTGCCCGCGCGTCTCGTTCGTGGAGGCCCCGTTCAGCCAGCTCTCGGCGGTGACATAGACGCCGGCGAAACAGAACCCCACCACCAGCCGGGTCAGCGCCCAGACGATCGGATCGGGCGCCACCGCATAGAGCAGGAACGCCGCCGAGATCGTCGAGCCCAGTGCCGCGAAGACCCGCACGTGCCCCACCCTGCGGATCATCAGCGGAGCGCGGCGCGATCCGAGCAGGAACCCCATGAAATAGGCGCTCATCACCAGCGACATCGAGGCCGCGTCGTAGCCCTCGATCGCGCCGCGCACGCCGAGCAGCGTGCCCTGCATGCCGTTGCCCAGCAACAGCATCATCATCCCGAGAAGAAGCGCCCAGGAGTTCTTCAGGACTATCAGCATCGCGACCTCGTGTGACTGGCTCCCGAAGTAGCCGAAGCGTCCGTACCCCCCGCGCCCGCGCGCGACCCTTTAGCGCGAAACGCGTCCCCGAGGCAGCAAAAGCGACCCGTCCCCGTAGGAAAAGAACCGGTAGCGCGCCGCGATGGCATGGGCGTAGACCGCACGCATCCGCTCGGTGCCCATCAGCGCCGAGACCAGCATCATCAGCGTCGATTTCGGCAGATGGAAATTGGTCATCAACCCGTCCGCCACGCGAAACCCGAAGCCCGGCCGGATGAAGATATCCGTCTCCCCACGCCAGGGCGCTATGGCTCGCGGGCCCGTCGCCGCCGTCTCGAGAACCCGGAGCGCGGTCGTGCCGACCGGGATCACCCGCCCGCCCGCGCGCAGCGTCGCCGTGATGGCCTCCGCCGCCGCGCCATCGATCTCGCCCCATTCGGCATGCATCCTGTGCTCCTCGATGGCCTCGACCTTGACAGGAAGGAACGTGCCGGCCCCGACGTGCAACGTCACGCGCGCCTGCCGGACCCCCTTGGCGGTCAGCGCCGCCAGCAGATCCGCGTCGAAATGCAGCGAGGCCGTGGGGGCTGCCACCGCACCGGGACGCGCAGCGAAGACCGTCTGGTAATCCGACCGGTCCGCCGCGTCCGCCGCCCGCCGCGCCGCGATATAGGGCGGCAGGGGCGTCTCGCCCGCGCTCTCCAGCGCCGCCTCGAAGTCGGCACCCTCCCGGTCGAATCGCAGCACGACTTCCGCCCCGGACTTGTCCTGCACCTCCGCCGCGATCCCATCGAAATCGATGCGGTCGCCCACGGACAGCCGCTTGCCCGGCCGCGCGAGCGCCCGCCACACCGGCCCCCCGTCGCCCGACATCAGCGTCACCTCGATGCGCGCGCCCGGCGAGCCTGTGCGCGCGCGCACACCCGTCAGCCGCGCGGGGATCACGCGCGTGTCGTTGAACACCAGCAGATCTTCGGGCTCCAGCCAGTCCGAGAGCCGGGCCGCAAGGCTGTCCACAATCTCGTCGCCCGCAGCCACCAGCAACCGCGAGGCGGAGCGCGGCCGCGCCGGGCGCAGCGCGATCAGCTCCTCCGGCAGGTCGAAATCGAAATCCTCCAGCCGCATGGCATCCTCCCGCGGCGACCTGTAAACACCGCCGGCGGGCCCGACAATCGGCTTGAAAACCGCCGACCGCACCCTTGACCCGGATCCTTGCGCCATATTTGCGCAGAGACCCATAACCGAGGAGTTTCCCATGCCCGAAATCGAACCCGGCCAACCCGCCCCCGAGGTCACGCTGCCCCGCGACGGCGGCGGCGAGGTCTCGCTCGCCGACCTGCGCGGCCAGAAGGTCGTCCTGTTCTTCTACCCCAAGGACGACACGCCCGGATGCACCACCGAGGCCACCGGCTTCTCCAGCCGCGCGGAGGACTTCAGGTCCGCCGGGGCCGTCGTGATCGGCGTCTCGAAGGACAGCATCAAGGCCCACGACAAGTTCCGCGACAAGCATGGGCTGAACGTGATCCTGCTCTCGGACGAGGGATCGGACGTGACGGAGCGGTTCGGGTCGTGGGTGGAGAAATCCATGTACGGCAAGAAGTACATGGGCATCGACCGCTCCACCTTCCTCATCGACGCCGAGGGCCGGATCGCCCGGGTCTGGCGCAAGGTCAAGGTGCCCGGCCACGTGGACGAGGTGCTCGCGGCGGTGCTTGACGGCTAGCTGTCCACAGGCCGATCAGCGGCAATCCGCCGAACCTTCCGGCACCCGCCAAATTCGACCCCCACCGCGTTGCCATCTTGCAGACCGGTTTCTAGAACCGAGCCAAGGGGCCGGGGCGATTTCGCCGACTGGGTGGAACGAAGATCAGGATTGCGAATGTCGCGACGTCTGCGCGCACCGAAGGGCGTACTCGCAAGGGTACTGCCTGAAAAAAGAGTGTCGATCGAAACCGAGGCCGAGACACACATCCTGCACATAGGGACCGGGGCACAACTGTCTCTGTGGGCCGTGGCTCTTCTCATCCTCGGCTGGCTGGTGGCGGCAACCGCCACGGTCTCCGTCGATCGCATCGCCCCGCAGACAGGCCCGCAACGGCTCGCCGTATCTCAGGACGCTTTTGAGGCGCGGCTCCGCAGCCTCACCAAGGAGCGCGACGTGCGCGCCGCTGAGGCGCTTTCCGCGCAGGTCAGGTTCCAGACCGCCATGGACGAGATCGGCCGCAACCAGACCGCGCTCCTCCGGAGCATCGAGGCGCGGCGCGAACTGGAGGCGGCCCTCACCGTCACCCGCGCCAAGCTGCGCGACGCGGTCGACCAGCGCAACGCGATTGCGGCCGCCAATGACAGGCTCGTGGCGGAGATGTCCGCGGCCGCCAGTTCCCTCCGGGCCACGGCCTCGGGCAAGGATCTGTCCGATACCCTCTCCATCGTGACCGGCGCGCTGGCCGAGGCGGTGGTCGCGCGCGACGCGGCCGCGAGCGCGCGCGAGACCCTCACCGCTGATCTCGCGGAGACGGAAAAGCGGCTCACGATCGCGAACCTCGAACACGACCGCATGCTCGACGACGTGCGCACGGCTCTCTCCGAGGCGACCGGCCCGATCGAGGATCTGCTGCGCCAGACCGGTCTCGACATCGATAGCACCATCGCCCTGATGCGGCGCGATTATTCCGGCCAAGGCGGTCCGCTCGCGGGGGTCAGCACGCGGTCCTACGAGGGCGACATCGCCTCCGTCGACCGCTTCGACGAGCTGATGCTCGACATCGACCGGATGAACTTCCTGCGGATCGCCATCGGCAAGGTGCCCTATGCCGTCCCGGTCACCGCGACACACCGCTTCACCTCCGGGTTCGGCTATCGGCGCGATCCAAAGGGCCGCGGGCGGCGCATGCACGAAGGCGTCGATTTCGCCGCGCCGAAAGGCACGCCGATCTATGCCACGGCCGACGGCGTCGTCGTCAGCGCCACGACCGAAAGCGGGTACGGCAAGACCGTCCGCATCCGCCACGCCTTCGGCTTCGAGACGGTCTATGCCCATTTAAGTCGCCTTGAAGTTGAATCCGGAGAACAGGTCTCGCGCGGCGACCATATCGGTGGTATGGGTTCGACAGGGCGCAGCACCGGAGTTCACCTCCACTACGAGGTTCACTTGAACGGGCGCCCCGTTAACCCGATGACTTACGTGGAGGCAGCCAGAAATGTTTTCTAAGAAACCCGATACCGTTCCGCAGCCCTCTCAGACCCCGCCCGGCCTCGCCGAGGCTCCCGAGAGCCGCGCGAGTTTCGCCCCGCCACCGGCTCCGGCCAAGCCGAAGCCCGCCCCTTCGGTGCTGGCTTCGGACATCACCGTGGTGGGCAACATCAAGTCGAGCGGCGACATCCAGATCGAGGGCTCGATCGAGGGTGACGTCCGCTCGCACCTCGTGATCGTCGGCGAAGCCGCCACCGTGCGCGGGGAAGTTGTCGCCGAGGAGGTCGTGGTGCACGGCCGCGTCGTCGGCCGCCTGCGCGGCGTCAAGGTGCGCCTCACCGCCACCGCCCGGGTCGAGGGCGACATCGTCCACAAAACCATCGCCATCGAGAACGGTGCGCATTTCGAGGGTTCGGTCCAGCGTCAGGACGATCCTCTGGCCCAGAACGCCCAGCCTGCCCGCATCACCGGTCCCGCACGGACCACGGCCACGGCAGACGCGGCATCCTGACCCCAGGGGCGGCGTGCGCGTCCCGCGCGCCGTCCCGATCCCCGCGTCAGATGCTTCCTTCGGGTGCGATCGCCTTGCGATAAAGGTGCCACGTGGCGTGCCCCAGAACGGGCAGCACGACGACGAGGCCCAGAAACGCCGGGATCATCGATACGAACAGCCCTGCGGCAATGATCCCAGCCCAGGTGAGCATCGGCACGAGATTGCTCGTGACCGCGTTGAAGCTCGTGATCATCGCGGTCACGAAATCGACCTCCCGTTCCAACAGAAGCGGCAGCGACACCGCCGTGATGGCAAACAGGATGAACGCAATTACCCCGCCCACCGCAGTGCCTACCACCAGCATGCTCAGACCCTCTGGCGTGCCCAAGAGCCGTTCAAAATCCGAGTAGGTCCCGAGGCTCATCCGCCCAAGGAAGATCGCGAGGATCAGCCGCGCGAACCACATCCAGATCATGAAGCCCGCCAGCACGATGAAAGCCATGGACGGGATCTGCCGCCCGCGTTCGCGCCACACCACCCCGAGCACCTCCGACCAGTCCAGCGGCAAACCTTGTTCGCGCCGCCGGCTCACCTCATAAAGCCCGATGGCCACAAACGGTCCGATTAGCGGAAAAGCGAAGGCGAGCGGGATGATCCACAGATGCGCCTCCCAGATCCAGAGCTGCGCCAGGATCAGGATCCCGCCCAGTGCATAGATCCCGCCGAAGAACAGCCCGAACTGCGGGGCCGCCTTGAAATCGGCCCAACCCTGCGCCAGCGCCACATGGACGTCGTTCGAAGTGATGGCGCGCACGACGGGCCGGCGCGGAGCGCTTTGAACCTGGGTCGTCATCTGCAGTCCTCCGGGCAACGAGGCTCTCTGGCCTTGACGACCGAGTTTGCACCTTTTCCCCTGCCGAGACAACCGGACACGGCGCACGCTCAGCTGTCGAAAAACCCCGGCCCCGCCCGCCCGCGCAACTCCGCCGCCGCCTCGGCCCCCAATGCCGCCCCGTCGCCGGCCGCCCCGCGCAACTCGTGCACGAGGCACTCCGACCCATCGGGACGCAGGATCTCGCCGCGCAGCCGTAACCCGTCTGGCCCCAGCTCCGCCAGCCCCGCGATCGGCGTCTGGCACGACCCGTCGAGCCCCAGCAGGAACGCCCGCTCCGCCGCGAGCCGCAGCCCCGTCTCCGCATCGTGGATCGCCGCGAGCAGCCCGGACACCCGGTCGTCGCCGAGCCGCTGCTCGATCCCGATGCAGCCCTGCGCCACCGCCGGCAGCATGTCATCGGTCTCGATGGGGGCCGAGGCCACTGCCTCCATCCCCAGCCGCCGCAGCCCTGCCATCGCAAGGAACGTGGCCGAGGCCACCCCGTCGCCCAGCTTCTTCATGCGCGTCTGTACGTTGCCGCGAAACTCTACCACGTTCAGATCCGGCCGCCGGTGGCGCAACTGCGCGCGCCGCCGCAGGCTCGACGTGCCCACCACCGCCCCCGCGGGCAGGTCCGCCAGGAGGCCGCCGCCCAACGCCACGAATGCATCGCGCACGTCCTCGCGCGGCAGGTAACAGGTGATGCCCAGCCCGTCCGGTTGCAGCGTCGGCATGTCCTTCATCGAATGCACCGCGATGTCGATCTCGGAGGCCAGCAACGCCTCCTCGATCTCGCGGGTGAACAACCCCTTGCCGCCGATCTCCGACAATGGCCGGTCCAGGATCCGGTCGCCCGTTGTCTTGATCACCACGATCTCGAACGCCTCCTCGGGCAGGCCGTGCGCCGCCATCAGCCGCGCGCGCGTCTCGTACGCCTGCGCGAGCGCCAGAGGGCTGCCCCGCGTCCCGATCCGCAGCGGCGCGCCCGCACTCGGCGTCTCTGTCGTCATGGCGTCTGGCGTCCCTTCACTTTCCGGGCCCTCTGTGTAAGGTCGCGCCCGAATGATCGCAAGGCGGGGAAACATGACCGAAACCAAACTGATGATGCGTGCGCTGCGCGGCGAAACCCTGCCCGTGCCCCCCGTCTGGATGATGCGCCAGGCCGGCCGCTACCTGCCCGAATACCGCGCCACGCGCGCTGAGGCCGGCAGCTTCCTCGACCTCTGCTACAACCCCGAGCTCGCGACCGAAGTCACGCTCCAGCCCATCCGCCGCTACGGCTTCGACGCGGCCATCCTCTTCGCCGACATCCTGCTCGTGCCCCAGGCGCTCGGGGCCGACCTCACCTTCGCCGAGGGCGAGGGACCGCGCCTCTCCACCGTGACCAGCGCCGAGGACCTCAAGCGCCTTCGATCCGTCGAGGCCATCCACGACACGCTCAGCCCCGTCTACGAGACCGTCGCCCGCCTGCATGCCGAACTCCCTAAGGAGACCACCCTCATCGGCTTCGCCGGCGCGCCCTGGACGGTCGCCACCTACATGATCGCTGGACGCGGCACCCCCGACCAGGCCCCGTCGCGCAGCCTGATGTACCGCGACCCCGCCACCTTCGAAGCGCTGCTCGACCTCATCACCGACGCCACCATCGCCTATCTCCTGCGCCAAATCGAGGCCGGTGCCGAGGTGGTCAAGATCTTCGACAGCTGGGCCGGTGCCCTCCCCGGCGACCGGTTCGCCCGCTATGCCACCGCCCCCGCCAAACGCATCGTCAACGCCCTGCGCGCCGCTCATCCGAGGGTCGCCATCATCGGCTTTCCGCGTGGGGCGGGCGGCAACTACGCCCCCTACGCCGCGGCCACCGGCGTCGAGGCCGTCGCCATCGACACGAGCGTCGACCCAGCCTGGGCGGCATCCGCGCTCCAGCCCAACGTCTGCGTCCAGGGCAACCTCGACCCGCTCCTCATGGTGATCGGCGGCGACGCCCTCACCCGCGCCACCCGCGCCTGCGTCGAGGCCTTCTCCGGCGGCCCCCACATCTTCAACCTCGGCCACGGCATCACGCCGGACGCCGACCCCGCCAATGTCGACCTGATGCTCAAGGCGATCCGGGGCTGACAGACCCGCCAACTGGAGCGAGTCCGCTCTGCGGACAAAGCGCCAATTTGCGCGGCAGGCCATATTCCCGTGAGGGGCGGATTTATCACCCTTGGATTTCGAAAGGTGCTCGGGAGACGTTTCTATCAGGGGAGTTCGCCCCCTTTGTAAAACCAATCAACTGCTGCGGCATCGGGACAAATCTGACTGCCCACTTCTCGCAGGTGCCGAGAAATATCGTCCGTCATACCGTCCGACTTTGCCCTACCGATCTCACCCTTGCGTATCATTGCGCCGGACGTAAGAATCGGAACCTTTCCGGCGGTGATTGCCTCGAATTTACTCTCGTGTTTTTTCATCCAGTGGAACGATGTGTATTCCAAAATTGCAGGCCACTGACCGTCGCTCGGCTCTGCGCCCAAGAACTTCGCTATTTTGCGCACTGATCCTTCGTGATCCCGCTTCATATCCGCAAAATGGAGGAACAGGACGTTGGGCTCGTTCCGAAGTGGCCACCAAGCGGCCAGAAATCCGAAAAACATCCCCTGCATGCCATTAGCGTCGACAACATCTGCATAGAATGACGGGAAGTCGGGGCGACACATCGCCTCTCTTGGCATGCCCCAGAGGTCGAACCATTCGTTTGAATGCTTATTGATGAAGGGTCTGAAAGAGACGAGTGCCTCTTCGGGATTGCGAAGAACGACGACGTATTTTACGTCCCGGCCTGAGCGGGTCGACTGAAAAGGCACATCAGGAGGGGATGAGTGCGTTTTGAATGCGCGGCGAGCAGCAGGCATTGCGCTTACCCGGTCCAGAACGTCCTGATGGGACGTCTCAGGAGACCCCAGAAATTCGATCCAAGGCACTTCTTCGTAAATGTCGCGGAAATCTTTAACCCCTCCGGTAAGCAGCTGATGGACAATATTCATTGTCCATGTAGTGCCGCTTTTGCCTGGCACAGAGATGACGACGTCACCATCGCGCCACTCGATCTTCTGTTGAATTTCGGGCTGGATCCACGGAATCCCTGCAGGGGGGGCTTCACTTTCTGCTGTATTGTTCATGTAATCGCTCTCCATGTTGGATGATCCCCAAGTCGTGAGGACGTTATTTTCCTGTGCGCCAATGCCTTTTCGGCCGCGTGAAATTCTTTTTCTGTCAGACATTGGTCTTCACCGTCGGCACCTTCTTGGACCGCAGTGCTCCTGCTTATCACAAGCAGACCAAGGAGTCCGCTTCGGGCTCCAAGCGAACATTCAGCGCAACCTAATCACAAGCGCATGTCGGCACGGGTCTGCCATCCAATTCCGCCGAAGATCGACCGAGCCGAAATCCTTCCTACCCGTGTTGCGAGGCTGCACTCCGGCTCGCCCTCACTCCACGTCGAACGCCACCCGGAACCCCACATGGTTCGTCCCGAGCCCCATCTCCTGCGCCTGACGCGCCGCGGGCCGGGCCCGCGCGCAGAACTTCGGCGCGCAGAGCCAGGATCCGCCCTTGATGACCCGCTGCGCGCCAACGTCCGGGTGCGAGAACCGCGCGGCCAGTTCCACGGGCGGGCCTTTCGGGTCGGTCTGCTCGACCTGCGGATGCATCGGCACATACCAGTCCGACACGTATTCCCAGACGTTGCCCGCCATGTCGTGCAGCCCGTAGCCGTTCGCCGCAAACGACCCCACGGGGGCCGTACCGTGGAACCCGTCGTCCGCACCGTCTGCGACCGGAAACTCCCCCTGCCAGGTGTTCGCCTTCCAGCCGTTCACCGGATCATAGGCCTCGTCGCCTGCGCCACCCGCCACGCCGCCGCGCGCCGCAAATTCCCATTCGGCCTCCGTGGGCAACCGCCCGCCGACCCAGGCCGCATAGGCCTCCGCGTCCTCGGCCGAGACCTGCACCACCGGCCAGTCGTCCCGGCCCGCGATGTCGCTTCCCGGCCCGGTCGGCGCACGCCAGGATGCCCCTGCCACGTACCGCCACCACTGAAGCGCATCCTCCAGCCCGTCCACCGTCTCCGGCATCTCGAAGACCATGGAGCCCGGCACGAGGAACTCCGGCGGCCAGCCCGGATGCGCGTCCGCGTCCACCGGCCGCTCGGCGGTCGTCACGTACCCCGTCGCCTGCACGAATGCCTCGAACTCGGCATTGCTGATCTCCGTGCGCCCCATCTCGAACGTCCCCACATGCACCCTGCGCGTCGGGGCCTCCTCGGGATGATGCGCCTCCGACCCCATCTCGAACGCGCCCGCCTCGATCCGCACCCGCTCGGACGCCCCGGCTGGCACGCCAGCCGCCGCGAGCATCACAGCGAGAACCAGATATCTCATGTGCATGGCCAATTCCTCCCGGGTTGTCTCGCCTACTAGTAGTGTCTGGACGCGGGCGCGCCCGCCACGCTACTCCTGTCCCCAGCTTAGCCGCCAGACGTTCCCGGCAAAAGGGGCGACGGCCCCCGACCCCGAGGCGAGGAGAACCCAGACCATGCGATACATCCTGCTTCTGGGACTGCTCTCCCTCGCCAGCCCGCTCCTCGCCCAGCCGGCCGTCACCATTGCGCCCGCCGAAGAGACCGACGTCACGGAGACGGTCGTCTTCACCGGCCGCGCCGCAGCTCAGCAGAAGGTCGAGATCCGCGCCCGCGTCTCCGGCTTCATCGAGGAGCGGCCCTTCACCGAAGGCACGCCCGTGGCCGCCGGGGATCTCCTGTTTCGCATCGAGGACGGGGCCTACCGCGCCGAGCTCGACCAGATCGACGCCTCCATCGCCGCGGCCCTGGCCGAACAGCGCCTGACCGAGATCGAACGCGACCGCCAGGCCACCCTCGTCGCGCGCGAGGCCACGGCCCAGGCCGTGCTCGACGTGGCAGAGGCCAATGCGGACAAGGCCGCGGCCGAGGTCCGCCGCCTCCAGGCCCTGCGCGACCGTGCCGCCCTCGATCTCTCCTACACCCGGATCACGGCCCCCTTCGCCGGCCGACCCGGCCTTGCCGCGGCGGATGTCGGCGCCCTCGTCACCCCGGCCGGCGGCCCGCTCGTCACCCTCGTGCGCACCGACCCGATGACCGTCGAATTCCCAATTCCCGAACGCACCGCCCTCGATTTCGAAGCCCGCGTCGCATCGGGCGAGGCGAGCCGCGTCGGCGCGGTGAGCCTTGAGCTCGCCGACCGCTCCGCCTATCCGCATCCCGGCGACATCGACTTCTCCGACGTCGTGGTGGCCCCCGGGGCCGACACCATCACCGTGCGCGCAGTCTTCCCGAACCCCGACGGCCGCCTCACCGACGGTGCCCTCGTACGCGTGACCCTGCGCTCGGACACGCCCCGACGTCTGCTCACGGTCCCGCAACAGGCCGTCCAGCGCGATCTCCAGGGCTCGTTCGTCCTGCTGGTCGGCCCGGACAGCCTCGTCGAACAGCGCCGCGTCCAGACCGGCCCCACCACGGAAGGCCGCACCGTCATCACCTCGGGCCTCGAGCCGGGCGACAACGTCATCACCGACGGGCTCAACAAGGCCCGGCCAGGGGCTCCCGTCGACGCGGCCCTCGCCGTCACGAACGGCTGAGCGCATGATCTCCGACGTCTTCATCCGGCGCCCCCGCCTCGCC
Source organism: Rhodobacterales bacterium (assembly GCA_038209095.1). Taxonomy (GTDB): domain Bacteria; phylum Pseudomonadota; class Alphaproteobacteria; order Rhodobacterales; family Rhodobacteraceae; genus Amaricoccus. The sequence continues at coordinate 41,875 of JBBQYB010000006.1, forward strand.
GCCGTCATCTCCATCGTCATCACCATCGCAGGGCTCGTGGCCCTCACCCGCCTGCCCGTAGCCCAGTTCCCCGACATCGTCCCCCCGCAGGTCGCCGTCACCGCAAGCTATCCCGGTGCCGGAGCCGAGGCCGTAGAGACCTCCGTCGCCCAGCCGATCGAGGACGCGGTCATCGGCGTCGACGACATGATCTACATGAAGTCCACCTCCGGCGCGGACGGCAGCTACACGCTCACCGTTTCCTTCGCCGTGGGCACTGACCCCGACATCGCCGCCGTCAACGTCCAGAACCGCGTGGCCCTCGCCGAGGCACTCCTGCCCGAAGAGGTCCGTCGGAACGGCGTGAGCGTCAAAAAGAAATCCGCGGCCCTCCTCCAGGCCGTCAGCCTCTATGCCGAGAGTGGCGACTTCGACGCGCTGTTCCTCTCGAACTACGCCCGCCTCAACCTGCTCGACCGGCTCAAGCGCGTGCCGGGCGTGGGCGACGTGGTGATGTTCGGCCCCCGCGACTACGCCATGCGGGTGGAGCTCGACGTCGACCGCCTCACCAGCCTGTCGCTCACCCCCGGCGACGTGGTGGCCGCCATCCGCGCCCAGAACGCCCAGGCCGCCATCGGCCGCCTCGGGGCCCAGCCCATGGCCGAGGATCCGGTCCTGCAATTCACCCTCACAACGGAGGGCCGCCTCTCCGAGCCGGAGGATTTTGCCGCCATCGTGCTGCGCGCCAACTCCGACGGCGGATTCGTGCGCCTCTCCGATGTCGCCACCGTTTCGCTTGGGGCCGCGAACTACGACACCAGCGCGCGCATCGACGGCCTGCCCAGCGCCATGATCGGCCTCTATCTCGCCCCCGGCGCCAACGCGCTTGCCGCCGCCGAAGGCGTGGTGGCCGTGCTCGAGGACGCAGCGATGTCCTTTCCCGAGGGCCTCGCCTACCGCATGACCTACGACACCAGCGAATTCGTCGTCGCGAGCATCGAGGAGGTCGTGCACACGCTCATCGAGGCCTTCGTCCTCGTGGCCCTCGTCGTCTTCGTCTTCCTCGGCAGCCTGCGCGCGACCCTCGTGCCCATCGTCGCGGTCCCGGTTGCCCTTGTCGGCACCTTCGCGGCCATGCTCGCCTTGGGCTTCTCGCTCAACACCGTCTCGCTTCTCGCCCTCGTGCTCGCCATCGGCATCGTGGTGGATGACGCCATCGTGGTGGTGGAAAACGTCGAGCGCGTGATGTCCGAAAACCCCGGCATGTCCGCGGCCGAGGCCTCGAGCAAGGCCATGGCCGAGATCACCGGGGCCATCCTCGCCATCACTATGGTTCTCCTCTCGGTCTTCGTGCCCGTGGCCTTCATCCCAGGCATCTCGGGCCAGCTGTTCCAGCAATTCGCCGTGGCTGTCTCGGTCGCGATGGTCATCTCCGCCATCAACGCGCTCACCCTCAGCCCGGCACTCTGCGCCATCATCCTCAAGCCCCACCACGGTCCGAAAAAAGGCGTGCTCGGCTGGATCTCGAACCGCATCGACGGCGCGCGCGACGGCTACGCCCGCATCGCGGGTGCCATCGCGCGCCGCACCCTCCTCGGTCTTGCACTGCTCTTCGCGGCCTTCGGGCTGACCGGCTGGCTCGCAGGCCAGACCCCCTCCGGCTTCCTGCCCTCCGAGGATCAGGGTGCCTTCTTCGTCGAGGTCCGCCTGCCCGAAGGGGCCTCCGCCAACCGCACCGAAGCTGTCATGGCCGAGGTCCAGCGCCTCACGGCCGGGATCGGCGGCGTCGAGAGCGTCGTGACCATCTCCGGCTTCAGCTTCCTCGACGGTCTGGCCAAGGCAAATGCCGGGGCTGCCATCGTACGAATGGCGCCCTTCTCGGACCGCACGCCCGAAGGCCTGACCGTGGACGCGGCCATCGCCCAGGCGAACCGCCAGGGGGCCGGCATCCGCGAGGCGCTCGTCTTCGCCTACAACCTGCCCCCCATCATCGGCCTCGGCACCGGCTCGGGGTTCGAGTACCAGCTCATTGACCGCGAGGGGCGCGACGTCGGCGACCTCGCCGCCACGGCCGGCGGCCTGATCTTCGCAGCCAATGCCGACGACCGGCTGGCCGGCACGTTCACGACCTTCTCCGCGAACACGCCGCGCATCTTCGTGGACATCGACCGCGACCGGCTCCAGAGCCTCGGCGTATCGGTCTCCGATCTGTTCTCCACGCTCCAGGGCGTGCTTGGCTCGGTCTATGTCAACGACTTCAACCTCTTCGGCCGGGCCTGGCGCGTGACCCTCCAGGGCGACGAGCCTGACCGGGCCACCATCGACAACATCGGCCGCATCCATGTCCGCAGCGCGCAGGGCGACATGCTCGCGGTCTCCGCCGTGGCGACCCCGCGGCTTGATGTCGGCCCCGGCTCGATCATCCGCTACAACAATGCCCGCTCCATAACCATCCAGGGCGGACCCGCCCCCGGCATCGCCTCGGGCGAGGCGCTCACAGCCATGGCGGAGGTCTCCGCCGCGACCCTGCCCCCCGGCTACGGTTTCGAGTGGACTGGCACCGCGCTTCAGGAAGTGCAGGCCGCAGGCCAGACCACCGCGATCCTCGCCCTCGCCCTCCTCTTCGCCTACCTCTTCCTCGTCGGCCTCTACGAGAGCTGGACGATCCCCGTCCCGGTCCTGCTCTCCGTGGTGATCGGCGTCGCGGGCGCCTTCGCAGGCCTTTTGGTGGCCGGGCTCCCCTTCGACATCTACGCCCAGATCGGCCTCGTCGTGCTGATTGCGCTCGCCGCCAAGAACGCGATCCTCATCGTCGAATTCGCAAAGTTCAAACGCGAGGCCGGTGCCAGTATCCTCGACGCTGCAATCGAGGCCGCCCGCACCCGCTTTCGCGCCGTGATGATGACCAGCTTCGCCTTCATCGCCGGCCTCATCCCCCTCGTCACCGCCACCGGTGCCGGCGAATTGTCCCGCCGCGCCGTCGGCACCGCCGTCGCCAGCGGCATGCTCGCCGCCGCCGTCGTCGGCATCTTCGTGATCCCGTCGCTCTATGTGATCTTCCAGTCGGCCCGCGAGCGCATCAAGGGGCTGGCAGGCGGCACCGCGAAGCCCTGATCAGGTCCCGGGTCGAACACGACGCCCAATCTCGGAACGATCAGGCTGCGCGCAATCTGCTCTCACCCCAAACTCAGATCCAGCGCCGCCACAATGGCATCGCCCATCGCCCCGGTCGAGACCGCATCCCCGCCCGCAGGCCCCAGAATGTCCGCCGTCCGCAGACCGTCCGCCAGCACCTTCTCCACCGCCGCCTCGACCCGTGCGGCCTCCGCGCCCAGATCGAACGAATAGCGCAGCGCCATGGCAAAGCTCAGGATGCACGCGATCGGGTTCGCCCGGCTAGTCCCCGCGATATCCGGCGCCGAGCCATGCACCGGCTCGTAGAGCGCCTTCGGCCGCCCGTTCGCCATCGGCGCGCCCAGACTTGCCGACGGCAGCATTCCGAGCGATCCGGTCAGCATCGCCGCGATGTCCGACAGGATGTCCCCGAACAGGTTGTCCGTCACGATCACGTCGAACTGCGCGGGCCAGCGCACCAGCTGCATCGCCCCGTTGTCCGCATACATATGGCTCAGCGCCACGTCGGGATAGTCGAGCCCCACCCGCGTCGCCACCTCGCGCCACAAAACCCCCGATTCCATGACATTGGCCTTCTCCATCGAGCACAGCTTGGCCGAGCGCTTGCGCGCCAGCTCGAACGCCGCCCGCGCCACCCGCTCGATCTCTCCCTCGGTATAGCGCTGGGTGTTGATCCCCACCCGCTCGTTGCCTTCGTGGAAAATCCCCCGTGGCTCCCCGAAATACACCCCACTCGTCAACTCCCGCACGATCAGGATATCAAGCCCCGCGATCACCTCGCGCTTGAGCGACGAAAAATCCGCCAGCGCGTCAAAACACTGCGCCGGGCGCAAGTTGGCGTAGAGGTCCATCTCCTTGCGCAGCCGCAACAACCCCCGCTCCGGCTTCAGGCTGAAATCCAGATCGTCATACTTCGGCCCGCCCACGGCCCCGAGCAGCACCGCATCCGCCGCTTGGGCCTTCGCCATGGTCGCATCCGTCAGCGGAACGCCGTGCACGTCATAAGCGCAGCCCCCCACCAGATCCTCCTCCACGTCGAAGTCGAGGCCGCGCCTCTCCCCCATCCAGTCGATGATCCGCCGCACCTGCCCCATGACTTCCGGGCCGATCCCGTCGCCGGGCAGAAGGAGAAGCGAGGGATTGGCCATGATGCGGGCTGCCTTTGTCCGAGGAATCTGCCGGCCCGGCTAACCCCGCCCGGCGCCCGGGTCAAGTCAGCGCAGCCCGATATCGACCCAGACCAACCGATGCGGCGACCCTTCCGCCAGCAACCCCTCCCCCGCCTCGCCCGGCCCGGGCCAGAACACGCCCGCCCCCGTCACCTCCAGATCCCGCGACGGCAGCACGTAGCTGACCCGCAGGTTCCCCGGCCCCTGCGTCTCGCGCCAGTCCGCCGTGTCGAGCGCTGCAGGCCCCGCATGCCGCCGGTTCACCCCTGCCCGCCCCGAAGCCTCCGCCCCCGCGCTGCGCGGCGCGGGATCGGTCAGCCGCGGATGCCCGAGAAGTGCTGCCATCGCAGCCCCGTCGCCCGCCCCGTCGAACGGATCGAGGTTGAAATCGCCCAGCACGACCAGCGGCCCTTCCGCCGCGCCGCCGCTGCGGCCCTGATCGTCGAGGAACGCTGCCCCACCAAGATACGCGCCCCAGAACGCCACCTCGTCGCGGTTGCGCAACCGGTTCATCCCCTCCGGTCCGTCGAACAGCGGCGGCGTCGGGTTGGCCGTCAGCAGATGCAGCCGCCGCCCGTCCGCGAGCAGGACCGGCACGTCCCAATGCGCCCGCGACGATAGCGGCAACAGCGCCAACGCCTCCGGCCCGAAAAACGCCGTGCCATCCGGATTGCGCGGCAGGGACGCGTCCGGCAGATCGCGCCACAACAGGCCCCGGAACGTCCTCACCCCGGCCTCGTCCAGCGGCAGCCGCGACAGCACCGCCATCCCGCCGTGACCCGGATACTTGCCCCAGCCCAGCGCGTCGTTCCACCCCATAACCAGCCCGTCGCCGTCGAGATCGAGCCCCGAGACGACACCCGCGTTCACCGGCCCCGCGAACCGGTAAGGGTAGTCGATCCCGTCCTCGCCCGCGGCCAGCAGACCGGCGAAGGCTGCCAGCGCCCGTCCCCGCGGATCGTGATCGAACTTCTGGATCACCAGCACATCCGGCCGCACCGCACGGATGATTGCCACCGCCGCCAGCACGTCCGGCTTGGGCCTGCCCCGCAACTCCCCGAGAAGAACTCCCGGCCCGTCGCGGCTCAGCCCGACGTTGAACGTCGCGATCCGCAGGCTCTCGGACCGCGCGATCCCGCCGCACAGCCCCAGACACAGCACAAGGAGAAGGACCCGGACCACGCCGCCACCCTCGGACGGCTTGGTGAACGGATCCTTAAGCGGCGAGCCAGGGCGCGCGCGCAGTCAGCCTTGTCTCGAAATCGTCGATCGCCGCGGCCTTCTCCAGCGTGAGCCCGATATCGTCGAGCCCGTTCAGCAGGCAATGCTTGCGATGCGCGTCCACCTCGAACCCGATCGACCCGCCGTCCGGCCCGGTGATGACCTGGCTCACCAGATCCACCGTGATCACCGCATTCGCCCCGCGCTGCGCATCATCCATCAGCTTGTCCACCTCCGCCTGCGGCAGGGCGATGGGCAGGATGCCGTTCTTGAAGCAATTGTTGTAGAAGATATCCGCGAAACTCGGCGCGATCACGCAGCGGATGCCAAAATCGAGCAGGGCCCAGGGCGCGTGCTCCCGGCTCGACCCGCAGCCGAAGTTGTCGCCCGCCACCAGGATCTGCGCCTGCCGGTACGCCGGCTGGTTCAGGACGAACCCGGGGATCTCCGCACCATCCTGCGTATAGCGCATCTCGTCGAACAGGTTCTTGCCCAGCCCCGTGCGCGCGATGGTCTTCAGGAACTGCTTTGGGATGATCATGTCGGTGTCGATGTTGATCAGCGGCAGAGGGGCCGCCACTCCGGTCAGCGTCGTGAACTTGTCCATGTCGGGCCTCCTGTGACCGCCCTGGATAAACCACGGCACGCTGGCTCCCGCAAGCGCGGCTGGCCATCGCCCGGCGACTGGCGTATGGCCGCGTGATGTTCGCGTTCCTGGCCGAGAACCGCCGCTGGCTCGGCGCAGGGCTGTTGCTGACCTACGCCTCCGCGTTCGGCCAGACCTGGTTCATATCGCTCTTCGCCGGCGAGATCCGCACGGT
>JBBQYB010000007.1:0-47605 GCA_038209095.1 Rhodobacterales bacterium
CCTGCAACTCGACCGTGTCAAGATGATCCGCAACCTGCACCATGCCTGCCCCCTTTGTTGTCGTTGGGCAGGATTCTAACCGACGCGATTCCCACAGGGAATCCTCTCCGTAACGAGTCAATCAGCCGGAGTCCTTATCAGGCCTGCGGAGCGCGCGGGCTGATGCGCGTGACATGGCCCATCTTGCGTCCCGGCCGGACCTCGCGCTTGCCATAGAGATGCACGGCCGCTCCGGTCAGGTCCGGGGCCGCCAGGACGTCGTCGCCGATGAGGTTCGTCATCACCGCATCCGAATGGCGCCGTCCGTCGCTGAGCGGCCAGCCGCAGATCGCCCGGCAATGCAGCTCGAACTGGTCCGTGAGGCACGCGTCCTGCGTCCAGTGGCCGGAGTTGTGCACGCGCGGGGCAATCTCGTTGACCAGGAGCCCGTCCGGGGTGACGAACAGCTCCACGCCGATCACCCCGACGTACTCGAGGGCGTTGAGGATGCGCCCGGCGATCAGGGCCGCGTCCTCTGCGAGCGAGGCCGGGATCCGGGCCGGCAGGGTGGTGGTGTGCAATATGCCGTCGCGGTGCACGTTCTCGCCCGGGTCGAAGGCCACGACCGACCCGTCGAGGCCGCGCGCCGCGATCACGGAGATCTCGCGCGTGAACTCAATGAGACCCTCCAGCACGCAGGGGCCGGAACCGAGGACGGCCAGTGCCGCCTGCGCCGCATCCGGCGAGGCGATGCGCGCCTGTCTCTTGCCGTCGTACCCGAGCCGGCGGGTCTTCAGGATGGCAGGCGTCCCGATGCGTTCCAGCGCCGCGGCGAGGCTCGCCGCATCACGGACCGCGGCATAGGGGGCCGTGCGGAGGCAGAGGCCGGTCAGGAAGTCCTTTTCCGCGATGCGGTCCTGGGCGGCCTCTAGCGCGCGGCGGCCGGGGCGCACGGGGACTATCCCGGCTACCGCGTCGATGGCTGCGAGCGGCACGTTCTCGAACTCGAAGGTGATCACATCGACGGAACGCGCAAACGCCCGCAGCGCCTCGGTATCGTCGTACCCGGCCCGGGTGACGCGCGCCACGACCGGTTCGGCACAGGCGTCCGCGGCGGGCTCGTAGACGTGGCACCGCAGTCCCATGCGGGCCGCCGCGAGCGCGAGCATCCGCCCGAGCTGACCGCCGCCGAGGATCCCGATGGAGGCCCCCGGCCCCAGATAGCCCGACGGACGCTCAGCCATCGACCGGGCTCTCGGCCACGGCCGCACTCTGCTCGGCACGCCAGGCGTCGAGCCGGGCCGCGAGGGCCGCGTCGCCCACCGCGAGCATCGCCGCGCCGAAGAGGGCTGCGTTCGTGGCCCCGGCCGGCCCGATGGCGAAGGTCGCGACCGGCACGCCTTTCGGCATCTGGACGATGGAGAGGAGCGAATCGAGCCCCGAGAGCGCGGCACTCTGGACCGGCACGCCCAGCACCGGCAGGCGGGTCTTGGCCGCGAGCATTCCCGGCAGATGGGCAGCCCCCCCCGCCCCTGCGATGATCGCCGCCAGTCCGCGGGAAACCGCGGTCTCGGCATAGGCGAACATACGGTCGGGCGTGCGGTGGGCCGAGACGATGCGCGTCTCGAAAGGCACACCTAGGGCTTCGAGCGTATCCGCGGCGGCGCGCAGCGTCGGCCAGTCCGACTGGCTGCCCATGACGATGCCGATGACGGGTTGGCGCACGGGGGCCTCCTTGGCCGGTCAGGCGATGATGTCGGGGGTGATCTCGTCGGAGATCCGGGCGATCTGGTCCTTGAGGAACAGCTTGCGCTTCTTCAGGCGCCGGATGCTCAGCGTATCGACCCGCCCGCCCTCGTCGAGGGCCGAGATCGCATCGTCGAGGTCGCGATGTTCGCGCTCGAGGATCCCGAGCTTGATCCGCAGCACCTCTTCGCGTGGCATCAGGGGAGTGTGGTTCATGCGGTCCGTCCGGCGAGTTGACGCCTTATAAACCTGCGCGGCGCTCGCGCCTAGTCCGGCCCGGCCGGCAAGGCTCTTGTTTTTCCGCAGCCGCCTCCCCAATTTCCCTGCGCGGGGCCGCCACAGATCGGGACCCCAACAGAGTCGCTTGAAAAGGGCTTGACGGACATGACGAAGGTGACGTTTGCCTCGCATCCCTATCTGCTGGGGTTCGAGCAGCTCGACCGGCTGGTGGAGCGCAGCGCCAAATCGGGCGCGGAGGGCTATCCGCCCTACAACATCGAGCAGACCTGTGCTGCATCCTACCGCATCACGCTGGCGGTCGCCGGATTTTCCGAGGGCGATCTCGCGATCACGCTGGAGAACAACCAGCTCGTGGTGCGCGGCCGCCAGTCCGACGACGGCGAGGGGCGCGTCTTTTTGCACCGGGGCATTGCCGCCCGGCAGTTTCAGCGCAGCTTTGTCCTGGCGGACGGCGTCGAAGTGCGCGGCGCCACCCTCGAGAACGGGTTGCTGCACATCGACCTGCACCGCGCGGCCCCAGAGACGATCGTCCGCACGATCGTGATCAACGGCGCAAGACCCTGAACGAGGAGCAGTCCATGACCGATTTTCCGAGCTTTTCCCCCATCGGCGACAGGCCGATCGTCTATGTCCGCGAAGTGAAGGCCGCCGACCTGCCCGACGAGGTGCGCGCGCGCACCGGCGGGCTCGAGATGCTCTATGCGATCCACACGTCCGACGGCGAGGTCCTCGCCCTCGCCCCCGACCGCCGCGTGGCCTTCATCGTGGCGCGCCAGAACAAGATGTCCCCGGTCAGCGCGCATTGAGATTATTGTCATTAGGGATGTATCTCACACGTCCTTGACCATTGGGTCACTTTGTTTGCCTCTACGATCGTTGTACGTGGGTATCGAGGGCAAATTGAAGATCACGTTCGTCGTACCGGCACCCAATCTCGCGGGTGGAACACGGGTAATCGCAACCCACGCTGATCGTTTGAAGGCTCGTGGTCACACCGTCACGGTCGTGGCACAGCCCGTGTTATCCCTGACCCGCAACGCAAAGATTAAGAGCATCCTCCGAGGAACATGGCCGCGAGAGCCGGAGCGTCGGTCTCATTTCGACGGGATGCAGGCAGAACTGAGGATAATGGATCACGTGGGCCCTGCAACTGACGCGGACGTTCCGGACGCAGATGTAGTAATTGCGACGTGGTGGGAAACAGCTTTCGCCGTCGAAGCGCTCTCTCCTTCAAAAGGAAAGAAATTTTATTTCATTCAGCATGACGAAGGTTCTAAGCATTTTTTAAATGACTTCGGTCATGGAAGTTATCATCTGCCTCTGCACAAAATAACGATAGCAGGATGGCTTGTCGACCTAATGAAGGATCGTTACAGCGATCCGGACGTTGATTTGGTTCCAAATAGTGTAGACACAAGTCTTTTCTATAGTTCAGAGCGCACTAAAAACTCGGTTCCATCTGTTGGCTTGATGTATTCTAAGACTGTATTTAAGGGTACAGATATTGGATTATCAGCAATTACAAAAGTCCGAGAAAAAGTTTCAAATTTAAACATAGTTTCGTTTGGGCATAAGCTTCAGCCGGATCTGCCGTTTCCGAAGGGTGTTCATTTTATCAAAAGCCCGAGGCAACAATTGATCAAAGAGCTTTATTCGATGTGTGACGTATGGTTGGTTCCCAGTCGCTCCGAGGGGTTTGGTTTACCGATTCTAGAAGCTATGGCCTGCCGGTGTCCGGTCATTGCCACAGATACAGGTTGCGCAAAAGACGTAATCGAAGATGGGCTTAATGGGTACGTGGTGGATGTCGACGATGTGAATGCTATGGCAACACGTCTTCTACACGTCCTTTCCCTAGATGACGGAGCCTGGCGTTCGATGTCCGATGCCGCCCTCAGGACCGCCGAGGCTTATAGCTGGGAAGATGCGTCTGACCTGTTTGAGGAAGCCCTGATGCGGCGATGAGGGCAGATAAGTCCCTCACCAGTGTGCCGGTATTCGGCTGTGACGGTATTCGGCGGCTCCAATTAGCATTAACCATCGTTTCAATTTAGTTAATGATTTACGAAACTTATATATTTATCAATGACTTGACCTTCTGTCCGCGCGCGGACAACGCGGTGTCCGCGGCTTAGTGCGGAGATCACTCCGCCGCCCGGGCGGTCCCCATTGCGTCTTCTGCGGCAAGGAAGCGTTCCGCTTCCAGCGCCGCCATGCAGCCCATGCCGGCGGAGGTGACGGCCTGGCGAAAGACGTGGTCGGTGATGTCGCCCGCGGCGAAGACGCCGGGGATGTCCGTTGCTGTCGAATCCGGTTTCGTCACGACATAGCCGCCGTTGTGGAGCGGCAGTTGCCCCTCGACCAGGCTGGAGGCCGGTGCATGGCCGATGGCGATGAAGACGCCCTTGCAGGGGACCACTCGCTCGGACCCCGTCGCCACGTGCCGCACCCGCACGCCGGTGACGCCCGGCGGGGTCTCGTCGCCCAGCACCTCGTCGAGCGCATGATCCCACAGCGTCTCGATCTTGGGGTGCTTGAACAGGCGGTCCTGCAGGATGCGCTCGGCGCGCAGAGTGTCGCGGCGATGGATAAGCGTGACCTTCGCGGCGAAGTTCGTGAGGAACAGCGCTTCCTCGACCGCCGAATTGCCGCCGCCGATGACCACCACCTCCGCCCCGCGATAGAAAAAGCCGTCGCAGGTCGCACAGGCCGAGACGCCGAACCCCTGGAACCGCGCCTCCGAAGGCAGGCCCAGCCATTTCGCCTGTGCGCCGGTGGCGAGGACCACCGCATCCGCGAGATAGGTCGTGCCGCTGTCGCTCTCGGCACGAAACGGGCGCGACCCCAGATCGAGGCTGGAGATGTGATCGGAGATCACCTCCGCGCCGGTGGCCACGGCATGGGCCTGCATGCGCTCCATCAGGGCGGGGCCCTGCACCTCGGTGTCGCCCGGCCAGTTCTCGACCTCGGTGGTGATGGTCAGCTGGCCCCCGGGCTGAATGCCCTGGACGAGGATAGGATCGAGCATCGCCCTCGCCCCGTAGACCGCGGCGGTATAGCCGGCCGGACCGGATCCGATGATCAGGAGGCGGGTGCGACGGGTCTCGGTCATGCGGGCGGTCTCCTCAGGCGTGCTCGGCCAAAGGCATACACCCGGCGGTTCCGGCTGTGAAGCGCAGGGGCGTGCATCACTCCTGCCGGGGGTCCACAGTTTCGTGATGCCACGTCAGGGTGGCTCCGGGGTACCGCCCGGGCATTCGCCCCGGAAGGACGGCGCGTTTGGAAAGGATGTTGCATGACCGATCTTGCTGCGACCCTGCAATCCATCCTCGACGAGACCGTGACCCGTCCGCCGCATGTGCCGGGGGTGGTGGCGGCCGTTACGGACCGGGAGGGCGACATCTTCGTCGGGGTGGCGGGGGCGGCGGAGCTTGGGGGCGGACCCATGCGGCCCGACACTGTCCTCGCGGCGTTCTCCACAACCAAGGCAATTACCGGCACGGTGGCGCTCCAGCTGGCCGAGGAGGGCCGGCTCGACCTCGACGCGCCGGCCCGGCGGTATGTGCCGCAGATCGGCGAGCTTCGGGTGATCGAGGGGCTCGACGCGCAAGGCCAGCCGCGCCTGCGCGCGCCGCGCAGCGAGATCACGACGCGGATGCTGCTGCTCCACACGGCGGGACTGGGGTACGCGTTCTGCAACGAGATCTACGACCGGCTCGCCCGCGAACACGGGCAGCCCGGAGTGGCGACGGCCTCGATGGCCTCGCTGATGACGCCGCTCCTGTTCGAGCCGGGCACGCGATGGGAATACGGCTCGGGCGTCGATTGGGCGGGCCTGGTGATCGAATCTATCACCGGCCGTCGCCTCGGGGCAGCGATGGCGGAGCGCGTGCTGGCACCGCTCGGGATGACCTCGACGGCGTTCACTCTGACCCCCGACATGCAGGCCCGGCGCGCCTCGCTGCACCGACGCGAGGCGGATGGCGCGCTGACCGCCCTGCCGGACTTCGTGCTGCCCCAGCCGCCGGAGATCGACATGGGCGGGCACGGGCTCTATTCGACGGTGCCCGACTACATGAAGTTCATCCGCATGTGGCTGAACGACGGGGCCGGGCCGGAGGGGCCGGTGCTGAGGCCAGAGACGGTCCAGATGGCGGTGCGGAACGGGCTCGGCGCTCTCAAGATCCGCGGCCTGCCCGGGGTGCGGCCGCATGTCTCGAACGATGTCGAGTTCTTTCCCGGCCAGCCGAAATCCTGGGCGCTGAGCTTCATGGTCAACGACGTGGATGCCCCGACCGGGCGGCCTGCGGGATCGCTGGGCTGGGCGGGGCTCGCGAACCTCTACTATTGGATCGACCGCAGGAACGGGATCGGCGGGTTCTGGGGCACGCAGCTCCTGCCCTTTGCCGATGCGGCGTCCTTCGGGGGATACCTCGCGTTCGAGACCGCCGTCTATGCCCACAGGGCGGGGACTGCGGCGGCCTGAGCGGCCCCATTTGCTGCGCAGGCCGGTGCCGTACCGTTCGATTCTTGCTTGTTGACGCAACATTGTTTCTGCTAGGCCCTGCGCTCGCGGAGAACCGGACAAGGACGTGACGCCATGGCAGGGGCCAAGCTGGACCCGATCGACCGCAAGATCCTTGCGGAATTGCAGGCCGATGGGCGCATGACGAACGTGGAGCTGTCGCGACGGGTCGGCATCTCGGCCCCGCCCTGCCTGCGGCGCGTGCGCACGCTCGAGGAACAGGGGCTCATCAACGGCTATCACGCGGACATCAACGCGCGCGAGCTCGGGTTTGAGGTGCAGGTCTTCGCCATGGTGGGGCTCACAAGCCAGGCGGAGGCGGATCTGTCGGCATTCGAGACGCGGTGCCGGGCCTGGCCGCTGGTGCGCGAGTGCCATATGCTCAACGGCGACATCGATTTCATCCTCAAATGCGTGGCGCCGGACCTGTCGTCGTTCCAGACCTTCCTGACCGAGCACCTGACCTCGGCCCCGAATGTCGCGAGCGTGCGCACCAGCCTCGTGATCCGCTGCGCGAAGGACGAACCCGCGGTGCCCTTCGACGTCTTCGAGGCACGCGCCCGCGTCCGGGACTGACCGCTGCCCCGCGCGCGTTATCAGTCTCTTTACCTCGCCTTGCGATAGCTCCCGAAGTTTTGGGAGACGGCACCAATGGACCTGAGCAAGGCTGCGATCTGGGCAATCGGCGTCACGAGCGGTGCAGCGGTCGGACTGGGCTTTCTGATCTGGCAGGCCGGCAACGGGTCGACGGCCGCCGTGCTCGCGCTGGGCGCGCAGGCGCTGATGGCGGCAGTTGCAATTGCGGCCCTGATGGTCCTGAAAGGCCAGGCCCGCGAGGTCGCACAGACGGCAAAGGCGCTGTCGGGGATGGCCTCCGGGACGATCCCGCCCGGCCTGCCGGGCCTGTCGCCCTGGAGCGAGTTCGGGGCACTCGGCTCGGCAGTGGAGAGCCTGCGCAAGGCAGCCCTGAGCCGGACGGCGACGGAGGTCGCCGATGCGGAACGGGCGGCGCTTGCCGGGGCGGCCCAGGCCCAGATCGCTACCATATCCAAGCACCAGGCCATGATCGAGTTCACGCCGGAGGGTGTCGTCACCTTCGCGAATTCCAACTATTGCCGTGCGATGGGATACGATGCGTCCAGCATCGCGGGCACCCGGCACTCGGCTTTTTGCGATCCGGACTATGCCCGAAGCCCCGAGTATGCGGCCTTCTGGGAAAAGCTGCGCCGCGGCGAGATGCGCGGCGGCGAGATCCGGCGCGTGACTCGGACTGGCACCCCGATCTGGCTGATGGCGAGCTACAACCCGGTGCGCGACGAGACCGGGGCCGTCGTGCGGATCCTGAAATTCGCAACCGACATCACGCCGCGCAAGCGGGCCTACGAGCAGGTCGTGGCAGCGCTCGTGCGGCTGTCGGAGGGGGACCTCACGGCCCGGATCCCCGCGGAAGTCACCGAAGAATTCCACGACGTGCGCGATGCGTTCAATGCGACTGCCGACCGGCTGCAGTCGATGGTGGGCGACATCCAGGCCATCAGTATCGGCATGGCCGCGGAGACCGACGCCATTGCCCGGAGTGCGACCCAGCTGTCGGAGCGCACCGACGGTCAGGCCGCGGCCATCCAGGAGACATCGACGGCCGTCGAGCAGATCGCGGCCGCCATCCGCCAGAACGCGGCGAACGCGGCGCAGGCCGAGGCCACCGCCAAGGAGATGGCCGGGCGCGCCGAGGCGGGGGCCACAACCGCAGTCGAAGCGGTCGACGCCATGGGCCGGATCGAGACGAGTGCAGGGCACATCTCCGAGATCGTGGGCGTAATCGACGGCATCGCGTTCCAGACGAACCTGCTGGCCCTCAACGCGGCAGTTGAGGCCGCCCGGGCCGGGGATGCCGGCAAGGGCTTCGCGGTGGTGGCCTCCGAGGTGCGCACCCTCGCGCAGCGCTCGTCGACGGCCGCGAAGGACATCTCCGATCTGATCCGCAACAGCGGTGCCGAGATCGCCTCGGGCTCGCTCCTCGTGCGCCAGAGCGGCGATGCGCTGCGCGAGATTTCCGGCAAGATCGGAGCCGTGGTGGCGAGCGTCGGCGAGATCTCGAACGCGAGCCGCGAACAGGCGGCGGGTGTGACCGAGATCTCCACGGCAGTTGCCCGGATCGACGCGGTGACCCAGGAAAACGCGAACCTGTTCGACAACAGCTCCGCGAGCACGCGCAAGGTGGTGGAGATGACCGCGAACCTCAGCCGCCGGGCGAGCTTTTTCCGCGCAGCCGGGTCCGCACCCCCCGCGGTCACCGCGACACCCGTGGCCCGGATCGCGCCACCCGCCCTGCCGCGGACGGCCCCTCCCATACCGGCCCCGCCTCGGGCGGTTGCGCCACCCGTGCCCGCACCCCGTATCGCGGCCTCGGGCGGGATGGCCGCGCGCGCGACGGCTATCGCTGCAAACGACGACTGGCAGGACTTCTGAGCGTTCAGGCGTCGAGAGTGATCACGGAGATCAGACGGCCGTAATCGGCCTCTCCGGTGTGGGTGGAGCGGCGATAGGAGAAGAACCGGTCGGGCTCGGCGTAGGTGCAGGACCCGATCCAGCCGGCCTCGGCCACGCCCGAAGCCCGCAGCCGGGCGAGCACGAAGCCGGGCAGATCGAACCGCAGCTTGCCCGCCCGGCCGTTGATGAAGTGCCGGGCGTGATCGGGATCGGCATCGGCGAAGGTTTCGAAGAAATCCTCGCCCACCTCGTAGTTTCGCTGGCTGATGGCGGGCCCGACCGCAGCCCGGACACGCGAGACGCGCGCCCCGAGACGCTCCATGGCGGCGAGTGTCTCCTCAAGGACGCCGCCAAGGGCCCCGCGCCAGCCGGCGTGGGCGGCCCCGATCACGCGGGCCTCGGGATCGTGGAACAGGATCGGCGCGCAATCCGCCGTCAGGATGGCAAGGGCAAGCCCGGGGCGGTCGGTCACGACGCCGTCCGCCCTCGGGCGTTCGAACCAGCCGCTCGCACCGGCCGTGACCACGTCGGCGGAATGGATCTGATGGAGCGACAGCAGACGCTCGGGCGGCAGGCCCATGAACCCTGCCACGCGCGCGCGGTTCAGCCGGACAGCACCGGCTTGATCCCCCGATCCCGGTCCGCAGTTCAACCCGTGATAGATCCCGGACGACGCCCCGCCCCGCCGCGTGAAGAACCCGTGGCGCGCGGACAGCAGATCCGATCTCAGTGGCTCAAGGGTCATCTTGTCCAAATCCCGGCGGCTGCGGCGCATCCGGCGGCGTGAGCGCCATGGCCTGAAAGAGCGTTCCCATTTCCGAGGAGTCGGTCAAGCGGTGAAGTTGGGCGGCCACCGCCTCCGCCGCACCGCCCGCCGCGAGCCGCGCCGCCCGCGCGCCGATCCCGAGACGGGCCAGGAACGCGCCCTGCGGGACCGGACCGTGGACCCGCGCAGGTGCGGCCGCCCGTGCGAGCGCGCCGAACCGGACATGGGCGCTCAGATCCGCCGAGCCGGGCGCGTCCAGCACGTCGACCGGCGCATGGCCGCGCACGGCCTGGAGCGTGTCGCCTGCACCGTCCCAGGCCCCGTAGTCGACGATCAGCGCCGCCCCGCCGCCGCCTGCGATGCGCGCGCCGAGCCGCGCTGCAATGGCCTCGCCCGCCGGGTTCACCTCGACGATGACGCCGTCCGGGGTCAAAGGAAAGCGCGCATCGAGACCGGGGTCGGGGCGGACCGGGCCGTAGCACCAGACGAGGCTGCCCTGTGCTAAGCCCACCAGACGCTGCTGCCAACCCGGATCGGCTCGCCGGAACTGGCGCACGGGCAGGGCGTCGAAGAACTCGTTGGCGACGACGAAGAGCGGACCTTCGGGCAGGTCCGCGACGTCCTTGACCCAGAGTGCCCCCGGGATCAGCCGGGCCTGGGCCGCACGCAGGACCGGGCTCGTCTCGATCAGCGCGACGGTGGCCGCGTCCGAGAACCCAGGCACGGCGCGCGCGACGCGCAGGAGATCCGCCAGGAGCGTGCCGCGTCCGGGCCCGAGTTCCGCGAGGACGAACGCAGCGGGGGCGCCCTGGTCCCTCCAGAGCGTGGCGATCCAGACCCCGAGCATCTCGCCGAACATCTGGCTGATCTCCGGGGCGGTGGTGAAATCGCCCGCAGCCCCCAGCGGATCGCGCGTGCGGTAATAGCCGTGCTCGGGATGCCCGAGGGCCGCCGCCATGAAGGTCGCGACCGGGATCGGGCCGCGGCTTGCTATCAGGGCCGCAAGCTCCGCCACCAGCGCGGTCACGCCCGCCGGGCCGTCCAGGCCAGCAAGGCGAGCCCCGCCAAGAGCATCGGCAGCGACAGGATCTGGCCCATGGTCAGCCCCCAATCACCAAGGCGCAAAACGTGCCCGAACTGGTTGCCGGGGCTCACGAACTGCGCATCCGCCTGGCGAAAGCCCTCGGCGATTACCCGGGCGAGCCCGTAGCCCGCAAGAAAGAGCGCAATCACCCGGCCGCGCAGCCTCAGGGCACCACGCCGGATTGCGAACAGGAGGACGAGCCCCAGCACGAGGCCCTCGAGCCCCGCCTGATAGAGCTGCGAGGGATGGCGCGCGCAGGTGGAGGGCCAGTCCGGCGGGCAGTCCGCGCCGGGAAAGACGACCCCCCAAGGCAGGGTGGTGGGGCGGCCCCACAACTCCGCGTTGACGAAGTTCGCGATGCGCCCGAAGAAGATGCCGATGGGCGCCGCGGCGGCAACCGCGTCGCCTAGCCGGACCGGATCGATGCCGTTGCGCAGGGAGAAGCCGAGGACGGCGGCGATGACCCCGAGAAAGCCGCCGTGAAAGGACATGCCCCCCTTCCAGACCGCGAGGATCTCGCCGGGATTGGCCGCGTAATAGGCGGGCTGGTAGAACAGCACGAACCCCAGACGCCCGCCGAGGATCACCCCGAGCACCATCCAGGTAAGGAGATCCTCGGTCCGGCGCGGCTCCATCGGGCTCATGCCGCCCCAGAGGTCCGGGCGGGCGCAGAGCCAGGCGACATAGCGCCAGCCGAGTGCCAGCCCCGCGACATAGGCAAGCGCGTACCAGCGCAGGGCCAGCTCCACCCCGAAAACCGTCACGGACACGAGCACCGGATCGATGGCGGGAAACGGCAGAGCAGCGAGGATCACGCCATCCGGGGTCATGCTCGCCCCGTGCGGCGCCCGCACCCCCCTGTCAAGCCGGGCCTTGGCAAATCGGCGCGGCGGGACCATATGCAGCGACACAGACGCAAGGAGCCGACCATGCAGACCCGAGGCAAGATCTTCGACGACATCTCGCAGCTGATGACCAACGCCATGGGTGTGGCGCAGGGGGCCAAGGTCGAGGCCGAGACCGCGATGAAGGGCATGATGGACCGCTGGCTCGCCGACCGGAACCTCGTGACGCGCGACGAGTTCGACGCGGTCCGGGCCATGGCCCAGAAGGCCCGCGAGGAGAACGACACCCTGCGCGCGCGCATCGACGCGCTCGAGGCCAAGCGCAAGGCGAAGCCCTCCGACGCCTGAGCCCCGGCCGGGGACATGTGCCCTTGCCACAGGGGCCGTGGATCCCGCGCGTGGGGCAAGAATTGTCTTTACAGGTTCTAAGGGTTCACCCACCATATTTTGTGGGATGCCGGGCCGATCCGGTGACCTGTTGTTAACCTCACACACTGCTGCGCGGGGTTCAAGCCGCCAGCGGTCAGAACCAGAGGCTGCGGTCATGAGCATAGTCGAGCGTGATTTCTCCTGCGAAGAGCTTCATCCCATCGACATCGTCGAATCGCTCGCCGAGGAGCGGGCCTGGGATTTCGACCGGATCGCGGACGACCAGATCGCCATGGCGATCGAGGGCAGCTGGCGCACGTATTCCGTAACGCTCGCCTATTCCGCGCGCGAGGAAGCGCTGCGGCTGATCTGTGCCTTCGAGATGGCCCCACCCGCACGAAGGCTCAATGCCTTCTACAAGCTGATGGCGCTCGCGAACGACCGGTGCTGGACCGGAGCCTTCGTGCTCTGGCCCGACCAGAAGATGATGGTCTATCGCTACAACCTCAACCTGACTGGCGGGGCGCAGGCCGGGGCCGCGCAGATCAACGACATGGTCCGCGGGGCGGTCCTCGCGGCGGAGCGGTTCTATCCGGCGTTCCAGCTGGTCGCCCATGGCGGCGAGACGCCGGAAAAGGCGCTTGGAATAGCCATGACCGAGGCCTACGGTCGGGCCTGACGCGACCGGCCCCCTTGCTCGAAGGGTCGGGGGAGGGGGCCGTTCATGACGTTGTCAGCCATCGCCGAACGGGGATTGGTCTTGCTCGGATGCGGCAAGATGGGCTCGGCGCTGCTTGAGGGCTGGCTGGCCCAGGGCGTGGCCCCGACCGCGTTCACCATTCTCGAACCGAAGCCATCGGCGTGGCTGTCGGCACTGCAAGACGCGGGATTGCGCCTCAATGTGGAGATCCCCGCCTCTCCGGCGGTGGCCGTGCTCGCTGTCAAGCCACAGATGATGACGGAGGCCCTGCCGCAGCTACGCAGGCTCGGGTCCGGTGGGACCGTGTTCGTCTCGATCGCGGCCGGAACGCCGATCCGGGTCTTCGAGACGGCCCTCGGGACCGGCACGCCCATCGTCCGGGCGATGCCGAACACGCCGGCGGCGGTGGGTCGCGGGATCAGTGCCTTGATCGCCAATTCCCATGTCTCGCCCGAAGGACTGGCCTTGGCCGAGGCGCTGCTCGCGGCGGTGGGACAGACCGTGCGGCTCGAGGACGAGGCGCAGATGGATGCGGTCACTGCGGTATCTGGTTCGGGTCCGGCCTATGTCTTCTTGCTGATCGAAGCGCTCGCGGCCGCGGGGATGGCCGAGGGGCTAAGGCCCGACCTCGCGATGCAACTCGCCCGCGCCACCGTGGCCGGTGCGGGCAGCCTCGCGGAGTCCGTATCTGAAGACCCCGCACAGTTGCGGGTCAACGTCACCAGTCCGGGCGGGACGACGGCGGCGGCGCTCGCGGTGTTGCAGGCGGAACGGGACGGGCTGTCCGCTCTGATCCTGCGGGCCGTCGCGGCCGCATCCGCCCGTAGTCGGGAGCTCGGCGCATGAGCACCGGCTTCCTACCGCACTGCAACATGACCCCCTTGACACTTATGCTGCACTGCACCATATCAACGACATCAGAGTTGGATCACACGCTCAAGGAGACGCACCATGTTCGACCCAAAGACCTTTTCGTTCGATGT
The DNA here is from genome assembly GCA_038209095.1 of Rhodobacterales bacterium. Taxonomy (GTDB): domain Bacteria; phylum Pseudomonadota; class Alphaproteobacteria; order Rhodobacterales; family Rhodobacteraceae; genus Amaricoccus. The sequence goes on from JBBQYB010000007.1 coordinate 13,728, forward strand.
CGAGAAACTCGGCGAGTTCTTCAAGCAGAATGATTTTACCAAGCAGCTGAGCGGCATGAAGATGCCCGGCTTTGACGCCGAGGCCATCATGACGGCCCAGCGCAAGAACATGGACGCCCTGGTCGAGGCCAACAAGGCCGCCGCAGCCGGATATCAGGACCTGTTCAAGAAGCAGATGGCGATCTTCGAGGACACGATGGCCGAAGCCCAGAAGCACATGAAGTCCTTTGACACCACCAAGCTCGACGCCGACACCGCCAAGCATCAGACCGAGATCGCAAAGGTCGCGTTCGAGAAGGCGCTGACGAACATGCAGGCCCTGGCCGAGCACGCCCAGAAGGCGAACGCGGAGGCCTACGAGATCGTCTCGGCGCGCATGAAGGCCTCCATGGAGGAACTGCGCGACATGGCGACGAGCCTCAACAAGGCCTAATCCCCCGTCACGCCGAAACAATCCGCTTGCCCTCGCCGGGCAGGCGGTTTTTTCTATGCGCGACAGCAGGATGGACGGTGCATGGACCCGATCGACTACGACGACTTCCTAAAGGTCGACATCCGCGTGGGCACGGTCACGCAGGTCGAGGCGTTCCCCGAGGCGCGCAAGCCCGCCTGGAAGCTCTGGATCGATTTCGGGCCGGAGATCGGCGTGCGCAAATCCTCCGCCCAGATCACGACCCATTACACGGCCGAAAGCCTTATCGGACGCCAGGTGCTCGCCGTGGTGAACTTCCCGCCGCGCCAGATCGGCCCCTTCCGCTCCGAAGTCCTCACGCTCGGCCTCGCAGATGCGGAAGGGGCGGTGGTGCTGGTCTCGCCCGAACGCCCGGTCCCGCTGGGCCAGAGGATACACTGACGGGGGTTTCCTCTGGCAAGCCCGCGCAGGCGCGGCTAGGCTTCGAGCGCCATGCGCCCGGAGGACGATGTGCCCGCCTATCTAATTGTCGACACCAAGATCTCCGATCCGGAGGCCTACGAGCGCTACAAGGCGCAGGCCCGGCCCACGGTCGAGCGTTTCGGCGGGGAATACCTTGCGCGCGGCGGCGCGCTCGAGGTGGTCGAGGACGATCTCTGGTCACCCACGCGGCTGGTCGTCATTCGCTTTCCGGACATGGCCTCGGCGCGCTCCTTGCTTGACAGCGCGGACTACGCCCCGATCCGGTCCATCCGCCACGGTGCGGCTCGGGCGACCATCGCGCTAGTCGACGGCCTCTGACCCGGATCCCGCCATGAGCCCTCCCCGCATCGCCGTCACCCGCAAGTTGCCACAGGCCGTGGAGGACCGGTTGCGCGGTGCCGGGCTCGATCTCGACTTCAATGAGCCGGATACTCCCTATGACCGTCCGCGCCTCGTCCGCGCGCTTCAGGATTGCGACGGCATCCTCCTGGTCGTGGGAGACCCCATCGACGGAGCCCTGCTCGACGCCGAGGGCAGGCGCCGCACCCGGATCATCGCCAATTTCGGCGTGGGCGTGAACCACATCGACCTCGATGCCGCGCGTGCGCGCGACATCATCGTCACCAACACCCCCGGGGTGCTCACGGACGCGACCGCCGACCTCGCCATGGCCCTGATCCTCTCGGCCACGCGGCGGATGTCCGAGACCGAAGCCCTGCTTCGCCGCGGCGCGTGGACCGGGTTCTCGCCCACCGGCTGGCTCGGCATGAGCCTCCAGGGCAAGACGCTGGGCGTGATCGGCATGGGGCGCATCGGTCAGGCCACCGCGCACCGCGCCGTGCACGGCTTCGGCATGACCTGCATCTATTTCAATCGCTCGCCGGTTGGCCCATTGGGGTTTCTGGCCGAGGCCTGCGGCTCCATCGAGGAGGTCATGGCCCAAGCGGACGTCGTCACCCTGCACTGCCCCGGCGGCGGGGCCAATCGCGGCCTGATCTCGGCCGAACGCCTCGCGCTGATGAAGCCCTCCGCCTATCTCGTCAACACCGCCCGCGGCGACGTGATCGACGAGGCAGCCCTCGTCGAGACGCTGACCGCCGGGCGCATCGCCGGTGCAGGCCTCGACGTCTTCGCAGAGGAGCCGCATGTCCCACCCGCCCTGCTCGGCCTGACCAACGTGACGCTCCTGCCCCATATCGGCAGCGCCACGCTCGAGACACGCACTGCCATGGGCCTGCTAGCAGCGGAGAACCTGATCGCGCATTTCGCGGGCGAACCGCTGCCTTCCCAGGTCGTGTGACGCAGGAAGTTTCCGTCCGGGGGGCGCAATTCCGCGCGGAACGGCCTATGTCTCCTCCCGACCCGATCTCCCCGAAAGGACCGCCCATGCTCCGCGATCACCGCGACCCCGCCACAGCCAGCGCCCTGGGCGATCTGCCGGACTGGAACCTCGCAGATCTCTATGCGGCCGAGGACGCGCCAGAGCTGGTGCGGGACCTCGACTGGCTGCGCACCGAATGCACGTCCTTCGCCACCGATTACGAGGGCAAGCTGGAGGGCCTCGACGCCGCGGGCCTGCTCGATGCCGTCACGCGCTACGAGCGCATCCAGGGCGTGTCCGGCCGGATCATGAGCTATGCCGGCCTGCGTTATTACCAGAACACTCTCGATCCCGCGCGCGCCAAGTTTTTCGGCGACAGGCAGGGCGAGATCACCGACATCACCACGCCGCTGGTGTTTTTGTCGCTCGAGATCAACCGCATCGACGAGGCCCGGATCACCGCGCTGCTCGACGCGGATCCGGCACTCGGCCGCTACCGCCCCGTGTTCGACAACATCCGCAAGATGAAACCCTATCAGCTCTCTGACGAGCTGGAGAAGTTTCTCCATGACCAGTCCGTCGTCGGAGCCGCCGCCTGGAACCGGCTGTTCGACGAGACGATGGCAGCCCTCAGCTTCGAGGTGGACGGCGAGACCATGGGCCTCGAGGCGACGCTCAATCTGCTCTCGGACCCCGACCGCGCCCGACGCCAGGCCGGGGCAGAGGCGCTCGCCACGGTCTTCAGGGCCAATGTCACCCTTTTCGCGCGCATCACCAATACGCTCGCCAAGGAGAAGGAGATCGAGGATCGCTGGCGCAAGTTCCCCACTGCCCAGACCGGACGCCACCTCGCCAACGACGTTGAACCCGAAGTGGTCGAGGCGCTCCGCAATGCGGTCGTCGCGGCCTATCCGCATCTGTCGCACCGGTACTACGCGCTCAAGGCGAAATGGCTCGGTCTCGACACGCTCCAGACCTGGGACCGCAACGCTCCGCTCCCCCGCGAGGACGACCGCAAGATCCCCTGGGACGAGGCGCGCGCCATCGTGCTCGACGCCTATGCGGGCTTCGATCCGCGCATGGCCGATCTCGCCGCGCCCTTCTTCGACAAGGGCTGGATCGATGCGGGCGTGAAACCCGGCAAGGCCCCCGGTGCTTTCGCCCATCCCACCGTGACCGACGTGCATCCTTACGTCCTGCTGAACTACCTCGGCAAACAGCGCGACGTCATGACGCTCGCCCATGAGCTTGGGCACGGCGTGCATCAGGTGCTGGCGGCTGGTCAGGGCGAGCTGCTGTCCTCCACCCCGCTCACGCTGGCGGAGACGGCCTCGGTCTTCGGCGAGATGCTGACGTTCCAGAAGCTGCTCGCCGAAGCACCCGATGCGGCCGCCCGCAAGATCCTGCTCGCCGGCAAGGTCGAGGACATGATCAACACGGTTGTGCGCCAGATCGCCTTCTATGATTTCGAGTGCAAGCTCCATGCCGCGCGCAGGCAGGGCGAATTGACCCCCGACGACATCAACGCGATCTGGATGTCCGTGCAGGCCGAGAGCCTCGGGCCGGTGTTCGAATTCATGGACGGCTACGAGACCTTTTGGACCTATATCCCGCACTTCATCCATTCGCCGTTCTACGTCTATGCCTATGCCTTCGGCGACGGCCTGGTGAACGCGCTCTATGCGGTCTACCGCGAGGGCGATCCCGCTTTCGCGGAGAAGTATTTCGACATGCTCAAGGCCGGCGGCTCCCGGCACCATACGGCGCTGCTGGCGCCCTTCGGGCTCGATGCCTCGGACCCGGCGTTCTGGGACAAGGGGCTCGGGCTCATCGCCTCGATGATCGACGAGCTGGAAGCGATGGAGGACTGAGCGTCGCGCGGGGCTGAGGCGGGGGCCACCCCGGTCTCAGCCGCCCGCGCCCTCGACGATCACGAGGTCCCGCTCGGAGGCGCCTTTTGCATGGGCCAGAGCCGCCTGATACGCCGCCGAGCGATAGCACGCCTCGGCGGCCGCGAGGTCGGGGAACTCGACGAGCACGTTGCGTGGGCGGTCGATGCCCTCGAGTTGAACATAAGCCCCGCCCCGCGCGAGGAAGCGCCCGCCGTGGGCGGTGATGGCTGCGGTCGCCTCGACCGTATATTTCCCGTAAGTGTCCGGGTCGCTGACACGGACATGGGCGATCCAGTAGGCCGGCATGGGCTCAGGTCTCCAGCAGGGCGCGGGCGGCGGCGATGGCCTGCGGGGCCCGGTTCGGATCGGCCCCGCCGGCCTGGGCCATGTCGGGGCGGCCGCCGCCGCCCCTGCCGCCCATGGCTTCGGCGGCCACGCGCGCGAACTCGACGGCCGAAAAGCGCGCCGTCAGGTCCGGCGTGACGCCGGCGGCGACCGCGGCCTTGTCGCCGGTGTCCGCGATCAGGACGACGACGCCGGACCCGAGACGGGCTTTGTGTTCGTCGATAAGGCCGCGCAGGTCCTTGCCGGATACGCCCGACAGGGATCGCCCGAGATAGGCGACGCCGCCGACGATCTCGGGGCGCGCCTCCGTCTGCGACGGACCCGCGAGCGCGAGCTTGCGACGCAGGTCGGCCAGTTCCTGGGCCTGCGCCTTGCGCTCCTCCAGCAGGGTCCGGACCCGATCGGCCAATTCGTCCGGCCGGACACGCAGGAGGCCTGCGGCCTCATTGAGCACGCCGCGTTCGGCCGCGACATGAGCCATGGCGGCCTCACCGGTCAGCGCCTCGATCCGGCGCACGCCACTGGCCGAGGCTGCCTCGGACACCAGCTTGAACGTGCCGATATCACCGGTGCGTGCCACATGCGTACCGCCGCACAACTCCAGCGAATAGGAATCCCCATCGGCGCCGAGGGCGCTTCCGGTCCGCCGGCCCATGGAGACCACCCTCACCTCGTCGCCGTATTTCTCCCCGAACAGCGCCCGCGCCCCGAGGCCCTCCGCGGCGTCCGGCGTCATGATCCGCGTCTCGACCGGGGTGTTCTGCCGGATATAGGCGTTCACCGAAGCCTCGACGGCGGCTAGCTGGTCCAGGGTCATTGCCTCTATATGGGTGAAATCGAACCGCAGACGGTCGGAGGCCACGAGGCTGCCCCGCTGCGCCACATGCTCGCCGAGCTCGAGGCGCAAAGCCTCGTGCAGGAGATGCGTGGCCGAATGATGGGCCCGGATGGACGATCTGCGCACCGGATCGACGGTCAGCCGGGCGGCGGCATGCCGGGTGATGCGACCCGCCTCGATCCGCCCCTCGTGCACGAAGAGGCCCGCACGTTTTTTCACGTCGGTGATCGTGACGCTGCCGCCTTCGACCCGAAGCTGGCCGCTGTCCCCGATCTGTCCGCCGGACTCCGCATAGAACGGGGTCTGGTTCAGGACGATGTGAACCCGCTCGCCCGCCTCCGCCCCCTCGACTTCAGCCCCGTCCCGGGCAAGACCCAGCACTTCGCCCTCGGCGGTTTCCGTGTCATAGCCGAGGAACTCCGTCGGGCCGAACCGTTCGGCAAAGGTCAGCCAGAGCGTTTCCTCCGCCGCGTCGCCCGACCCCGACCAAGCGGCACGGGCGCGGCGCTTCTGTTCGGCCATGGCGCGGTCAAAGCCGTCCACGTCCACGGTGCGGTCCCGTTCGCGCAGGGCGTCCTGAGTCAGATCGAGCGGAAACCCGAAGGTGTCATAGAGCCGGAACGCCGTCTCGCCGGGCAGGGCTGCCTCCGCCGGCAGGTGGGTCAGTTCCTCGTCGAGCAGCCTCAACCCGCGATCGAGCGTGGTCTTGAACCGCGTCTCCTCCGACTGGAGCGTCTCGCTGATCAGGGCCCGGGCGCGCACGAGTTCCGGAAACGCCTGGCCCATCTGGGTCACGAGGGACGGCACGAGACGGAACATGACCGGATCCTGCGCGCCGAGCAGATGCGCGTGCCGCATGGCGCGCCGCATGATCCGGCGCAGCACGTATCCGCGCCCCTCGTTGGAGGGCAGGACGCCATCCGCGATCAAAAATGCCGTGGAGCGCAGATGATCGGCGATCACCCGCAGGTGGGTCTGACCTGGACCGTCCGGCTCGGAGGAGGTCACGTGGGCTGCGGCCTCGATCAGCGCACGCATCAGATCGGTGTCGTAATTGTCGTGCTTGCCCTGCAGGACGGCCCCGATCCGTTCCAGCCCCATGCCGGTGTCGATCGAGGGGCGCGGCAGCGGCGTGCGCGATCCGTCCGGGTGTTGCTCGTATTGCATGAAGACAAGGTTCCAGATCTCGATGAACCGGTCGCCGTCCTCATCCGGGCTGCCGGGCGGGCCACCGGCGATCGACGGCCCGTGGTCGTAGAAGATCTCCGAACAGGGCCCGCAGGGGCCGGTCGGGCCCATCATCCAGAAGTTGTCGGAGGTGCTGATGCGGATGATCCGGTCATCGGAGAGGCCTGCGACCTTCTTCCACAGATCTGCGGCCTCTTCGTCATCGTGATAGACCGTGACGAGCAGCTTCTCCTTCGGCAGGCCGAAGTCGCGGGTCAGCAACTCCCAGGCATAGGGGATGGCGCTTTCCTTGAAGTAATCGCCGAAGGAAAAATTGCCCAGCATCTCGAAGAACGTATGGTGCCGCGCGGTATATCCGACATTGTCGAGATCGTTGTGCTTGCCCCCGGCCCTCACGCATTTCTGGGACGTGGCCGCGCGCACGTAGTCGCGGTGTTCCGCGCCGGTGAACAGGTTCTTGAACTGCACCATCCCGGAATTGGTGAACATCAGGGTGGGGTCGTTGCGGGGCACGAGGGGCGAACTGTCCACCACCCGATGATTGCTGCCCGAGAAATAGTCGAGAAAGGTCGTGCGGATTTCGTTCAGGCTGGCCATGGATCACACATCGCGAAAGGGTTTGGCCGGATCGAACCACCGGAGTGTCCGGGCCGGCCTGTCGGCAATGTGTTAGCGCCGCCCGTCGGGGGAGTCCACGGGCGCGGGAGGGAGCGTCCCGCACCTATGAACACTCCACACCGGTCAGGCATTCGGTTGACCGCCGCTCTCATCCGCCCGCCTCGTCCTCCCCACCCGCCGGGGCGGCCGCGCCTCAATCTTCGATCATCTCCGTGTCTTCGCCGCTGAGCCCGAAGTCGAGCCCATGCGCCGCGCGGATCTTGTCCTCGATGGTGTGGGCGATGTCGGGATTGTCCTTGAGAAACGCCTTGGCGTTCTCCCGACCCTGACCGATGCGCTGATCGGCGAAGGAATACCACGACCCGGATTTCTCGACGACGCCCGCCTTGACCCCGAGGTCGATCAATTCGCCGCGCTTCGAGATGCCTTCGCCGTACATGATGTCGAACTCGACCTGACGGAACGGCGGGGCCACCTTGTTTTTGACGACCTTGACCCGGGTCGTGTTGCCGACGACCTCCTCGCGGTCCTTGATGGATCCGATCCGGCGGATGTCGAGCCGCACGCTGGCATAGAACTTGAGCGCGTTGCCGCCGGAGGTCGTCTCGGGACTACCGAACATCACGCCGATCTTCATCCGGATCTGGTTGATGAAGATCACCATGCAGTTCGAGCGGCTGATGGCGGAGGTGAGCTTGCGCATGGCCTGGCTCATCAGGCGGGCCTGCGCGCCGACCTGCGCGTCGCCCATGTCCCCCTCGAGCTCCGATTTCGGCGTCAAGGCCGCCACGCTGTCCACCACCACCACCGAAACCGCCCCGGAGCGCACGAGAGTTTCGGTGATCTCGAGCGCCTGCTCGCCGGCGTCCGGCTGGGAGATGAGCAGCTCGTCGATGTTCACGCCGAGCCGCTTGGCGTAGGCCGGGTCGAGCGCGTGTTCCGCATCGACAAAGGCGCAGACGCCACCCTTGGCCTGTTCCTCGGCGAGGACATGCAGCGCCAGCGTGGTCTTGCCGGAGCTTTCGGGCCCATAGATCTCGATGATGCGGCCCTTGGGCAGCCCGCCGATCCCGAGTGCTATGTCGAGACCGATCGATCCGGTCGAGATCGCCTCGATGTCGAGCGCGGGCGTCGAGCCGAGCTTCATGATCGAGCCCTTGCCGAAGCTGCGCTCGATCTGCGCGAGCGCGGATTCGAGCGCCTTCTGCTTGTCCATTCCGCGTCTTTCGCCCAGGTCCACGAGAGATGTCATTGCTTCCGGCCCTTATTCCACAGTTGTGACGAGGCGGCAATCGCGAGCTTCGTTCTTGCCTTGTTCCTGATGCACCTTGCGATCAAAACGGGAACAAATCAATCGAATTTGTATCCTTTGCCAAAGATGTCGCGAGGTTCCTTAACGTGCGCCGCACCACCGGACGCCCCGCCTCAAAGCTCCAGCTGGTCCTTCACCTTCTGGGTCAGTTCGTTCAGCGTGAAAGGCTTTGGCAGGAAAGCAGAGTCCGGGATGCCGCTCTCGCCGCCGACAAAGGCATCCTCCGCGTACCCGGACATGAAGATCACCTTCACGTCCGGACGGGCCTTCTGCGCCTCCCGGACCCAGGCCGGTCCGTCGAGACCGGGCATGATGACGTCCGAGAGCATGATGTCGACATGCAGGGCCGGATCCGCGAGGATCTCGAGCGCCTGCTCGCCGGACGCCGCTTCCACCACGGTATAGCCGCGCAGACGCAGGGCGCGCACGGCAAAGGAGCGCACTGCATCCTCGTCCTCGACGAGCAGGACGAGGCCGCGTCCCGTCAGGTCGCGGGCGCGCTTGGGTTCGGGCTCGGCGATCTCCGCCGGCTCGATCCGGTCATGGGCAGGCAGGAAGACCGTAAAGGTGGCTCCCTGTCCCGGCGGGCTGTCGACGAAGATGAACCCGCCCGTCTGCTTGATGATGCCGTAGGCGGTGGAGAGGCCGAGGCCGGTCCCCTCGCCCACCTGTTTCGTTGTGTAAAACGGCTCGAAGATCTTGTGGAGCTTGCCCTCCGGGATGCCGATGCCGCTGTCCGCGACCTCCACCACCACGTAATCCCCGGGCAGGACCACCGCCCGGTCGCGGTGGAGATCCTGGTCGAGATGCAGGTTGCGGGTGGTGATGCGCACCTCGCCGCCGCGCGGCATGGCATCGCGGGCATTGACGACCAGGTTCATGATGACCTGTTCCATCTGGCGCTCGTCGACGCGCACCGGCAACAGGTCGGGACCATGGGAGATGCTGAGCATGACCTTGTCGGTCAAGAGCCGGTTGAGCAGGTGCGTCAGTTCGGACAGCGTGTCCTGCAGGTTGATTACCGTCGGCCGGAGCGTCTGCTTGCGTGAAAAGGCCAGCAACTGGCGCACGAGCGCCGCGGCACGGTTTGCGTTCTGGCGGATCTGCATCAGATCGCCGTGCTCCACATCCGCCACGTCATGGCGCATCAACAACAAATCGCAATGGCCGTTGATGGCCGTCAGCAGGTTGTTGAAATCATGCGCCACGCCCCCGGCGAGCTGGCCCACCGCCTGCATCTTCTGGGACTGGACGAACTGCGCCTCGAGGGTCTTGAGCTCGGTGGCATCGGACAGCACGGCGAGAATCGAGGGCGCGCCGTTCAGCACGGTGCGGGTGAAGGCGACCTGTAGGAATATGTCCGCCCCGTCGATCATGCCCCGCGCCACCTCCGAGCGGCCGAGAGCCCGGCCGCGGGCGGTATCCGAAAGACGTTCGGAAATGGGGCGCCCGATGCCCTCGATCAGATCGCAGATGTTGACGCCGGGTTCCGCCCGGACCCCGAGCAACTGGCGTGCCGCCTTGTTCGCATAGGTGAGGATCCCGCCGGTATCGAGCCGGCTGAGCGCCACGGGCAGGTCCTCGAGAAAATGGTCCGGCACGAGCCCCGCAACTTCGGCCACATCGAGTGGGACCAGCAATACGTCCCGCAGATCCTGCTCCGCAGGCAGGACTACGGCCCGCGCGGCCTGGCCCGAGCCTGCCAGCACATGCACGCCGTCCGGACGCAGGGGCGGGTCGATGAGCAGGGCGTCGATCCGGGTCGGCAGATCCGACGAGATGGACCTGAGCGCCGCATTGCCGTTGAGGATCCGCCCCTCGGCGTCGATCCGCGCACAGGGCACGTCGGCGGCCGTCAGGCCGACCTGCACGGTCTGCACCCGCTCGATCCGCCACAAGAGGCTCCGGCGACCCTGACGGGTGACGACGATGCGCTGGCCGGATCCAGGCAGCGTCTCCGCCGCGATGCCATTGGCGCGCGCCTCGCGCAGGAGGCGGTACCGGCACCCGGCCGCCTCCAGGGTATAGGGCGCGATGGGATCCGTGCCCTGCGCCTCGGAGGCCGGGTTCTGTGCGATCAGACGGCCGTCGAGGTCGGTGGCGAAGACCGGCTCCGGGCAACTCTCGAAATGCACGACGCCGCTGCGCCGGGCAGCCAGCCCCGTCTCGCCGAGCCCCAGGCGGTGGGCGAGCGCGTAGCACGCAAACACCACCACCGCCGCGGCCACACCGGCAGGTGCCGCGACCGTGTCGCTCCAGACGGCAATCAGCCCCGAGGCCCCGAGAAGGCCGGTTGCGGCCACGGCAAACGCAGCGCCGCGAATGTCAAACACGCCGGCACCTTCGCCTTTTCCCTGCACGTCATTCCTTCCCGGCACGAGCATTACGCCTCGGTCGATAGGGGTATCCTCAACCACAGGTTACCTTAAGAATGGGTATAACGCCAATGGTTGTGCGCGATCAGCGCCCAGGTGCGCGAAAGGCCGCTATGAAGAACCCATCCCCCCCATCGAGCGGACTGAGACGACGCGACATCTCCAGCCGCCAACCGGGGTTCGCGGCGACAAATGCCGCCATCTGAACTTCGTTCTCGCCCGCGAGCAGGCTGCATGTCGCATAAACCAGCCGTCCGCCGGGCAGCACGCACCGGGACGCCTCCCCGAGGATCTCCCGTTGCAGCGGGGCAAAGGCCGCGAGGTCCTTCGGCGTGATGCGCCACTTGCCTTCGGGCTTGCGTCGCCAGGCCCCGGTCCCGGAACAGGGCGCGTCCACCAGGACCAGATCGCACCGCGCCCCGAGCCCGTCCAGATCCTCGCGCCCGAGGATCCGCACCGGCGCACCCGCACGACGCGCCCGATCGGGCAGGTCCGCCATGCGGCGCGGATTGGCGTCCCAGGCCAGCAGGTCGCCCCGGCCTTCCATTGACGCCGCCATGGCCAGCGTCTTGCCGCCACCCCCCGCGCAGTAATCGAGCACGGTCATGCCCGGCCTTGCCTCGGCGAGCACCGCCACGAGCTGGCTCGAGACGTCCTGCAACTCCACCATGCCTTGGGTGTAGGCACGGCTCATGGCGACCGCCCGCGGGTTCTCGACGACGCGCAGGGCCTGAGGCGCGAGCGGATGCGGCTCCGTACGCACCCCGTCGCGCGCCAGAACCACGATGGCCGCATTGCGCGTCGTCTTCAGCGTGTTGACCCGCAGATCGACCGGGGCCCGGACCTGCATCGCCGACAGCACCGGATCGAAGTCCTCGCCCAGCGAGCCGCGCAGATCCCCGTCGAGGAAATCGGGATAGTCCAGCCGCACCGGATCGGGCGGATCGGCCGGCGGCGCGGCAAGGTCCGCGCGCTCCTCAGCCGTCAACGTCGCGGGATCGAACCCTTCGCCCGTGCACAGCGCCTCAAGGTCCGCCCCGTCGCCCGCCTGATGCGCCAGCAGGATCGCACGCCCCGTCTCGGCCCCGCCCCACCAGGCGAGCGACCGACGCCTGCGGAGCGCGTCATAGACGAGATCGCGGATGGCGGCCCGATCCTTGGAGCCCGCGAACCGGCTGGCCCGCGCCCAGCGCGTCAGCGCCCGTTCGGCGGGTTCGCCGGCAAGAACGGCATCGAGCAGATCGATCGCGGCGGACAGACGGGCGGCTGGGGTCATCGCTGGGGCATGTGCCGGGATTTCATGCGGGGCGCAAGACGCCCCGGCCCGCGGGCGTCAGGGCGCGAAAACGCCTGCCGGACGGATCCGGCAGGCGCAAACGTGACGCTTTGGCTGCCTCAGGCGGCTACACGCCCGCCGAGCACTTCATCCACGCGGCGCTGTGCGAGGCCTTCCTCGACACCGTCCACGGCGGCAACTTCGCGGGTCAGGCGCTCCAGAGCGGCCTCGTAGAGCTGGCGCTCCGAATAGGACTGCTCACGCTGATCGTCATTGCGATGCAGATCGCGCACGACCTCCGCTATGGAGATCAGATCGCCGGAGTTGATCTTCTGCTCATATTCCTGCGCGCGGCGCGACCACATGGCCCGCTTGACCCGCGCCCGGCCCTTGAGCGTGTCCATGGCCTTGCCCACGATATCCGACGTCGACAGCGGCCGCATTCCGATCGCGCCGGCCTTGGCGATGGGCACACGCAGCGTCATCTTGTCCTTCTCGAACGAGATCACGAACATTTCCAGCTGGATGCCGGCTACTTCCTGCTCGTCGATCGAAATGATTCGACCAACGCCATGCGCCGGGTACACGACGAAATCGTTCGGACGAAATTCGGATGCCTTCTTGCTCTTGCTCATAGTGCGCGTCGCTTCCTTCTGACCAAGCCCGGGATCTTAAGCCGCCGTCAGCACAAATATTCCATGCGCCGGCATTTCGGCGACAGAGTTCTTTGCGATCCATGCAGCGTTAATTGGCCAACATCGCGTTTGGCGATCGTCCCGGACCATTACTGGATCACTCGAATAGCACAATCTTGCCCGGAATGGAAGAAAAACCGCGCCTATCCGTAAGTCCGGCAGGAGGTCGGGCCAGATGGATCTTCCGGATCGTGCGGGTGCTCGCTCGGCCGTCAGCCCCCTTCGCCGGGGGCCTCGGTGAAATAGGCCTCCATCTTGCCCTTCTCGCCATCGCGGTCCGCGGCATTGGGCAGAGGCTCCCGTTTGGTCACGAGGACCGGCCAGGCGACCGAGTACTTGCGGTTGAACTCGACCCATTTGTCCATGTCCGGCTCGGTGTCCGGCCGAATGGCATCCGCCGGGCATTCCGGCTCGCAGACGCCGCAGTCGATGCACTCGTCGGGATGGATCACGAGCATGTTCTCGCCTTCGTAGAAGCAGTCCACCGGACAGACCTCCACGCAATCGGTGTATTTGCAGGCAATGCAGTTCTCTGTGACCACGTAGGTCATGACGCAACCCTTGTCCGGTTGATTGATACGCAAAGCCTGTCACACCTCACAAGGCGTTATGTATCAGGCTCGAAGGGACGTTCAAGGGGCCCGGCACCGGGAGCGTCGAGATCGTCGTAAAGGCCGCGGGCTTCCGGATACGGCCCGCGCCGCACCCCCAGATCACGCACGCGCAGCACACGCACCACGTCGCGCAGCACCACGGTCAGACCGTCTCCGACCCGCAGAGGCGTGCCGGGCTTGACGACGCGCACCGCATTCACCCGCACACAACCCTCCGCGATCAGCCTGCCGGCGAGGCTGCGGGTCCTGCAGAGCCGCGCCTGCCAGAGCCATTTGTCCAGGCGGATCGTGGGCGTCTGCACGAAGGCCGACGTCAGACCCGGTTCTTGAGCGCCAGGAGGGCCGCGAACGGATTGTCCGGATCGATCGGCTTCTCGAACCGCTGCGGCCTCGGTGCTACGGCCGGCACCGTCTCCGCGGGCTTCCCCTTGGGTTTGCCCTTATACCCGCCCTCGGTGCGGCGCGGCTTGCCACGCGGCTGATCCGAAGCCGGGACACCGGCCCCGTTGGCTTCAGGCGAACGTGGCACGCTGCTCTGAACCTTGCGGTTGCCGCCCTCGCGCGCTTTCGGTGCCGCGGCAGGCGAACGACGGCGCGGCGTCCGCACGAAGGTGAAGAACGTCTCGTGGTCCTGCGGGGCGTCAGACACCGGCCCCGGGTCCGTTCCGGCGTGCTCCGCTACAACGTCTTGCTCCGGTTCCATCTGTTCCACCTCGGCCGCATCCGGAGCGGGCACTTCGGCCACAGTTTCGGACAGGACGACAGCGGATGCGGGCTCCTCAGTCTGCACTTCGGCAACCGGCTCCTCGGACGTCGCTTCTGCTGCGGTCTCGACCGGCTCCTCGGCCTCAACCAAGACCTGCGCCTTGTCGTCGGATCGTGCGGCGGACGGTTTGCGTTTGGGACGCGTGCCCGGGGTGGCCGTATAGCCGAGGCCCGTCATCAGCTTCGCGAACTGTTCCTGGCCGAGGCCGGTTATCGACAGCATGTCGGGGCTCGCCTCGAACCCGGCCCGGGCATCGAACCCGCGGATGATGTCCGCGAGCCGCTCGAGCATGTCGATGCGGATCGCGCGTTCCCCCGCGAGCCGGTAGCCCGCCCGCGCATAGAACCCGGCGGGCGCTTCCGGCACCGCAGGCACCGTCACGAGTCCCGGCGGCGGCGCCGAAGGAAATTCCGACAGGCCGTCCTTGAGTGCCCAGAGCACGATGCGCAGGCGCGTCGGCGCGGGCTTGAGCATGAGCGGCTGAAAGACGGTGTATTGCCCGAACCGGACGCCATGCTTGCGCAGGCTCGCCCGCCCGTCCTGCTCGAGGGTCTTGACGTCGTCGCCCACCTCGCCGCGCGGCAGCACGCCCATCGCCTCCACCAGCCGGAACGCGATGCCACGCGCCATGCCGGTCAGAGTCTCGTCATCGCGGAGCGCAAGAAGCGGCTGGAACTGGCTGGCGATGCGCCGGTCGATCCAGTGGGACAGCCGGCGGCGGATCTTCTCGGCGATCTCGGGCGGCGCATCCTCGTCGACGAAGGGTGCCACCTGCGGTGACAGGGCGTCCGCACCGGCCACCAGCTTGCCCACCGCATATTCGCCCCACATCAGGCCGCCCTGTTCGGTCACGTCGATCTCGGGGTCCGGGGCGTTGTAGAACTTGTCGGCGCGCAGATTGAGGGCCGGTGCCAGGGCCGCGACCCCCGCAGCCCGCAGCGTCTTGGCCTGTTCGACGTCCGCCGACGGGTCCAGTCGAAAGCGAAAGCCCTCCAGCCTGCCGATGAATTGCTCGTCGATAGACACGTGCCCGTTCTCTGTGACAGTGGCCACGAGGCCCTCCCTCTGTTTCAACCGCCGCATCAGCACGCTGGTGCGCCGGTCGACAAACCGCTGCGTCAGCCGCGCGTGCAACGCATCCGACAGACGATCTTCTACCGCACGGGTTTCTCCGCGCCAATGGTCCGCGTCGTCGACCCAGGCCCGGCGCTGGGAGACGTAGGTCCATGTGCGGATATACGCCAATCGTTTCGAGAGGGTGTCGATGTCGCCCTCGGTGCGGTCGATCCGTGCGATCTGCTGCGCCAGCCAGTCAGTCGGAATGCCGCCGCCGTTCCGCAGGAAACCGTGGATCCGGGCGTTCAGGCTCGCATGCTCGGCGGGCGAGACCTTGCGAAAATCCGGGATCTGGCAGACCTCCCAAAGCAGCCGCACGTCCCGGGCGTCGCGCTGAGACGCGCTGATCTCCGGCACCTCGATCAGGGCGCGCAGCGTCGCGAGATCGTCGGCCTCGCGCCCGCGCTGGAGGTCGGGGTGCTGGCTCGGGGCCTCGAGGCTGGCAATCAGCGCCTCCGGGCTCCCGAAATCGAGCCGGGAGTTGCGCCAGTGCAGCCGCTCGCTCGGGGCGAACCGGTGCGCCTCGATGGCCTCGACCACCTCGGGATCGAAGGGACCGGCCTCGCCGGTGGGCCCGAACGTGCCGTCGGAGGTGTACCGCCCGGCCCGCCCCGCGATCTGTCCCAGCTCCCCGGGGCTCAGCGCGCGGTGCCTGCGTCCGTCGAACTTCACCGTGCTGGAGAACGCGACATGGCTGATATCGAGATTGAGACCCATGCCGATCGCATCTGTCGCCACGAGGTAATCCACGTCGCCGTTCTGATAGAGATCCACCTGCGCATTACGGGTCCGCGGGCTCAGCGCCCCCATGACCACCGCGGCCCCACCCTTCTGCCGGCGCAGCAACTCCGCGATGGCATAGACGTCGTCCACCGAGAACCCGACGATGGCGCTGCGCGGCGGCATTCGGCTGATTTTTTTCGGGCCGATGTAGCGCAGTTGCGAAAAGCGCTCCCGCCGGAGGAATGTGGTCTTCGGCACGAGGCTCGCGATTCGCCCGCGCATCGTGTCGGACCCGAGGAACAGCGTCTCGTTCAGGCCGCGCGCCTTGAGCAGCCGGTCGGTGAAGATGTGGCCCCGGTCGGGATCGGCACAAAGCTGGATCTCGTCCACCGCAAGGAAATCGGGCAGGATGTCGAGCGGCATCGCCTCGACGGTACAGACCCAATAGGCCGTGCGCGCCGGCACGATCCGCTCCTCGCCGGTGACGAGTGCGACCACCGACGGGCCTCGCAGCGCCACGATCCGGTCGTAAACCTCGCGCGCCAGAAGCCGCAACGGCAGGCCGATGATCCCGGTTCGATGGGACAGCATCCGCTCTATGGCGAAATGGGTCTTGCCCGTATTTGTCGGCCCCAGCACGGCCGTGACCCGGGGTTCGGCTTCGAGAGGCATGCTGGTTTTCCTGCGGGTATGGCGCGATCAGATCGCCGACGATCCCGTCTGTCGTTCCAGACGGTCCAGAGCCTCCCGGACGCTCGGACGGTTGGGGTTCAGATCCTGGGCACGGCGCAGCGCCCGAAGCGCGAATTCCGGCTCCTCGATCTCCTCGAGGATCGCTGCCAGTCCCTCGATCGCCCCGAAATGCCGCGGATTGAGCAGAAGCGTCCGCTCGATGTCCGCAAGGGCGAGGCCGTATTCCTCCGACAGATAGAATGCGGTGGCACGTGCGTTCCAAGCCTCGGCGAAATTCGGCGCGAGGTCGATCAGCGCGCTCAGCAACTCTACGGCCTGGGAATAATCCTCGGCAGTCATCGCATCGCTGGCCCGGCGCAGCAACAGATCCATCGCAGGCGAGCCCGATTGCGACCAGAGCCGCTTGATCTCGCCCTCGGTCTTGGCCCAGTCGGCACGCCCCGGCTCGGCGAGATCCGCAAACAGGGTTTCGAGCTGCGAGGTCACGTCCGGAGACTGCGCCCGCAGTGTCGTGGCCGGAGCCACCCAGGCGACACAGGCCACGGCGCTTGCGAGGAGGATCTTTTTTAATCGACTCATGCCCATTAGAGTAGCAATCTCCCGACGAAAATCGAGGGGCAAGGTGCCCCAAAACGGAGAAAGCCCATGAGCGCAATGATCGACCAGGCCGTGAACGCCCTCCGCGCCAGACTAAACGGATCCGGAATAGACGGCACCGTCAAGTTCGTCATCGAGGACGAAGGCGTGCTCCGGATCGTCGAGGACGACGTCTCGGCCGGCGACGGCGATGCGGACTGCACGATGACGGCCGATGCGGACACCTTCGCGGGCATCCTCGCGGGCGACGTCAACCCCACCTCGGCCTTCATGAGCGGACGGCTCAAGGTCGAGGGCGACATGGGCCTCGCCATGAAGCTCGGCAGCCTGCTGTCGTGACGACCGATGCCCCCCTCTTCGAGGACATCGCCGAGGCGCCCGCGGGGGGCCGCGCCTTCTGGGTCTCCACCAGCGACGGACTGCGTCTGCGCGCCGCGGTCTGGACGGGCGGTGCACGCGGCACGGCGGTCGTCCTGCCGGGCCGAACCGAGTTCATCGAGAAATACGGCCGCGTCGTCGGCCGCCTGCAGGCCTGCGGCTATTCAGTCGTGGTGCTCGACTGGCGCGGCCAGGGCCTCTCGCAGCGCAACGCGGCCGCGCCCTCCATCGGCCATGTCGAGGACTTCCGGCACTACCAGCGCGACATCGAGGCCCTGCTGGCCCACGCGGCCGTCCGCGACCTGCCCCGCCCCCGGCACATGATCGCCCATTCCATGGGAGCCTGTATCGGGCTCAGGACGCTGCTCGAAGGCGCGGATTTCGACTCCGCGGTCTTCTCGGCCCCCATGTGGCATCTCCAGATGCGCGCGGCGACCCGAGAGTTCACCTCCAAGATGACCCTGCTCGCCAAGAACCTCGGCTTTGGTCAACGACGGATGCCGGGATCGTCGGACCGCCCGACCCCGCTGTCGGTCACCTTCGAGACCAACGCGCTGACCTCCTGCCCCGACCAGTTCGCTTTCGCCGTCGCTCAGATCACCGCCCATCCCGAACTGTCGCTTAGCGGGCCGAACGTGCACTGGACCCGGGCCGCCCTCGAGGAAATGGCGCGGCTCTTCGTGGCCCCCCTGCCCAGCATCCCCATCCTGACCTTCCTCGGGACGGCCGAAACGGTGGTCTCCGCCAGCATGATCCGGATGCAGATCGCCAAGATGAAGCAGGGCACCCTCGTCATGGTGCCCGGGGCGCGCCACGAGATCTTCATGGAACGGCCCGAGATCCAGGCCATGATCTGGCCTCGCATCGAGAGGTTCCTGTCGCTCGGGCCGGACCTTGAGGAACGAATCGCGCAGGTCAGTCGCTGACTTCAGACAGGATCGCCAGCGCCGCGTCATGGATGCGCTGGCCCCCCGCCGCCAGCACGCGCCCGCCTTGGTGCGCAGGCCCGCCCCGCCAGTCGGTCACGATCCCGCCGGCCGCCTCGATCACGGCCTGAGGCCCCTGAATGTCATAGGGATGGAGCCCCGCCTCGATCACCAGATCGACCTGGCCGAGCGCCACAAGCGCATAGGCATAACAATCGAGCCCGTAGCGCGTCAGGCGCACCCGGTCGCGCACGGCCTCGAAGCCTGCGCGCTCGGCGGCGGTGCCGATTTCCGGAAAGGTCGTGAACAGCACGGCCTCGTCTAGTCGCGCGCAGGACCGGACGGCCAGCGGCCGCACGGTGTCGCCCCGCCGCAATTCGGCCCGGCCCAGCCCGCCCATGAACCGCTCACCGGTATAGGGCTGGTCGATGATCCCGAGGACCGGCCCATCCCCTGCGTCGAGCCCGACGAGCACACCCCAACTCAGCGCACCGCTTAGGAACGCCCGCGTGCCATCGATGGGATCGAGCACCCAGGTCAGCCCCGATGCGCCCGTCGTGGCCGAATATTCCTCGCCGAGGATGCCGTCCTGCGGCCTCCGGCGGGCGAGTATTTCCCGCATCGCCGCCTCTGCCTGTCTGTCGGCCTCCGTTACCGGGTCGAATCCGGTCTCGGATTTGTTGTCAGCCTGCAGGCTCGATGTGCGAAACAGCGACAGGGCCGTTGCACCGGCCGCATCCGCCAGATCCTCGGCGACGCTCCAGAGGGTGTTTCGGTCCCGCAAGCCCGGCCGTTGGTCTGTCGTCACGGACTGCTCCCCGAACACGCGGGAAGCATTCCTGCATCAGTCCGGTTCGGTCAAGCGATCAGGCGACGTCGCTCAACACGCGGGCGAGGTCGAACAGGCGACGCCGCTGCGCTTCGGGGATGGAATAATAGGAACGCACCAGTTCCAGCGCTTCCTTGTCGGCCAGGAGATCGCCCCGCTGCGCCTCGTGTGCGGCGGCAGGCGTCTCGGTCCGTCCGGTCTCGCCCTCGAACCCCTCGAAGAAAAAGCTGATGCTCACGTCGAGCGCCTGCGCGATGTCCCAGAGCCGCGATGCCGAGACGCGGTTCATGCCGGTCTCGTACTTCTGGATCTGCTGGAACTTGATCCCGACGGTGTCGCCGAGTTGCTGCTGGGTCATTCCGACCATCCAGCGGCGGTGGCGAACGCGTTTTCCGACGTGAACGTCTACCGGGTGCCTCATGACCTTGTCCTCCATTGCTCTCACGTCCACAAACATGCAAGTTGCGTGCCAACTCTGGAAACCCAACAATTACGCGTGCAACGATCAGGAATGGGCGCATTTCACAGGCGATGCGAAATAATGTTACTCAATTTAAGAGCGAGCGAATTCCCGATTCCCACCCTGCAAATACAACCACGCCGTGAATTGCAACGACATTCGCAAAATGCGAAACTGGATACGGTTCAGCTGTTCGCCTGACGCGAGTGGCGCTTGCGCTCGTGCGGATCGAGGAACCGCTTGCGCAGACGGATGTTTTTCGGGGTCACCTCGACCAGTTCGTCGTCCTCGATGTAGGCGATGGCCTGTTCCAGCGTCAGCCGCACGGGCGTCGTCAGCCGCACAGCCTCGTCGGTGCCGGAGGCCCGCACGTTCGTCAGTTTCTTGCCCTTGAGCGGGTTCACGTCGAGATCGTTGTCCCGGCTGTGCTCCCCGAGGATCATGCCGCCATAGACCTGCTCGCCCGAGCCGATGAAGAATTTTCCGCGATCCTCCAGATTGAAGATCGCATAGGCCACGGACACGCCGTCCTCCATCGAGACCAGAACGCCCTGCCGTCGGCCGGGGATTGCCCCGCGGTAGGATGCCCAGTCGTGGAACACGCGGTTGAGCACGCCGGTGCCGCGGGTGTCGGTCAGGAACTCGCCGTGATATCCGATCAGGCCGCGGGACGGCACGTGCGCCACGATCCGGGTCTTGCCGCCCGCGCCGGTGCGCATGTCGACCAGCTCGCCCTTCCTCTGGTTCAGCTTGTCGACGACGACACCGGAGTATTCCTCGTCCACGTCCACCGTGACTTCCTCGATGGGCTCCAGCCGCGTGCCGCCTTCTTCGCGAAACAGTACCTGCGGCCGGGAGACCGAAAGCTCGAACCCCTCGCGGCGCATGTTCTCGATCAGGACGCCCATCTGCAACTCGCCGCGCCCTGCCACCTCGAAGGCATCGCCGCCCGGCGTATCCGTCACCCGGATCGCCACGTTGGTCTCCGCTTCCTTCATCAGCCGGTCGCGGATGACGCGGCTCTGCACCTTGTCGCCGTCCCTTCCCGCGAGCGGGCTGTCGTTGATCCCGAACGTCACCGAGATCGTCGGCGGATCGATCGGCTGGGCAGGAATCGCCTCGCTCACCGCGATGTCGCAGACCGTGTCCGCGACCGTTGCCTTCGACATGCCCGACAGGCTGACGATGTCCCCAGCCTCCGCCTCGTCCACCGGACTGCGCACCAGACCCCGAAAAGCCAGCACTTTTGATACCCGGAACCGCTCGATCTCGCGCCCCGTGCGGTCGAGCGCCTTGACGGTCTGCCCCGTCTTGACGGACCCGGTCTCGATGCGCCCGGTCAGCAGACGGCCCAGAAACGGATCCGCCGCCAGAGTCGTGACCAGCATCGAGAATTCCTCGCCCACCCGCTCGGACTGTTTCGGAGCCGGCACATGATCGAGCACCAGCTGATAAAGCGCATCGAGGTTCTGGCGCGGCCCGGTCAATTCCGCATCGGCCCATCCGCTGCGGCCCGACGCATAGAGCACCGGGAAATCCAGCTGGGCTTCCGTCGCGTCGAGGGTCACGAACAGATCGAACACCTCGTTCAATGCGCGGTCGGGTTCCGCATCCTGCTTGTCGACCTTGTTGAGCACCACGATGGGCCGCAACCCCAGCCGCAGCGCCTTCGACAGCACGAACTTCGTCTGCGGCATTGGCCCCTCGGCCGCATCCACCAGCAACAGAACCCCGTCGACCATGCTCAGGATCCGCTCCACCTCGCCGCCGAAATCGGCGTGGCCGGGCGTATCGACGATGTTGATGCGGTGCGACTGCCAGTCCACCGAGGTGCATTTCGCGAGGATCGTGATCCCGCGCTCGCGCTCGAGGTCGTTGCTGTCCATCGCGCGCTCGACCGTCGCCTGGTTGTCGCGGAACGTGCCCGACTGCCGAAGAAGCTGATCGACCAGTGTCGTCTTGCCGTGGTCCACATGCGCGATGATTGCGATGTTACGCAGGTCCATACCGAAATTCCCAAATGAGGCGTAAAAACGCAAATCGTCGCGGCGACCCGGTCGCTGCGTTCCTGCGCCGCCTTAGGGCCCGACCGGGCAAAAGGCAACACTGGCACGCAGGTGCCACGACAGGTCCCGGCCCGCCCGTACGGGCGTCACAGGACCTCGACCGCCCCCTCTAGCATCCCGTCGCGCAACCGCGCCACCCGGTCGCACCGCTCGGCAAGCTCCGGCGCATGGGTCACCAGCACCAGCGTCGAGCCATGCTTGTCCCGGAGGCCGAAGATCAACTCGATGATCGCCTCGCCGTTCACCCCGTCGAGGTTCCCCGTCGGCTCGTCCGCGAGCAGGATGTCCGGCTTCGGTACGAACGCGCGCGCCAGCGCCACGCGCTGCTGCTCGCCGCCCGACATCTGCGCGGGGTAATGATCGAGCCGCGTCCCGAGACCCACGGCGCGCAACTCCTCGGCCGCCTTGTCGAAGGCATTGCGGTCGCCCGCGAACTCCAGCGGCGTCGCCACGTTCTCGAGCGCGGTCATGGTGGGGATCAGATGGAAGGACTGGAACACGATCCCCATGTGCGCAAGACGAAACCGGGCCAGCTGATCCTCGTTCATCGCCGTCAGATCGTTGCCGAGCGCCATGACCCGCCCCTTCGTCGCCGTCTCCAGCCCGCCCATCAGCATCAGAAGCGAGGACTTGCCCGATCCGGACGGCCCGACCAGCCCCAGCGTCTCGCCTTTCTCCACCGTGAGCGACACACCGCGCAGAATGTTGACCGGCCCCGCATTGCCTCGCAGCGTCAGCTCCACATCTTTGAGTTCAATCACCGGGGACGACATCAATGCTCTACTCTCATTTCACGCTCTGCAGGCTGAGGAGCGCATATGGCGCGCGAACCGGCCTAAGCAACCTCGTCGCGGCCGCTTTCTTCGCAATTGCAGCATCGCCGCTCGCCGCCGAGCCCGTGACCATCGTGGCTTTGGGCGATTCCCTGACCCAAGGCTACGGCCTGCCCGAACAGGAGGGTTTCGTGCCGCAACTCCAGGCCTGGCTGGACGGCCAAGGCGCGCCGGAGGCCCGGATCGTCAACGCCGGCGTCTCCGGCGACACGACCGCCGGCGGGCTCGCCCGCGTCGACTGGGCGCTCGAAGGCGATACCTCCGGCGTGATCGTGGCCCTCGGCGGCAACGATCTGCTGCGCGGCCTCGCCCCTTCGGAGACCCGCGCGAACCTCGACGGGATCCTGACCGAGATCGGCAGCCGCGGCTTGCCCGCCGTCCTCATCGGACTGATTGCACCGGACAACTACGGGGCGGACTACAAGGCCTCGTTCGACGCGATCTTTCCGGATCTCGCCGCGAAACACGGCGCCATCCTCGTCGAGGATTTCTTCGCCGGCCTCTCGGACACCCGCGACACCGCCGCCATCCGCGCCCTGATGCAACCGGACGGGATCCACCCGAACGAGCAGGGCGTGGAACGGATAGTCGGCGCGGTCGGCCCCTCCGTGCTCGACCTCGTGGAGATCGCACAGGCGCGGTGAGAGCCGCGTGCCGGCGGGGTCCGGATGCTCGACAACAAGGCCTGCATGGCGTAGGGTGCTTCCAACACAGGGAGACGCCCATGGGACTTGTCCGGTTGGTCTACGCCTCGCATCCGTTCGGTTTCGACTCCACGACGCTCTACGGCATCCTCTCCCAGTCCCGTCGAAACAATGCGGCCAGCGGCATCACCGGCGCGCTGATCTGCCGGGCCGATCTCTATCTCCAGCTGCTCGAAGGGCCCGGCCCGGCGATCGACGCCACCTATGCCAGGATCCGCGCGGACGACAGACATCTCGAACTCACCTGCCTGATCCACGGACCCGCCGAGGCGCGCATCTGCCCCGACTGGGCGATGCGCGACGATCCCGCGCGTTCCTGGATGTGGACCCGCGAGGAGGTCGCCGCCGGTGCCATCGAGCGCGCCGGCCCCGCCGAGATCCTCGACGTCTTTCGCCGCGTGATCCTCGAGACCGCCGAACCGGCCTGAGCGCACCTCAGGGCATCGCCGCGCGCAACTCCGCCGCAGGCAACCGCAGATCCGACGAAACCCACAGCGCCTCGAGCGCCCGAAGCCGCGCGCCCAGCGCCGCCCCCTCCAGATCGAAATCTGCGGCCCGCAGCGGGAAGACGGCCGCCGCACCCCGACTGATCTCGGCCTCCAGATCCGGCGCGAGGGCCGCAGCCAGCGCCGCCGCCCGGATCAGCGCCGCATCCTCCGCAGCCCCGGCCCCGAAACGGTAGGCCGAAGCCGCCGGCGGCAACCCGCCCTCCAGCGCCCCCTGAACGGCCCCAAGCGCCCGCACCTCCGCCCGCGACAGCCGGAGTGCCGGCCCCCATCCGTCCCGCGCGCCCAGCGCCGCGAGCCGCCGGAGCCAGGACGCCTCACGCGCCGCCTCGACCTGCACCAGCGGCGCGAGGGCCCTCGCCTCCGCTCCTGGCAGGACGCGGCCGAGGATCCCGCTGGCCGCCATCGCGCAGACCGCCGGGGCAGGGTCCGGTGCCGCGAGCAGCTTGCGCATCTCCGCTCCGACGCGTTCGCGCGACAAATGTCCCAGCCCGTCCTGATGCGCCGCACAGGCGGCCAGCCCCTCGGCATCGATCCCGCCGCTCGGGTCGCCGTACCACGCCTGAAATCGGAAGAACCGCAGGATGCGCAGGTAATCCTCGGTGATGCGCGCCGACGGATCGCCTACGAACCGCACCCGCCCCGCCCGCAGATCCGGCAAGCCGCCCAGTGGATCGATCACCTCCCCGTCCGGCCTGGCATAAAGCGCGTTCATGGTGAAATCCCGCCGGGCCGCATCCTCCGCCACGTCGCGAGTGTACGCCACGACCGCATGGCGTCCGTCAGTCTCCACGTCGCGCCGAAAGGTCGTCACCTCCACCGGGGCACCCCTGACCACCAGCGTCACCGTCCCGTGCGCGATCCCGGTCGGCACCACCTTCAACCCCGCTGCCCGTCCCAGGGCCGCCACCTCGTCCGGGGTCGCATCCGTCGCGATGTCGATGTCGCTCACCGGCCGGTCCAGCAGCGCATTGCGCACGCATCCCCCGACGAACAGCGCGCGATGCCCTCCCGCCGCGAGCACCCGGCAGACCGCAGCCGGGGCCTCCGCCCGCAGCCACGGCGCAGTCAGGCGCAATCCGCTCACGGCACGGCCAGGCGGTCCGACAGCGTCTTGAGGATGCGCGCCGTGGCCCCCCAGATGTAATGGGGGCCGTAGGGGATCGCGTAATAGAACCGCTGCCGCCCGCCCCAGACGCGCTGGTGGATCTGCGCATGCTGCGGATCGAGCAGAAAGGCGAGCGGCACCTCAAACACCTCCTCCACCTCCGCGGGATCGGGCCGCGGCCTGAACGGACCGCGCACCAGCCCCACGAAGGGCTCGACCAGAAACCGCGTGACGGTTTCGTGCGGATCGAAGGACCCGAGAAGCGTCACCTGGTCCCGCGGCAGGCCAATCTCCTCCTCGGCCTCGCGCAGCGCCGTGTCGGCCGGCCCCGCATCGCCCGGATCCTGCTTCCCGCCGGGAAACGCCACCTGGCCGGGATGATGCGCGAGCCGGGCGGCCCGTCGCGTCAGCACCACGTGCAGCCGCGACCCGCGTTCCACCAGCGGCACGAGGACCGAGGCGGCGCGCAGGGGGGCGGGCGCGGGGCGGGCTTCCGGGTCAAGGTCGTAGTCCGACGATCCCGCGATCGGACCGGCGAGCGGCCCGTGGAGCGCACGCGCGATGCGGTCGGGGTTCAGGGTGTGCCGGTCCATGCCCGAAACATGGCCCGGCCCCAGTCGGTCCGCAAGGGCGCGCGCCGGTGGCCCAGGGGCCTCAGATGGTGCCTGCGGCCATCTCCTGCGCGATGTAATCCGCCTGCCGGATGGCCAGCGCCACGATGGTCAGCGTCGGGTTCTCCGCGCCGCCGGTGGTGAACAGGCTGCCGTCCGAGACGAACAGGTTCGCGACGTCGTGGCTCTGGCCGAAGCCGTTGACCACGCCGTCCCTCGCATTGGCGCTCATGCGGTTGGTCCCGAGGTTGTGCGTGCTCGGATAGGGCGGCGTCGGGAAGGTCCGGGTCGCTCCCACGGCACGGTACAGCCGGTCGCCCACGTCATAGGCATGGTTGCGCATGGCGACGTCGTTGGGATGGTCCGAATAGTTCACGTTGGGAATAGGCAGTCCGAACTTGTCCTTCTGATCGGGGTGGAGCGTCACCGCATTGGTCTCCTGCGGCATGTCCTCGCCCACGATCCACATGCCCGCGGTGTTCGCGTACCCGTCCATCGCCGAGGCGAAGCTGCGCCCCCAGCCACCCGGATCGAGGAACGCCGCCATGAAGGGCAGGCCGAGGGACAGCG
The DNA here is from genome assembly GCA_038209095.1 of Rhodobacterales bacterium. Taxonomy (GTDB): domain Bacteria; phylum Pseudomonadota; class Alphaproteobacteria; order Rhodobacterales; family Rhodobacteraceae; genus Amaricoccus. Next base: position 39,983 of record JBBQYB010000007.1, read on the forward strand.
TCTCGATCTCGTAGCCGCCCACGAAGCCGCGCGAGGTGTCGTGGCGCGATTCGTCGCGGATGATCCCCGCCATGGTCGTGCCCCGGGCCATGTGCACCGGCTGCTCGAACACCCCGTAGACCGAGGCCGTCAGGTGCCGCATATAGTTCCGCCCGACCTGCCCCGACGAATTCGCCAGACCGTCCGGGAACATGCTGGACGCAGAATTCAGCAGCAGCCGCGGGCTCTCGATGGAATTGCCCGCGACCGCGACGATCCGCGCCGCCTGCCTTTGCTCGACGCCCTCTGCGTCGGCATAGACCACGCCAGTGACCTTGCCGCTGTCGTCATGCTCGATCCGCAGCACCTGCGCGTTGGGGCGCACCTCCAGCTTGCCGGTCGCCTCGCCGCGCGGGATCTCGGTATAGAGCGTCGACCACTTCGCCCCCCATTTGCAGCCCTGGAAACAGAACCCCGTCTGCTGGCACATCGGCCGGCCGTCGCGATCGGTGGAGTTGATCGCCATGTTCCCGGTGTGGCATTCCTTGTAGCCGAGCGCGTCCGCCCCGGCCTTCAGCACCTTGAAGTTGTTGTTGCCTGGCAGCGGCGCGTTGCCATGGGTGTTCGTCACACCCATCTTGGCCTCGGCCATGTCGTAGTACCGCTCCAGCTCCGCCAGCGTGATCGGCCAGTCGAGCAGATTGGCCCCTTCGACCGCCCCGTAAGTCGTCAGCCCCCGGAACTCGTGCTCCTGCAACCGCAGCGACGCCCCCGCCCAGTGCACAGTGGAGCCGCCCACCGCCTTGACGATCCAGGCGGGCAGGCCCGAAAAGTCCTTCGCCACCCGCCAGTCGCCGGAGGTGGTGCGCGGGTCGAGCCAGCTGATCTGGCTGAAGCTCGCCCACTCGTCGTTCACGAAATCCTCGATCTCGTGCCGCCCGCCGGCCTCGAGGACCACGACGTCGATCCCCTTCTGGGCCAACTCGTTGCCGAGCGTGCCGCCGCCGGCCCCCGATCCGATGACGACTACGACGCTATCGTCGTCCAATGCATATGGCGCTGCCATTTCCCTGATCTCCCTAAAATGTCACGGACAGGTTCATCCCCGCCTCAGAGCCATTCGATGTCGTCGAACCCGCGGCTGATGTAGCCGCCCTTGGAGTAGCTCTCGCCCTCGTAGCCGAACAGCGGCCAGACCTCGGGCTGGTTGTAGAGCCCGACCACGAGCCCCCCGCGGATCGTCTGGAAGAACGCCGTGTCCTCCACTTCGCGCAGGATCGCCACCCGATCGTCCTCCCAGCCGAGCCCGCGGTAGCTGCCGCCGGCCCGCGCATCGAGATCCGCGAGGCCCGCCTCCAGCATCGCCTTCGTCTCTGGGTCCTCCGTGGCCGCCGTGTCATGGCCCTTCACGGCGATCGCATAGAACCGGTCGGGCACGTGGTCGTGCGGATAGACGTCGCGCGCCATCTGGATCAGCGTCGCCATCTGCTCCGAACTCAGCGCCGCGGGGGCCAGCCCCCAGGCGCGGTCCGGCCCGAAGACGGCGGCGGGGGTGACGATCAGCAGACCCCCGACGACCCCGCTCTTGCTCAGAAACTGGCGACGCGACACGCCGGCTGCGGCCGGCGTCTGTTTTGGCTGTGGCATGGTGACCATGGCTTCCTCCCGTTATGGTCCGATCGCGGGGGCGCGTCTTCGCGTTCCCCCGCCCTGTTCAGCGATAGCGCCCGTGACGCTGCATGACTTCGATCTGATAGCCGTCCGGATCCGCCACGAAGAAGAACCGCGCGAGCAGAACCCCGTCCTTTGCGAAATCGACCAGCTTGCGCGGCGCGAACCCCGCCTGCGCGAACCGCGCATGCTCCGCGTCCAGGTCCTCGACGACGAAGGCGATGTGCCCGTAGCCGTCACCGAGCGCATAGGGCTCGGTGCGGTCCTTGTTGACGGTCAATTCGACCTCGAAATCCGCCTCCGCGTTGCGAAGATAGATCAGCGTGAACGTGTCGAAGTCGAACCGCTCCGCCACCTCGAGCCCGAAGGCGCGGCTGTAGAAATCGACCGATCGCGCCTCTTCGAGGACGCGGATCATGGTATGCACGGCTTTGGACAACATGTTCTCCCGAATTTGTCCCCGATGATACCGCCCGGTCCGGCGATGTGGTGGCAGCCCGCTACCACGTCTGTGACTTTTGGCGCATTGCGCCTGCGACAAAACAGGCGGATGATGTTGCACAAGAAACGATATGCGACGGAAACGCCATGTGCCAGATCTTCGCCGGCCAGGATCCGGACGGTTACCGCCAGATCAGCCGGTCCGTCCGGATTGCGGGCCATTGCACGAGCCTCCGGCTGGAACGTGCCTTCTGGTGCATCCTCGACGAGATCGCCGAAGACCAGGGCCTCACGACGCCCAAGTTCCTGTCGGTCCTCCATGACGAGGCGCTGGAAATGACCGGCGACGTGTCGAACTTCGCCTCGATGCTGCGCACCACCTGCCTTCTCTACCTGCGCGGATCGCGTCCCACCGCGGCGGAGTTGCAGGGCCTCAGGACGGCCGCGGAGTAACGCGGCACCCGCCCGCCTGGGCGAGCACGCCGCGACACCAAAGCGCCGACCTTCCACGGCTCCTCAGCGCCGGCTTTCGGCCTTTAAGGGGTTGAAGTCTCGGGTCTCTCCCCCCAAACATGAGGACATCGGCCCGTGCGCGCGCCACCTGACCGCAAAGCGAGAGACCCGTCTTGGCGCAAGCCCCTTCCGACGCCCGAACCGAACCTGCCGGCGTCTGGGCCTATCTGCCCGCGCTCGCGGCGCTAGCGGCGGCCGTCTGGTTCTCGGGGTTCATCGGTCCCGTGGCGGGGGGGGCCACCCCCGAGATCGTCCTACCCTGGGCCCCGAACTTCGGCGTCGAGTTCGCCTTCCGGCTCGACGGGCTGTCGCTGGCCTTCGCGCTCCTGATCACCGGGATCGGCGCGATCTGTCTCCTGTACTCCGCCACCTATTTCCGGACCGACCGCCGGCTCGGCGGGCTCCTGGTCACGCTGTCGCTCTTCGCGGTGTCCATGCTGGGGCTCGTGACCGCCGACGATGCGGTCACGCTCTTCATGTTCTGGGAGGGTACCACGATCACCTCCTTCCTCCTCGTGGGCTATGACCACGAAAAGGCCAAGGCCCGCGCCGCGGCCCTCCAGGCCCTCCTCGTCACGGGCTTCGGCGGTCTCGCCCTGCTGGCGGGCCTCCTCTACATGGGATCGATGGCGGGGACCTACCGCCTCTCGGAGATGAACGCGGCCGGCGATCTCTTCCGCGCCAGCGACGCATACCCTTGGATCTTCGCGCTCGTGATGCTCGGCTGCTTCACCAAGTCCGCGCAGTGGCCGTTCCAGTTCTGGCTTCCGGGGGCCATGGCCGCCCCCACCCCGGTCAGCGCCTATCTGCATTCCGCCACCATGGTGAAGGCGGGCGTCTACCTGATCGCCCGGCTCGATCCCTCGCTGGGCGGCACCGGGCTCTGGATCTGGACGCTCACACCCATCGGGGCCGTGACCATGCTGCTCGCCTCGATCTGGGCGCTGCGCCAGACCGACATGAAGATGATGCTCGCCTACACCACCGTCATGGCACTCGGCACGATCACCATGATGCTCGGCACCTCCACCGACTATGGGGCCGCGGCGGCGATGACCTTCATCATCGTCCACGCCCTCTATAAGGCGACGCTGTTTCTCAGCGTCGGCATGATCGAAAAGGGGGCCGGCACACGCGAATATCCGCTGCTCGGCGGGCTCTGGGGGGCCATGCCCCTCACCGGCGCCATCATCGCGCTCGCGGCGCTGTCCATGGCGGGTATGGTGCCCTTCTTCGGCTTCATCGGCAAGGAGATGATCTACAAGGCCGCCGAGGCCACGCCGGTCGGCCAACTCGGCGTCACCACCGCGGCCCTCGTCTCGAACGCGCTGATGATCGCCTGCGCCGGGCTCGTGGCCCTGCGCCCGTTCTTCGGCGGGGCGCGGCGCAGCCCCAAGGACAACCCCGCCGACCCCTCCTGGGGTCTCTGGCTCGGGCCCTCGGTGCTCGCGGTGCTCTGTCTCGCCTTCGGCCTCGCCCCCGGTGCCGCCGAATACGGGCTCGTCGGACCGATGACCCGTGCGGTGACCGGCGGCCCCATGCCCATCGATCTCGCCCTCTGGCACGGCGTCAACCTCGCGCTCCTGCTGAGCCTCGCGACCTTCGCCCTCGGGTTCCTGCTCTATGCGACAGCCGACCGGATCCGCGACGCCCTCGCCCGCGCGGAGCCGATCCTGCCACGCACCGAGACCTGGTACGACGCCGCCCTCGGCGGTCTGCGCGACCTCGCGGCCTCCGTCACCGGACGGATCCAGGACGGCGTGATGACCACCTATCTCCAGCGCAGTTTCCTCGCCTTCGGCCTCTTGATCTGGTTCGCGCTGTTCGTCGGGCGGGATCTGGTCTGGCCAAGCTCCAGCGGATCGCTTGACGTGATCGAATGGGCGATCATCGTCATCGTCGTGGCCTCCGTCTTCGTGGTGCTGCTGACCTCGTCCCGGCTCACGGCCATCGCGGCGCTGGGCGGCATCGGGGCCGGCATCGCACTCATCTTCGTGCTTTTCGGAGCCATCGACGTCGCCATGACCCAACTCTTCGTCGAGATCCTGATCGTGATCTTTCTCGCCATCGCCATGGTCCGCCTGCCGCCCACCGGCGTGATCCCGTTCCGGGCCGGCAACGCGGTGGTGGCTGGCATCCTCGGGTCCGGCGTCGCATTCACGGCCATTGCCGTGCTCGGCACCGACCTCGACCGCTACATGACGAGCTATTTCGAGGCCCGCAGCGCGCCCGACGCCTTCGGGCGCAACATCGTCAACGTGATCCTCGTGGACTTCCGCGGCTTCGACACCCTGGGCGAGATCGGCGTCGTCGTGCTCGCTGGGGTTGCCGCGATCGCCGCCCTGCGCGCCGGGCGAAAGGCTGTAAAATGAATTCGGTCATCCTCTCGACGGCGACGCGGATCCTCGTGCCTGTCACGCTGATCCTGTCCGCCTTCGTCTTCTACCGCGGCCACAACGAGCCGGGCGGCGGGTTCATCGGCGGCCTGCTCGCCGCCACCGCCTTCGCCCTACTGGAAAAGGCCGAGGGCAGGGCAGCGGCCCGGCGCGCGCTGCGTGTCGATCCGCAGGCGATGGCCGCGTTCGGCCTTGGCTGCGCGCTTGTCGCGGGCCTCTGGGGCGGGCTCACGACCGGCTTCTTCCTTCAGGGCATCTGGCCGCTGATCGAGGTCAACGCGGACGGCTCGAAATCCGGCCTGCCCTTCGGCTCGATTTTCCTCTTCGATCTCGGGGTCTATCTCGTAGTGCTCGGCACGATCTGCGGCATCCTCTTCGCGCTCGAGGATGCTCTCGACAGCGACCGCTCGGACGGGGACGCCTGATGGAGGTAGCCCTCGCCCTCATTGCCGGCCTGCTCGTGGCCGCGGGCTCCTATCTGATGATGTCGGGCAAGCTTCTGCCCTATCTCTTCGGCCTCACCATGATCTCCAATGCCGCCAACCTGCTCATCTTCGCGGGCGGGCGGCTCACCTATGCCGAACCGCCGCTGGTGGCCGTGGGCGACAAGACCGTCGTCGGTGCCGCCAACGCCCTGCCCCAGGCCCTGATCCTCACGGCCATCGTCATCGGGTTCGGCCTTCTGGTGTTCTCGCTCTGCCTCGCCTACCGCGCCTATTTCGTCCTCGGCACCGTCCGCATGGACGACATGCGCGACGCCGAGCCCATGACAGCACCCCGCACCGAGGATACCGGCGAGGCGCGCACCTGATGCTCCTCTTCTGGCCGCTCGTCATTCCGTTCTTCACCGCGGTGCTGGTCCTGCTCGCCTACCGCTCCCTGGCGCTCCAGCGCGCGATCTCACTCATCGGGGCGCTCGCCCTCCTCGGGTCCGCCCTGCGCCTCCTTCTTCACGTCCTCTCGAACGGCCCCGTCGCGGCCCAGGCCGGCGGCTGGCCCGCCCCCTTCGGCATCACCTTCGTGGCGGACCTTTTCTCGGCGATCCTCGTGACCCTGACCGGGATCATCGCCGTCTGCGTCATCGTCTTCGCCCGCGCCGAGGTCACCCCAGCCGAGGAGCGCCACGGCTATCACGCCCTCGTCCACGGCCTGCTCACCGGGGTCGTCGGCGCCTTCCTGACGGGCGATCTCTTCAACCTCTACGTCTGGTTCGAGGTGATGCTGATCTCGTCCTTCGGCCTCCTCGTCATAGGGGGCGGCAGGCTGCAACTCGACGGCGCGGTCAAATACGCAGGCCTCAACCTCATCGGCACCGTCGCCTTCATCTCCGGCGTGGGCCTGCTCTACGGGGCCACCGGAGCGCTCAACATGGCGGACCTGCACGGCCGGCTCCTCGGCCGCGAGATGGAGGTCCCGATCATGGCCTCCGCCGCCTTCCTGATCTTCGCCTTCGCCTCCAAGGCCGCGCTGTTCCCGCTGTTCTTCTGGCTGCCCGCCTCCTACCACACCCCGAACGTCGCGACCTCGGCGCTGTTCGCGGCCCTCCTGACCAAGGTGGGCGTCTACGCCCTCCTGCGCGTCTTCACGCTGGTCTACGACATCGACGGCACGCCGATCCAGACGCTGCTCCTCTGGCTCGCCGTCCTCTCGATGATCGCGGGCGGGCTCGGCGCGCTGACCCAGCCCTCCATCCGCCGCGTGCTCGGCTTCGGCGTCATCACGTCCGTCGGATCGATGATCCTCGGCCTCGCGATCGGCACCCCCCTCGCGATCCTGGGCGGCGTCTTTTACATGCTCCAGGACATCGTGGCGAAGGCCACGCTGTTCCTCGGGGCGGGCGGCGCGCGCCGCATCGCAGGCTCCGAGACCTTCGCGGAGGCCGGCGGCATCTGGCGCGCGAGCCCCTGGTTCTCCGGCCTCTTCCTGCTCGGCGCGCTGTCCTTCTCCGGCATCCCGCCCTTCTCAGGCTTCTGGGCCAAGTTCACGCTGATCCGCGCCACCCTCGACACCGGCGACCATCTCCTGACCGCCATCGTCCTTGCGACCGGGTTCCTCACCCTCTTCGCCATGGCGCGGGTCTGGGGTGCGATGTTCTGGTCGTCCCACCCCCGTGGCGACGCAGCCTGTTCGGGCCGCCCGCCGCTAGCCATGGTGGCCCCGGTGATCCTCCTCACGGGCCTCCTCCTGCTGGTCGGACTGCGCCCCGAACCCGTCCTCGACGCCGCGGCCGCCATCGCCGCGAGCCTCATCGATCCTGCCGCCTATGTCGCCGCCGTCGGACTGGAGCTGCCATGAGCCTGATCCTTCGCCCCTTCTTCGCCCTCTGGCTCTTCGTCGTCTTCCTGTGGGATCTCGTGATCTCCAGCGTCGCCGTCGCCCGCGCCGTGATAGCGCCCCGCGACGTCACGCGTCCGCGCTTCACCACCATCCCCCTGCGCGCGACCAGCGATGCCGAGATCACGCTGGTCGGCAACTTCATCTCCCTCACGCCCGGCACGCTGACCATCGACGTCAGCCCCGACCGCAAGACCCTGCTCGTGCACGACATGTTCGCTGGCGACAGCAGCGAGGAGGCGCGCACTGCCGTGCGCGACGGCATCGAGGCCCGCGTGCTCAGGGCGAC
>JBBQYB010000008.1:0-47000 GCA_038209095.1 Rhodobacterales bacterium
GGCAGCACCCCGGAACGCGCGGCTTATTCTGACACGTTCCTGCCCAATCGGTTGCGCAATGCAATCGCCCGCCTGAACCCACAGATCCCCGAAGACGCCCGCGAGGATGCGTTGCGAAAGCTGCTGGGCGTCGAGCGTCCATCGCTGATCGAAGAGAACCGCCGCCTGCACCGCGCCATGGTCCAAGGCGTGCCGGTTGAATACCGCGCCGAGGATGGCACGATCCGCGGCGATGCGGTCCGCTTGGTCGACCCGGACGACCAGCTGAACGATTGGCTGGCCATCGCGCAGTTCACCGTGATTGAGAACGGCAACAACCGCCGCCCGGATGTGGTGGTATTTCTGAACGGCCTAGCAGTGGGCGTGATCGAGGTGAAGAAGCCCGGCGCAGAAACGGCGACATTGGGCGCAGCCTTCAACCAGTTACAGACGTACAAAGCACAGATCCCGTCGCTGTTCCGCGCCAATGCGGTGCTGGTTACGACTGACGGAATGAAAGCGCGCATCGGTTCACTGACCGCTGATCTGGAACGCTTCATGCCTTGGCGCACGACCGATGGCGCCGACGTGGCCCCCAAGGGCGCACCAGAAATGTCTGTGCTGATCGAAGGGGTCTTCGCCCGTCCACGGTTGTTGTCGCTGCTGCGGGATTTCACCGTCTTTGGTGAGACTCCGAACGGAATCGCCAAGATCATTGCAGGCTATCACCAGTTCCATGCCGTCAAGCGCGCCGTGCTCAGCACCGTCGAGGCCAGCCGATCGCAGGGTGACCGTAAAGCCGGGGTGATCTGGCACACGCAAGGCTCGGGTAAGAGCCTGCTGATGGCGTTCTATGCCGGCCAGTTGGTGCGCGAACCCGCGATGGAAAACCCGACCATCGTGGTGATCACCGACCGCAACGATCTGGACGACCAACTGTTCGGCACCTTCTCAATGTGCCGCGACCTGATCCGCCAGACGCCGGTACAAGCCGAAAGCCGCGAGGATCTGCAAAAGGCACTGTCGCGCGCCTCGGGCGGTGTCATCTTCACCACCATACAAAAGTTCGCCCCCGAAAAGGGCGTGGCCTACCCCATGCTGACCGATCGGCGCAACGTAGTGGTCATCGCCGATGAGGCACATCGCAGCCAGTACGGGTTCAAGGCTCGGATAGAGAAGACGGGCGCCATCGCCTACGGCTTCGCCAAGCACCTGCGCGACGCGTTGCCGAACGCCTCTTTCATCGGCTTCACCGGAACGCCCATCGAAAAGGACGACGTGAACACCCCCGCCGTGTTCGGCCATTACATCGACGTCTACGACATCAGCCGTGCCGTAGAAGACGGGGCGACGGTGCCGATCTATTATGAAAGCCGTCTTGCCCGGATCGAGTTGCCCGACGAGGAAAAGCCCAAGATTGACGCCGAAATCGAAGAGCTGACCGAGGATGAGGCCGTCAGCGAGCAGGAGCGGCTAAAGCGCAAATGGTCCACAGTCGAGGCACTTGTGGGGTCCGAGAAACGGCTTGTAATGGTTGCCGAAGATCTGGTCGCGCATTTCGAGGCCCGTGTGCAAGCGATGGACGGCAAGGCCATGGTCGTCTGTATGAGCCGCCGCATCTGCGTAGATCTCTACAGTCAGATCGTGGCCCTTCGGCCGGAATGGCATTCGGATGGTGATGCGGGCGGCCTGATCAAGATCGTGATGACCGGGTCGGCCTCGGACCCCGAAGCGTGGCAACCCCACATCGGCGGCAAGGCGAGGCGCGATCTGCTGGCCAAGCGCGCGAAGGATCCGAAAGACCCGCTCAAGCTGGTGATCGTGCGCGACATGTGGCTGACCGGATTTGATGCGCCGTCTATGCACACGATATACATCGACAAGCCCATGCGCGGGCACGGGTTGATGCAGGCCATCGCGCGGGTGAACCGGGTGTTCCGCGACAAGCCCGCTGGTCTGATCGTCGATTACATCGGCATTGCCCAGAACCTCAAATCGGCGCTGGGCCAGTATTCCGCTTCGGATCAGGAACAGGCCGGGATCGACGAGGCCGAGGCGGTTGCCGCCCTTCTGGAACGGCTTCATGTGGTGCGCGCCATGTTCCACGGCTTGGATTATTCGCGCGGCCTGACCGGAACGCCCCACCAGCGCCTTGTGGCACTGGCAGAAGCGCTGGACTGGATCTTGGCGCGTCAGGATGAGGCAGCACAGCGAGAAACCGACAAAGACGCCAAGAAAGCCGCGCATCGTCGGTATCAGGATGTCGTTCTGGCGCTGTCCAAAGCCTTTGCACTCTGTTCTGCCAGCGATACAGCCCGCGATGTGCGCGACGAGGTGGGCTTCTTCCAGACAGTGCGCGCTGCCATGATGAAGGCGGCCGATACCTCTGGGCGCTCCTCCGCTGACCGCGACCTTGCCATCCGGCAGATCGTGAACGGCGCTGTCGCTTCAACCGAGATCGTCGACATCCTGTCGGCGGCCGGGCTATCGTCACCGGATATTTCCATCCTGTCCGATGAGTTCCTGGCCGAAATCGGGCAAATGGAGAAGAAGAACCTCGCCTTGGAGGCCCTGAAAAAGCTGCTGAATGACGAGATCAGATCGCGCAGCCGGTCGAACGTAATCGAGACGCGGAAGTTTTCGGAACGGTTGGAAGAAGCAATCTCCCGATATCACACCAACGCCATCAGCACGGTCGAGGTGCTGCAAGAGCTGATCGCGCTGGCGAAGGAACTACGCGACACCAGAAACAGGGGCGAAGAAACCGGCCTGACACCAGAGGAAATCGCTTTCTATGACGCCTTGGCCGACAATCAGAGCGCCGTCGATATCCTCGGCAATGACCAACTGAAGATTATTGCGCATGAGCTGCTGAAGGGCCTGAAGGCGAACGTCAGCATCGACTGGGCGCACCGCGACAGCGCCCGGGCCCGGTTGCGGGTTCTCGTTAAGCGCATCCTTCGGAAGTACGGCTATCCACCAGATCTGGAGGACGCCGCCGTTCGGGGCGTGCTGGCACAGGCCGAGGCGTTGCTGTCGGAGATTGCAGGTTATCATTGACGCTAACCTTGCCGACAAGTTCCGATGCGGGTCGTGCCCGGAGTGCGAATGTATTGTCGAAAGCGAGCGAATCCTGCGCTCGATGAAACCTAATGAAGTCAGCGTGTTGCAAGAAATTCACCGAAATGGCGCAGGCAACAGCTTTGGAGAGTATTGGCCCGGACAGAACGCTTTCGGGCCTCTCGGCGAAAGGTCCAGTGCTCAGCCCATCCCGCATAACCCTCGAAAACAACGGAAAAATCCGGCCGCAGCCGGGGGGAGAGAAACTTTCCTCAAGGGCAAGTGGCGGAGAGACAGGGATTCGAACCCTGGGTGGGCTCGCACCCACAACGGTTTTCGAGACCGCCGCATTCGACCACTCTGCCACCTCTCCGCGGGGTCGTGGTGCGGTTGTTTAGCCAACCCAAAAGCAGCGCGCAAGGGGTGTCGGGTAGATTTGCATTGCACGGTCGCGCGTCGCCCCAACGGACAGCGTGTCGCACATCGCGCCGCAGGACAGGCTTTGCCGGCACAATGCACGGTAGCGTTTGCAATGGCGGGTCGGCGGCCCTACCTTTGGCCGCAAGACAGCCGTGATCAGCACGACGCGGCCATCACAAAAAGGGTGTCACAATGCGGCGCGCGCTGATTTGCGGGATGTTGGCCTGCCTGACGCTGTTGGGGGCCTTGGGTGCGTCCGGAAAGGCCGTTGCGGCCACCGACCGTGACCGGGTCGCGGCATTTCTGACGGTCACGGGGTTTGATGCGGCCATCGAAACGCTGGGACAGTCCGCTGCGATGGCGCCTGCGTTGCTTGGGCGCGCGCCGGATGAATTTGGCGCGGACTGGACCCGGTTGGTGGATGACGTGTTCGCCCCGGCGGCGATGCGCAATGACGCGGCGCAGATGCTGGCGGAAACGCTGGATGATGCCATGCTGAACCATGCCGCTGAGTTCTATGCCTCTGATCTGGGACAGCGTCTGGTGCTGGCGGAAAACGCGTCGCATCGCACGCCGTCCGATCAGAAAACTGCGTCGCAGGCCGCTGCCGCCGTGCAGGCCGCCCGCCCGGACCGGATTGCCGTGTTGCAGCGCATGATCGGGGCGCTGGATGCGACCGAAACCGGCGCGCGCGCGCTGGAGGAAATCCAGATCAGGTTCCTGCAGGCGGCCGATGCTGCGGGCGTGATCGATCTGCAGGTGGACGTGGCGCGGTTGCGCGCCCTGATCGCCGAAAGCCGCGCCGCGACGAGGGATCACATGGAACGGTCCATGATGGAAAATTCCGTCGCGACGTATGCGATGTTTTCCGATGTCGATCTGCAGACCTATGCCGCCGCGCTGGAGGCACCGTTGATGCGGCAGGTCTACGGGTTGATGAACGCGGTGCAATTCGAGATCATGGTGCAACGATTTGAAACGCTGGCTCTGCGCATGGCGGAATTGCGCCCGGGGAAAGACCTGTGATGGCCCTGGGATATCCGGTCTGGATGCGCCCGCTGCGGGTGATGCTGATCGTGCTGCTGGTCTGGGCCGCGCCGCTGCGCGCCGACCCTGCCGATCTGACCGGTCTGGTCAACGCGCTGCGCCTGCCCGACGTGCTGGGCGTGATGCGCGCCGAGGGGTTGGCGCAGGGCGAAGATCTGGGCGCGAACCTGCTGCCCGACCGCAACGATGCGCGCTGGCTGACCGATCTGGACCGGCTGTATGACGAAGACCGCATGCTGACGGTGGTGACCGCCGAACTGCGTCGGGGTCTGGCCGGTGTCAATCTTGCCCCTTTGACGGCCTATTTCCTGTCCGACATCGGCCAGCAACTGATCGCGGGCGAACTGGCGGCGCGGCGCGCGTTTCTGGACCCCGCAACAGAAGACGCGGCGCGGTCCGCCCTGCCGAAGCCCGAATCCGAAGACGCACGCGGCCTGACCATTCTGGCCTTCATCGCCGCGAATGACATGGTGGATCTGAACCTGTCAGGCGGCATGAACGCCAGCCTGCGGTTCTATCAGGGGCTGGCGCAGGGCGGGCAACTGGACATGTCCGAGGCCGAGATGCTGGACGATGTCTGGAGCCGCGAGGAGGAAACCCGCACCGAATCCGCGCTTTGGCTGCGGTCACTGCTGACGCGGGCGTATCGCGACATCCCGGTGGACGGCATCGCCGGCTACGTCGAACTGTCGCTGACCCCCGAGGGCAAGGCGTTGAACGTGGCCTTGTTTGCCGGATTTGACCGGATGTACGGCGATCTGAATTATGCGCTGGGTCTGGCATTGGCCAGCCGGCTGTCGGGCGAGGATCTCTGACCCCGGCCGGGGCCTTCGCTCTTGACTTCGCGGCGCGCCTGCGTGATACGACCGCATCCCGGGCAGGGGTTTCTCTGGCCCGGGTTTATATCAATGAACGCCCCGATCGGGGCGCGCTGTCCGAGGCGGGTTTTTCCCGGCAACACCGCGATGCGGGGCCACAGGATGCGGTAGACAAAGGAAGACGACATGTTTGCGGTCCTCAAGACCGGCGGCAAGCAGTATACAGTACGGTCGGGCGATACGCTCCGGATCGAAAAACTGGCTGCTGACGCGGGCGAAACAGTACAATTCAATGACATCCTGATGCTGGGCGGCGACGCCATGACCGTTGGCGCGCCCTTTGTGGCCGGTGCCGCCGTGCAGGCCGAAGTCGTCGATCAGATCAAGGGCGACAAGACCATCGCGTTCTGGAAACGCCGCCGGAAACATTCGTCGCAGCGGACCCGTGGCCACCGTCAGCAACTGACGCTCATCAAGATCACCGGCATTCTCGCCTCCGGCGCAGGCGATACCGGGGTCAAGGCCGCAATCGGTGCCGGTTCCGTGCCGTTTGTCCCCGCAACCGCAGTCGCACAGGAGTAAGTTCGCATGGCACACAAGAAAGCAGGCGGTTCCTCGCGCAACGGTCGCGATTCCGCGGGCCGTCGTCTGGGCGTCAAGAAATTTGGCGGCGAAGCCGCGATTTCCGGCAACATCATTATCCGCCAGCGTGGCACCAGATGGTGGCCGGGCGAAGGCGTGGGCATGGGCAGCGATCACACGATCTTTGCCGTGACCGAAGGCAAGGTGACGTTCCACAAGGGTCTGAAGGGGCGCACCTTTGTGTCCGTCTTGCCCCCGGTCGCCATGGTGGTCGAGGCCGCCGAGTAAGCCGCGCTGCCAGAACCTGTTGCAAGGGGATCGGCACCGCCGGTCCCCTTTCACATTTTGGCATTCGCCCGGGGAGGGGCGAAAGCCGGATGTCCCGCGGTCCGAGGAGGAGACCCATGTTGCCCGAAACTGTGCAAGTACCCGTTCCGACCCAAGACGTCGTCGCCACAGAACGGTTCGACCTGCGCCCCTTGCGCGCGTCTGATGCCGGGCTGATCGGGATGTATGCGTCGGACGAACGGGTGGCGCGGATGACGCGCAACCTGCCGCATCCGATGCCGCCGGGCGCGGTCGATGCGTTTATCGCGCGCAGCTTGTCGCCGAAACGCAGCGAGGACGTCTGGGCCATCGACGGCACCAAAGTCGGCGCGCCCGAAGTGATGGGGCTGGTCAGTCTGGACCGTGTCGATGACGGGCAATCGGAAATCCGGTTCTGGGTCGCGCCCGCCTGGTGGAACACCGGGCTTGCGTCTGCGGCGGTGCAGGCGTTGATCAACGCCAACCCGCAGCAGTGCAACACCCTGTTTGCCGAGGTATTTCAGGACAACCCGGCCTCGGCGCGCGTCCTGACCAATAACGGCTTTCACTATCTGGGCGACGCCGAAAGCCATTCGGTCGCACGAGGCGCCAAGGTGGCGACATGGACCTATTCCCGAAAACTGGGCGACACATTCAAACGCGATTGAGCCTCCGCTGCGACATGCAGTATCGAGGGGCCGGAACCAAAAGGCGGCACGCATGAAATTCCTCGATCTTGCCAAGGTCATGATCCGGTCCGGCGCCGGCGGCAATGGCGCGGCCAGTTTCCACCGCGAGAAATTCGTCGAATTCGGCGGTCCCGATGGCGGCGATGGCGGCAACGGCGGGTCGGTCTATGCGCTGGCGGTCGATGGGCTGAACACGCTGATCGATTTTCGCTACCAGCAGCATTTCTTTGCGCAGAACGGGCGCGGCGGCGGCGGGAGGCAGATGACCGGGGCAGGGGGCGATGACATCACCCTGAAGGTACCGGTCGGCACCGAAATCCTGGACGAGGACGGCGAAACTGTGATCGCCGACCTGACCACCGAAGGCCAGCGCGTGTTGCTGGCGCGCGGCGGCAATGGCGGCTGGGGCAACCTGCGGTTCAAGACCTCGACGAACCAGGCGCCCCGCAACGCCAATCCGGGCCAGCCGGGTGTCGAACGGATGGTCTGGCTGCGGCTGAAGCTGATCGCGGACGCCGGTCTGGTGGGGCTGCCGAATGCCGGAAAATCCACCTTTCTGGCTGCCACCTCGAACGCAAAGCCCAAGATCGCGGATTACCCGTTCACCACGCTGCACCCGAACCTCGGCGTTGTCGGGATCGACAGCACTGAATTCGTGCTCGCCGACATTCCCGGCCTGATCGAAGGCGCGTCCGAAGGGCGGGGCCTCGGCGATCAGTTTCTGGGCCATATCGAACGCTGCGCGGTGCTGCTGCATCTGGTCGATGGCACGTCGGGCAGTCTGCTGGACGACTACCGCACCATCGTGACCGAACTGGCAGCTTATGGCGCTGGTCTGGATACCAAGCCGCGCATCGTGGCGCTGAACAAGATCGACGCTCTGGACGCAGAGGAACGCGCATTCCTGCGCGCCGAACTGGAGGCCGTGGCCGGCCAGCCGGTGATGATCTGTTCCGGCGTCAGCCGCGAAGGCGTGGACGATGTGCTGCGCGTGCTGAAACGCCGGATCGACCGCGCCAAACCCGGCCAGAATCCCGGGGATGATGCATGGCGTCCCTAGGCCAAGCGAAACGTCTGGTCGTCAAGATCGGCTCTGCCCTGTTGGTGGACCGTGCCACCGGTCAGCTGCGCGCCGGTTGGCTGGCGGGGCTGGCCACCGACGTGGCGATGATCCGGGCGCGCGGCGTCGATGTGGTGTTGGTGTCGTCGGGGTCGATCGCGCTGGGGCGCGCGGTGTTGGGCCTTCCGAAAGGGCCATTGGCGCTGGAACAATCACAGGCCGCGGCCGCCGTCGGCCAGATCCGGCTAGCGCGCGCCTACGAAGAGGTGCTGGCGCCGCATGGCATTCCCACCGGGCAGATCCTCGTGACACTCGAAGACAGCACCGACCGGCGGCGGTATCTGAACAGCCGCGCGACGATGGAAACGCTTTTGTCGCTACATGTCGTGCCCATCGTGAACGAAAACGACACCGTGGCCACGGATGAAATCCGGTATGGCGACAATGACCGGCTGGCCGCACAGGTGGCCGTGACCATCGGCGCGGATCAGTTGGTGCTGCTGTCCGATGTCGACGGGTTCTATTCCGCCAACCCGCATACCGATCCGACCGCGCGGCGGTTCGACGTGGTGGATCACATCACCCCGGATATCACGGCGATGGCGGGCGAGGGTGTATCCGGCCTGTCAAAGGGCGGCATGATCACAAAGTTGAGGGCGGCAAAAACCGCCACCGCCGGGGGGTGCGCGCTGTGCATCACCGAAGGATCGGTGGCGCGTCCCTTGCTGGCGCTGGAACAGGGCGCGGCCTGCACGTGGTTTACCGCGCAACTGGACCCGCAATTGGCGCGGAAACGCTGGATCGGCGCGATGAAACCTAAAGGCTACGTGACGGTGGACGCCGGTGCCGCAACGGCCCTAACGGATGGGCGCAGCCTGTTGCCGGCCGGCGTGACCGGCGTCAATGGTGCGTTCGGGCGCGGCGATCCGGTGGCAATCCTTGGCCCGGCCGGACAGCGGATGGGGCAGGGCCTCATCCGCTACACGGCCACAGAGGCGGATGCGATCAAGGGCCGAAGGTCTGGCGACATCGAGGCGATTCTCGGTTATCCGGGCCGTGCAGCATTGATCCATCGCGATGACATGGTGATTTAAGAGGCTGGCATGACTGACATTTCCGCTCACATGATCCGTATCGGCCAAGCCGCGCGCGCGGCCGCGACCGATCTTGCCTTTGCCGGCAGCGATCAGAAAAACGCCGCCTTGCGGGCGGCGGCGACGGCCATCCACGATCAGCAGCAGGTCATTCTGGACGCCAACGTGCTGGACATGGCCTATGGCGCGGACAAGGGCCTGAGCGCCGCGATGCTGGACCGTTTGCGGCTGGATGCGGGCCGGTTGGCCGCGATTGCCACCGGATTGTGCGACATCGCGGCCCAGGACGACCCGGTCGGGCGCGTTCTGGCGGACTGGACGCGGCCCAACGGACTGCGCATCCAGCGCGTTGCCACACCTTTGGGCGTCATCGGCGTGATCTACGAATCGCGTCCCAACGTCACGGCCGATGCAGGGGCTCTGTGCCTGAAATCCGGCAATGCGGTGATCCTGCGCGGCGGGTCGGAATCGTTTCATTCCGCCAGCGCGATCCACGCCTGCCTTGCAGCCGGTCTGCGCGCCGCAGGCTTGCCCGAAGCCGCGATCCAGCTCGTTCCGACCCGCGACCGTGCGGCCGTGACAGACATGCTGCGCATGGTGGACCATATCGACGTTATCGTGCCACGCGGCGGCAAGGGGCTGGTGGGGCTGGTGCAGGCCGAAGCGCGCGTGCCGGTGTTCGCCCACCTTGAAGGCATCTGCCATGTCTACGCCGATGGCGATGCCGATCTGGCCAAGGCGCGGCGCGTGGTCGTCAACGCCAAAACCCGCCGCACCGGAATTTGTGGCGCTGCCGAATGCCTGCTGATCGACCGGCGGTTCTGGACGGCGCACGGGGGTGTGCTGATCACCGATCTGCTAGCCGCAGGGGTCGAGGTCCGGGCCGACGGCGATCTGCTGACCGTGCCCGGCACCGTGCCCGCCGCACCGGACGATTTCGGTCGCGAATTTCTGGACATGATCATCGCGGCCCGCATCGTCGATGGCGTGGACGGCGCGATTGCCCATATCCGAACCTATGGATCGAACCACACCGAAGCGATCCTGACCGAAAACGATGCCACAGCAGATCGTTTCATGCAGCGATTGGACAGCGCGATCCTGCTGCGCAACGCGTCCACGCAATTCGCCGATGGCGGCGAATTTGGCATGGGCGCGGAAATCGGCATCGCGACAGGTAAACTGCATGCGCGCGGCCCGGTGGGGGCGGAACAGCTGACCTCATTCAAGTATCTGGTCACCGGCGACGGCACGATCCGGACATAACTGTTTATAATTAATATCTTACGGCCTGCATCGAATGCTGCGGCGCCGGATGGCTGATCCTGTCCCCGCCTCAGAAACTGATCGTGATGTCGGTCTCGGTCATCCGCGCCGTCAGGC
Organism: Rhodobacterales bacterium; assembly: GCA_038209095.1. GTDB lineage: Bacteria > Pseudomonadota > Alphaproteobacteria > Rhodobacterales > Rhodobacteraceae > Amaricoccus. The sequence goes on from JBBQYB010000008.1 coordinate 10,439, forward strand.
GGCGCGTCTGATCCGCCAGCAAAACCGGCAACAAGGCAAACTGGACCTCGGCGGGCGCCACGCGGCAATCGGGACGTTCCAGCGACAGGTTGCCCCATAGCGCCTGATCGATGCGCAGCCGGGTGGCCGTTGCGGTCACGGTCCACCGGCCCCCTGCGCGGGTGAACCGCACCGTGCCACCCCAGGGCATCGCCGCCTCGACACATTGCAGCGCCAGAAACGCCAGCCGCACTTCGGGTCTTGGCAGGTCTTCGGCCACCGCCCAGGCAATGCGCACCCGCCCGCCCCGGTCCATGTCGGCCAGCAGCCCGGTGATTTCCGCCCGGCCCAGCATCTGGTCCGGCATGGCCATGCCATATGCGACGCGGAAAAACAGGATGCGAGTCCGGGCCGCCGCCACGCTGTCGGCGATCAGATCCATTTCCGGGCCGGTTGAGCCTGGCATCATCTGCAACAATTCCAGCCCGTTGCCGACCGCACCCACCGGGCTTATCAGGTCATGACAGATGCGCGAGCCTATCAAGGCCGCCAGATTGGCGTTAAGAGCGGTTGTGTTGGATACGGACAAGCGACACCTCCAGAGGGCGGATCATGACAGACCTGAATGCATTCCTGACACCAGGCATGTTCGTGCGCCACCCCGGACAGCCGGATTGGGGCATAGGGCAGGTGCAATCCAACATCGGCGGCAGGGTCACAGTGATGTTCCCGGATATGGGCAAACTGGTGATCGACGGCGCACGCATCACGCTTGATCCCGTCTTTGATCGCTGATCACGATTAACGAAAGGTGAACGCCACCCGGGACGCGTGCCAGAAAGACGCCGGTTGTCATCGGCGCAGACCCCGCCTACATCGGCGCGAACCAGATTTTTTTCTGCCAAATGCTGTCAGACCGGGTTTTTTCGGTCAGGATTTTCCAGTCAGGCCTTACCATCCTGAAAGACCCCATTCGAAAAGCCCGCATGCCCCCGACATCCGATCCGCAGTTTCACACCCGCCTGGCCCGCGACGCCGCCGATCTGGCCGCCGCGCAAGCGTTGCGTTACCGCGTGTTCGTGCAGGAAATGGGCAGCGACGGCCCCGGCGTTGACCATCTGCGGGGCCTCGAAACCGATCCGTTCGATGAGCATTTCGATCATTTGTTGCTGATTGACGCGGCCGCCGGCGACCGGGTCGTGGGCGTCTACCGGCTGGCGAATGCCGCACAGGCCCGGGCTGCGGGCCAGTTCTATTCCGTCAGCGAATATGACCTGACACCGCTGTTGTCGTCGGACCGGCGATTGCTGGAACTGGGCCGGTCCTGTCTTGATCCGGCCTATCGCGGCGGGGCGGCGATGTTTCACCTGTGGTCGGCGCTGGCTGATCACGTCGCGGATCAGCGGATCGAGGTCCTGTTCGGCACCGCGTCCTTTGCCGGCACCGATGTGACCCGCATCGCGCCGGCGCTTTCGCTGCTGCACCACGCCCATCTTGCCCCGCCGGCGCTGCGCGTCCGGGCGCGGACCTATCAACCGATGGATCTGATCCCGGCGGACCGCATCGACCGGCGCGCCGCGATGCTGGCGGTGCCGGCGCTGATCAAGGCCTATCTGCGGCTGGGCGGCGTGGTGGGCGACGGAGCCCATGTCGATCACGCCTTCAACACCATCGACGTCTGCCTGATCATGGACACCGCCCGGCTGAACGCACGGCAGGCGTCGATCTATTCCAAGGGCCCAGAACGATGACCACATGGCATGGTCCGGACCCGCTGCCGGTGGTCCCGGTCCCGCGCGCGGCGCGGCTGCGCAGCCTGCTGCGGGTCGCCCCGCTGATCGTGTTGTTGGCGGGGGGCCTTGCGCTGCATCTTGCGCTGCGGTTGCTGGAACGTCCGTTGTTCGGACTGCATCGCCCATGGACACCGCGCATCACCCGAACGGTATGCCGCAACGCGCTGCGCCTGCTGGGCATCAGCTATCACGTACGGGGCCGTCCGATGACCGGGCGCGGTGCCGTCGTGGCCAACCATGCGTCCTGGCTAGACATCTTTGCCCTGAACGCCGGGCAGCCGATCTACTTCGTGTCGAAATCCGAGGTCGCAGACTGGCCGGGCATCGGCCTTCTGGCGCGCGCCACCGGCACCGTGTTCATCGCGCGCGACCCGCGCGCCGCCCGCGCGCAGACTGAAACCTTTGCTGCACGGCTGTTGGCGGGGCACCAGTTGCTGTTCTTTCCCGAAGGCACATCGACCGATGGCCGCCGCGTGCTGCCGTTCAAGACCACGCTTTTCGAAGCCTTCATGACCCCAGACCTGCGCCACGATCTGACGATCCAGCCAGTCAGCGTCATCTATACCGCCCCGCCCGGCAGCGATCCGCGATTCTACGGCTGGTGGGGCGACATGAGTTTCGGATCGCATCTGGCGCAGGTGCTGGCTGCCCCGAGGCAGGGTTCGGTGCGGGTGATCTATCATCCGCCGCTGCGCGTCGATGCCTACCCGAACCGCAAATCGCTGGCCGCCGCGCTGGAAACAGCCGTGCGCGACGGCATGGAGCCTTAGCCCATCGCCGCGACAAACGCGGCCAGCGCAGCCACCGCATCGTCATGGCGCCAGATCTCGTCGCCGATCGCAAAGAAATCGGTCTGGGGCGCCAAGGCGCGGATCAAGTCGGCATCCAGTCCGCCTTCGGCGACCACCGGCAGTTCGATCATCTCGGACCACCAGCCGAACAGCTCCGCATCCGCCAGCCGGCCATCCCCCAACGCGCCGCCGACCGGGCCAAAGGCCACGTAATCCGCCCCGGCTTCGGCGGCGGAAATCCCGTCATGTCTGGTGGCATTGCAGAATGCCCCCACAATGGCATCCGCGCCCAGATCCTTACGGGTCTTGCGCACGGACCGGGCACCGTCCATCAGATGCACGCCGTCCAACCCCAACCGGTCCACCATCAGCACGTGACGCTCGATGACGATCGGCACATCGCGGGCATGGGCCACATCCCGCAGCATGTCGCCGGCGCGCAGAATGGCGTCTTCGTCTCCGGTGGCCAGCGCCAGCCGCAGACAGGCCACCGGCACACGATCCAGCACGCCGGCCAGACGCGGCGCGAACACCTCGGGGTCAAAGGCCGGCGGGGTCACAAGGTAAGTCTGCGGACGGTCCGGTTGGGTCATCGCACGCTCCTGATCTGATGGCACGGGGGTCTGCCTCCTCTAGCGCCGGATGCCGTCGATGGCCAGTGGGCGTAAAACCAGTGGGCGTAAAACTGGGAGCCGCAAAACCCGCGCCAGCAGATCCCGCGCGGTCGGGCACCGGGCCCCCCGGCTTCTTCGGTTTCCAAATACCCCGGGGGGCCCGCAGGGCGGGGGCAGCGCACCCTCCGGTCTCTCCCTTCCCACGACCTTGCCCCGCTCCAGCCTTTTCACCGCGTCGATCCGGCGCTAAGACGCGCTGAACAAGGGAACCATCATGACCGAAACACCGGACCAGCCTGCCTTTGTTCTTGTTCGCCCGCAGATGGGCGAAAATATCGGTGCGGCGGCGCGCGCGATGTGGAATTTCGGGCTGGACCGCATGCGCATCGTTGACCCGCGCGATGGCTGGCCCAACAGCCGCGCCGTGGCACTGGCCTCGGGCGCGGGGCGGCTGCTGGACAATGCCATGCTGACCGATGACGTCCCCGCCGCGATCGCCGATGCCACCTATGTCATGGCGACGACGGCGCGAGTGCGCGGACTGACCAAGCCGATCTTCACCCCCGAAGAGGCGATGGCGCAGGCGAGGGCCATCATCGCGGGCGGTGGCCGTGTCGCCGTGTTGTTCGGGCCGGAACGCGCCGGGTTGGAAAACGACGATGTGATACGCGCCAACGCCATCATCACCGTACCGGTCAATCCAGAGTTCTTTTCGCTGAACCTCGCGCAATGCGTGCTGCTGATCGCCTATGAATGGCGCCGTGCCAGCGATCCGCGCGCGCCTCTGGTCATGGACATGGCCGGCACCGAGCCGGCGAATGGCGCAGAAGTCGAACACCTCGCCCGCCACTATGACGACCGCCTGCTCGAAGCAGGTTTTTTCTGGCCCGATGACAAGGCCCCGATGATGCGGCAGAATCTGCGCAACCTGTGGTCGCGCATGCCGCTGACCCGCGCCGATGTGCAGATCCTGCACGGCATCCTGCGGCAGATGGTCCGATGGAAGACGCGTGGTTGATCGGGGCTGACATCTGGACGTGACGGGTTGCACGGCTTAGGTTCCGTCCCGACAGGAGACACCCATGGCTACCAAAACCACCCCCCGCCGCAAGCTGTTCGAAGAGGTCGGCGCCCCCACGGCAATGGCACCACAAGGCGGCATGATCGACGCGGGCCTCAGGCAGGGCGCGCGCGGACTGGTACGCGGCTGGCTGATGACGCTGTTTGCGCTGGTCATGGCGATTATCGTGGTGGGCGGCCTGACCCGGCTGACGGATTCGGGCCTGTCGATCACCGAATGGAAACCGGTGACGGGCGCGTTGCCGCCTTTGTCGGCGGCCGAATGGCAGACGGAATTCGACAAATACCGTGCCATTCCGGAATATCAGTTGCAGAACAAGGGCATGACCATGTCTGAATTTCAGGTGATCTACTGGTGGGAATGGGGCCACCGGCAGTTGGGCCGGTTTGTTGGTCTGGTCTGGGCGGTCGGGTTCTTTGGCCTGCTGGCGGCGCGCGCGATCCCGGCAGGCTGGACGGGCCGGCTGTTGCTGTTGGGCGCACTTGGCGGGATGCAGGGCGCGATCGGCTGGTGGATGGTGTCGTCCGGGCTCGGGGGCGACAGTGTCGATGTGGCGTCCTACCGGCTTGCCACGCATCTGGGGCTGGCGTTCATCATCCTCGGGCTGATCGCGTGGTTCGTCTACACACTGGGCCGCGATGACCGCGCGCTGTTGCAGGCCCGTCGCGGTCGCGATGCCAGATTGTTTGGCCTGTCCACCGGGCTGATGCATTTCGCCTTTCTGCAGATCCTGCTGGGGGCGCTGGTCGCGGGTATCGACGCCGGGCGCGGTTATCCGACCTGGCCGTCGATGAACGGGCAGTTTTTCCCGACGGACGCATTTTATGTGCCAGACGGGCAGGGCGGCAGCCTGCCCGTGTGGCATGCGTTTTTTGAAAACCCCGGTCTGGTGCAGTTCATGCACCGGATGTCGGGCTATCTGCTGTTCGCCTTCGCAGTGGTCGTCTGGTTGCGCGCGCGGCGGTCGGTCAACCCGGAAACGCGGGCGGCGTTCACCCAGATGTTCGCAGCGATGGTGGCGCAGGTTGCGCTTGGCATCTTTACCGTGTTGACGGTCGCACGGTGGGAAGTGGCGATTGCGCATCAATTGCTGGCGGTTATCTTGTGGGCGCTGATCCTGAATGCGCGGCACCACGCGGGATACCCGTCGCCGCAATCCGTCCGTGGCACCATCCGAAAGGCCGCACGATGACCTATGCTGCCTTGCTGACCCACGCCCGCACCACCGCTGCGCTGGACGCGGTCAACGAACGGCTGGGCTGGGATCAGGAAACCATGATGCCGCACGGCGCGGGGCCGCAGCGCGCCGAAGAAATGGCCGCAATGGCGGGCATCCTGCATGCCCGCGCAACCGACCCGCAGGTGGGCGACTGGCTGGCCGGGCTAGATCTGGTCGCGCTGGATGACGTGGCACGGTCGCAGGTCCGGCTGATCCGCCGCGCCCATGACCGCGCGACGCGGTTGCCTGCCGATCTGGCGGCCGAACTGGCGCGCACCCGGTCGGCGGCGCATCAGGCATGGGCCAACGCGCGCGCGGCCGAAGATGTGGCGGCATTTATGCCGTATCTGGCCCGCATCGTCGATCTGAAACGCCAGGAGGCGGCGGCGGTCGCGGGCAATGGCCCGGCCTATGACGCGCTGCTGGATGATTATGAGCCGGGCGCGACGGGCGCGCAGGTGGCCGCGATGTTCGCCGCCTTGCGCCCGCGGCTGGTGGCGCTGCGCGCGGCGTGCCTTGACCGGCCCGCGCCGGCGGGTCTGACCGGCAGCTTTGACCCGGCGGCCCAGCTGGTATTGGCAGACAAGGTGGCAGCGGCGTTCGGCTATGACCTGACGCATGGCCGCATCGACCGCGCGGTGCATCCATTTTCGTCGGGGTCAGGGCTGGATGTCCGCATCACGACCCGCACCGCGCCGGATGATCCGTTCAATTGTCTGTATTCCACCATCCACGAGGTCGGCCACGCCACTTATGAACAGAATATCGACACCGCCTATGCGCTGACGCCGATCGGGCGCGGCGTGTCGATGGGCGTGCACGAATCGCAATCGCGTATCTACGAAAACCAGCTGGGCCGCAGCCGGGCCTTGACCGGCTGGCTGTACGGCCAGATGCGCGATGCGTTCGGTGATTTCGGGATCGCCAGTGCCGATGCGTTCTACGCCACCGTCAACCGCCTGCGCCCCGGTTTCATCCGCACCGAGGCCGACGAGGTGCAATACAACCTGCACATCATGCTGCGCTTCGATCTGGAACACGCGCTGATCGCCGGCGATTTGCAGGTTGGCGATGTCGAAGCCGCCTGGAACGATCGGTTTCTGGCCGATTTCGGCTATGCGGTGGACCGGCCCTCGAACGGCTGTTTGCAGGATGTGCATTGGTCAGAAGGGCTGTTTGGGTATTTCCCGACTTATACACTGGGCAATGTCTATGCTGGCGGGCTGCATGCGGCGCTGCGCGCCGCTCTGCCCGATCTGGATACGGCATTGGCCACGGGCGACACGCGTCCCGCAACCGATTGGCTGCGCGACAAGGTGCAACGCCACGGCGGATTGTACGAAGCCCGCGAGGTCATCCGCCGCGCCATCGGGACCGAACCGTCCGAAGCCGCGCTGCTGGACTATCTGGAGGCGAAGTTCGGCGCAATCTACGGGCTGTAAGCCGTCGCGCGTTGCACCGACCGCGCCGGCCTGCGACACGCCACGCTCGGACTGTTGCCCGTGCCCGCTGGGCGGGTGTCACACCATTTAGCCCGATCAGATCAACGCCACCCGTTCACAATGCTCCGGATCCGGAAACGGACGGTACAGCGCCACATCAGATGCGCCTATCAACCCGTTGACGGCGCGATACATTGTTTCGACGGCTTCGTCCCGGCTGGCAACCAGCCGAAACGCTCGGTCCAGTTGCGCCAGATTTTCAACCTCGATTTCCAGCAGGAAATCCCGGTGTTCGCCCGATCCCAACCCCAGTTTCCGCCGCAACAGACGCCAGCCCTGGATCGCGCCCTGCGCCTGCAGATGCGTCATCCAGGTGTCGACCGCGCGCGCAAATGCCAGCGCCTTTGCGTCATCCCGCAGGTCGATGGAACAGGTGTAAAGGTTCATCCCCGGCCCTCCCTTTCCGCGCCAGATTAGGGGCGGTCGGTTAAACCGGGGTAAACGCCTCAGGCCTCGTCGCCCTGTTCCGCGACGCGGGCGACCGACACGACGATCTCGCCGCGGGTCATGTCGAACACCTTGACACCGCCTGCGCTGCGCGACCGGAAGGAAATCCCCGCCACGGGGACCCGGATCGACTGGCCGGACGACGTGGCCAGCATGACCTGATCATCCAGTTCAACCGGGAAAGACGCAACCAGCGCGCCGCCCCGCATCGCGCGATCCATCGCCGACACACCCAACCCACCGCGCCCGCGCACCGGGTAATCGTGGCTGGACGACAGCTTGCCCGCGCCGCGTTCGGTGATGGTCAGGATGGTGTTTTCTGCCGCCGACATCTGGGCGTACCGCTCTTGCGTAATGCTCGCCTCGACCGCCGCCTCGTCCTCGTCCGCCTCGACATCGTCGGTCAGACCCGCCACGGCGCGGCGCATCTTCAGATAAGCGGCGCGTTCCTCGGGCGTGGCCTCGAAATGCCGGATCACCGACATCGACACAACACTGTCCGCATCCGACAACCGGATGCCGCGCACGCCGGTCGAATCGCGGCCCTTGAACACCCGCACTTCGGTGGTCGGAAACCGGATCGCGCGGCCCGATGCGGTGACCAGCATAACATCGTCCTCGTCCGAACAGATGCGCGCATTCACCATCGTGACACCGTCGGGCAGTTTCATCGCGATCTTGCCGTTGCGCATGACGTTGGTGAAATCGTCAAGCGCGTTGCGGCGCACGTCGCCGTCGGAGGTGGCGAACATGATGTCGAGGCTCGCCCAGTCTGCCTCGGGCACGTCCACCGGCATGATGGCGGCGATGGAGGTCCCGACGGGGATCGGCAGGATGTTGACGATGGCCTTGCCGCGGGCGTTGCGGCCCCCGAGGGGCAGGCGCCAGGTCTTGAGCTTGTAGACCATGCCCGCGGTGGTGAAGAACAAGAGCTGGGTGTGGGTGTTGGCGACGAAGAGGGTGGTGACGAAGTCCTCGTCCTTGGTGGCCATGCCTTGCGTGCCCTTGCCGCCGCGTTTCTGGGCGCGGTACTCGGACAGGGGCGTGCGCTTGATGTATCCGCCGGCGGTGACGGTGACGGTCATCTCCTCGCGCTCGATCAGGTCCTCGTCGTCGAGGTCGGCGTCCCAGTCGACGATCTCGGAGCGGCGCGGCACGGCGAAGAGGGTTCTCACCTCGCGCAACTCGTCGGAGATGATCAACATGATCCGGGACCGCGAGCGCAGGATGTCGAGGTAGTCGGTGATCTTGCCGGCGAGCTCCTCGAGCTCGTCGGTGACTTCCTTGACGCCAAGTGCGGTAAGGCGCTGGAGGCGCAGATCGAGGATGGCGCGGGCCTGGATCTCGGAGAGGCGGTAGGTGCCGTCTTCCGCCACGCGGTGCGAGGGATCGTCGATGAGGGCGATGTAGGGAGCGATGTCGGCGGCGGGCCAATGGCGCGTCATCAGGCGCTCGCGGGCCTCGGCGGGGTCGGCGGAAGAGCGGATGGTGGCCACCACCTCGTCAACGTTGGAGACGGCGACGGCGAGCCCGCAGAGGATATGCGCGCGTTCGCGGGCGCGGCGCAGCTCATAGGCGGTGCGGTGGGCGACGACGTCCTCGCGGAAGGCGATGAAGGCGGTGAGAAAGCGCTTGAGGTCAAGCTGTTCGGGGCGGCCGCCGTTCAGTGCGAGCATGTTGCAGCCGAAGGAGGTCTGGAGCGGCGTGAAGCGGAAGAGCTGGTTCAGGACCACGTCGGGCGTCGCGTCGCGTTTGAGCTCGATCACGACGCGCACGCCCTGGCGGTCGCTTTCGTCCTGGACATGGGCGATGCCCTCGATGCGCTTGTCGCGGGCAAGTTCGGCGATGCGCTCGATCAGGGTCGATTTGTTGACCTGGTAGGGGATCTCGGAGACGATGATGGCGGGGCGGTCCTTGCGGATGTCCTCGATGCGGGTGCGCGCACGGATGATCACCGAGCCGCGGCCCTCGTGATAGGCCTTTCGCGCGCCCGAGCGGCCAAGGATGATGGCGCCGGTGGGAAAGTCCGGGGCGGGGACGAATTCCATGATGTCGGCGACGGTCAGGTCGGGATTCTCGATGAGCGCCAGCGTCGCGTCGATCACCTCGCCGAGGTTGTGGGGGGGGATGTTGGTGGCCATGCCCACAGCGATCCCCCCTGCCCCGTTGACGAGCATGTTCGGGAAGCGCGCGGGCAGGACGGTGGGCTCCATGTCCTTGCCGTCGTAGTTCGGCTGGAAATCGACCGTGTCCTTGTCGATGTCCGCGAGCAGAAACGCGGCGGGCTTGTCCATCCGCACTTCGGTGTAGCGCATGGCAGCGGGTGCGTCGCCGTCCATGGAGCCGAAGTTGCCTTGACCGTCGAGCAACGGCAGCGACATGGAGAAGCCCTGCGCCATGCGCACCAGCGCGTCGTAGATCGCGCTGTCGCCGTGCGGGTGGTATTTGCCCATCACGTCGCCCACGGGGCGGGCGGACTTGCGGTAGGCCTTGTCGGCGGTGTTGCCGCTCTCCTGCATCGCATAGAGGATCCGGCGGTGCACGGGCTTGAGCCCGTCGCGCAGATCCGGGATCGCCCGGCTGACGATGACGCTCATGGCATAGTCGAGATAGGAGGTCTTCATCTCCTGTTCGATGGAGATGGTCTGGCCGGAAGGTGCGGGTCGCACGGTCTCGGGGCCGTCGTCTTCTGGCGTATCGGTCACGGGGCGTCCGGTCCTGTTCGGGGCGAAAATGTCATGGAATTCTTATAGGGTGCGGTGCGGTCCGCCGCAATCGCGCAGACCCCGCGACGGGTGCCGCGGGGCATGGACCTTGCCCTGCGGGTGGTGTAGAGCGTCCGCGCGCGGCCCCTTCGTCTATCGGTTAGGACATCAGATTCTCAATCTGGAAAGACGGGTTCGATTCCCGTAGGGGCTACCACATCACCGCATTTCGATCTGACCGGCGCTGCCCCCCGAGGTAGCTCGGTGGTCAGTGCTTGCCGCGAAAGTCGATCTTGATGACATCGCCGTCGGTGGAGCCGGAGGCACCGGACGTCTTGCCAGAGGCGTCGGACGTCTTGCCGGAGGGCAGGTTGATGGGGGTGGGGTCCGGTGCGGGATCGGCCGTGTCGTCCGCGTCTTCGTCGGCGCCGCCGCGCACGTAATCGCGGGCGTCGAACCGGAGCCCGAATTCGACGGACGGATCGACGAAGGTCTTGATCGCCTCGAAGGGGATGACGATGGGCTCCGGCACGTTGCCGAAGTTCAGCGTCACGGTGAACCGGTCGCTCATCACCGCGAGATCCTCGTACCAGTCCTGCATGACGATGGTCATCTCGGTGGGATAGCGGGCGCGCAGCGATTCCGACATGCTGACCCCGGGCAGCGTCGTGTCGAAGGTGATGAAGAAGTGGTGATTGCCGGGCAGGCCCTCCTCCGCCACCTGCGACAGCACGTCGGCGATGAACAGGCGCAGGGCGCGCAACATCATCTGGCCGTATTGGATCCCCTGGGGCATGGAACGGCGCTCCTCACTCTCAGACAGACGTAACCCGGTTTGGTCCCGCGATAAAGGCGCCTCCGACAAAAATCGACCCGGCGCACGGGGCGGGCGGGCTCAGACCACGCTGAGGCCGCCGCTGCGCGGGACGGCGGGTTTGGCCGCTCCCTCGAGACTGTCGAGCCGGGTCTGCACTGCCGCGATATCGGTCCTGCCCGCCTCGATCCGGGCGGCAAGCTCGGTGGGCGCCGGAGCGACCGGCTCCGCCTCCTTGGGGCCGACCAGCCCGGAGAACAGGCGGGCAAGCACCCGGGAGATGTCGTCCATGATGAGAAAGAACGACGGCACGATCACGAGGCTGAGCACGGTCGAGACCATGATGCCGCCGATGACGGCGATCGCCATGGGCGCGCGGAAGGCCCCGCCCTCCCCCACCCCGAGGGCCGAGGGCAGCATGCCCGCCGACATGGCGATGGAGGTCATGACGATGGGGCGCGCGCGCTTGTGGCCGGCCTCGATGAGCGCGGAGACCCGGTCCATGCCCCGGGCGCGCATCTCGATGGCGAAATCCACCAGAAGGATCGCGTTCTTGGTGACGATGCCCATGAGCATCAGGATGCCGATGAGGACCGGCATGGAGATGGCGTTGTTGGTCAGGATCAGCGCACCCGCGACCCCGCCGATGGCGAGCGGCAGCGAGAAGAGGATGGTGAAGGGCTGGATGACGCCGCCGAACAAGAGGATCAGCACCGTGAGCACCAGCATCAGCCCGAGGATCATGGCGCGCCCGAAGCTCTGCTGCAACTCGGCCTGGATCTCCGCGTCCCCGGCCTCGGCGATGCGCACGCTGGGGGGCAGGGTCACGCCGTCGGTGATCTCCTTGAAGCGGGCCGACGACGTGCCGAGCGCCACGCCCACCGGCAGGTTCGCGCCGATGGTGGCGATGCGCTCGCGGTTCAGCCGCTCGATGCTCGCGGGGCCCTCGGAGACAGAGATGTCCGCGACCGCGCGCAGCGGCACGCTGGCGCCGTTCGCGGTGGGCACGTTGAGCGATCCGATCCGCTCGATGTCGCCGCGCACGTCCTCGGTGAACTGCACGCGGACCGGGATCAGGCGGTCGTCGATGGAGACCTTGGCCAGCGCCGCGTCCACGTCGCCGATCGTGGCCACCCGCACCGTCTGCGCGATCTGGCGGGTGGTGACCCCCAGGCGTGCGGCCTCTACGGCGCGCGGCGTCACGTGGATCTCGGGCCGCGGGAGCGCGCCTTCGCTGGCGACGTTGGCGAGGAGCGGATCGCCGCGCAGCGCCTCCTCCAGCCGGGCGACGGCGGCGTTGAGATCCGCCTCGTCGGAGGAGAGGATGCTGAAGGACAGATCCCGCTCGCCGCGGTCGTTGAGCTTGAAGGCCCGCACGTCGGGCACCTGGGCGAGGGCCGCGAAGATCTCGGCCTCGATCTCGGATTGCGGGCGCACGCGCCCGTCGGGAGCGATCTCGGGGACAACCGCGCCCACCACCGGGAGGGCGCGCAGGGCCTCGGTCAGCTTGCGCGGGAGCGAATGGTCGAGCTTGTCGAGGAGCACCGTGATGGAGCCGCGGCGGATGTCGCGGTCGCCCGTGGGCGACGCGCCGCCGAGGGCCACGACGGTCGCGACGCCGTCGATGTCGGCAAGCACGGCCTGCATCCGGTTCATCGCGGCCTCGGTGTCCGCGAGGGTCGATCCGGGAGGGAGTTCGACGCTGATCGGCACGCGGCTGACGTCTTCTGGCGGGATGAAGCTGCCGGGGATGCGCAGCATGAAAAAGAGCGAGACGGCGAGCACGCCGATGGCCGCGAGCAGCGTGAGATAGCGCATCCGGAGCGTCACGCCGACGAAGGCGAGATAGCCGCGCATCAGGGGGCCGTCGGCCTCTTCCTCGGCGGCGGCGTCCTTGGCGCGCATGAGGTAGGCGGCCATCATCGGGGTGATGAGGCGGGCGACCATGAGCGAGAACAGCACGGCGATGGCGACGGTCAGTCCGAACTGGCGGAAATACTGTCCCGGGATGCCGGGCATGAAGGAGACGGGCACGAAGACCGCGACGATGGTGAGGGTCGTGGCGATCACCGCGAGGCCGATCTCGTCGGCGGCCTCGATGGCGGCGCGAAACGGCGACTTTCCCATGCGGATGTGGCGCGCGATGTTCTCGATCTCGACGATGGCGTCGTCGACGAGGATGCCGGTCGCAAGCGTGATGGCGAGAAAGCTCACGAGGTTGAGCGAGAAGCCGAGGAGGTCCATGATCCAGAAGGTCGGGACCACCGAAAGCGGCAGGGCCACGGCCGTGATCAGCGTGGCGCGCCAGTTCTTGAGGAACAAGAGCACCACGAGCACCGCGAGGATGGCCCCCTCGAACAGGGTGTGGATGGCGGCCTCGTAATTGCCGAAGGTGTAGAAGACGGTGTCGTCCACCAGCGTCATGGAGACGTCGGGGTGTTCGGCGCGGATGCCCTCCAGCGTGGCGTTGACGGTGTCGGCGACGCTGACCTCGCTTGCCCCCTTGGCGCGGAAGACCGCGAAGGTGACAACCGTGTCGCCGTCCACGCGGACGAAGGAGCGCGGCTCCTCGAAGGTGTCGAGGACCCGGCCGAGATCGCCGAGACGCACGAACCGGCCCGACGGCAGGGCGATGGTCGTCTCGGCGAGGCTCGTTGCGGAGGCGGCGTCCCCGAGGATGCGGATCGCCTGTTCCTGGCCGCCGACCTCGCCGCGCCCGGCACCGACGTCCGCGTTGGTGGCGCCGAGTTGCGCGTTGATGGCGCTGGCCGTCACGCCGAAGCTGTCGAGCCGCACGGGGTCAAGCTCGATGCGGATCTCGCGTTCCGCGCCGCCGTAGCGGTCGATGCGCCCGACCCCCGGCTGACCCTGGAGGGAGCGGGTGACGGTGTCGTCCACGAACCACGAAAGCTCCTCGATGGTCATGTCGGGGGAGGCCACGGCGAAGGTCATGATGGCCTGGCCCTCGACGTCGATGCGGGTCACGACCGGGGCCTCGATGTCGCCGGGCAGGTCGCCGCGGATCTCGTCGATGGCGTCCTTGACGTCCTGGACGGCCTTGTCGGTGGGCACCTCCATGCGAAACTCGACGGCCGTGGTCGAGACGCCGTCGGTGATGGTGGAGATGACGTTCTTGACGCCCGTGATGCCCGCGACCGCGTCCTCGATCTCCTTGGTGACCTGGGATTCCAGCTCCGCCGGAGCCGCACCCGACTGCACGACGCTGACGGCCACGAGCGGCACGTCGATGTTCGGAAACCGGGTGACGGGCAGGGAATTGAACGACTGCCAGCCCAGTACCATCAGGATGAAGAACAGCAGCATCGGGGCGATGGGATTTCGGACGGACCAGGCGGAGAAGTTCATCGAAGGGCCCTCAGTTCAGCGCGCCGGCGGGTTCGGCCGGGACAGGTGTGATCCGGTCGCCGTCGCGAACGAAAGCCGCGGCCTTCGTGACGATGACGTCCCCCGGCATGAGCCCCTCGACGATCTCGATGAGGCCGCCGTCGCGGATGCCGGTGACGACGGGCGTGCGGATTGCCGTGCCGTCGCGCACCATGAGGACGCTCGATCCCTCGGGCGTGTCCTGGACGGCGGAGACGGGGGCGGCGACGGCCTCGCGCGCGGCGACCGTGACGACGGCCTCCGCGAACATGCCGGCGCGGACCGCGTCCGGGTTTTCGATGGTGATGCGCACCCGGCCGAGGCGCGAGGTCTCGTCCACGGTGGGCTCGACCAGGTGCACGACGCCCGGCAGCGGGCTCGCGGCCCCGGCGACGCCGATCAGCGCGGGCTGGCCGGCCGCGAGCCGCAGCACGTCCTGTTCGGCGACGTCCGCGCGCAGTTCGAGCGCCCCGTCCCTAATCAGCGTGAAGAGCGGCAGGCCCGCCATGCTGGCGATGGCACCGACGTTGGCGTTACGCTCAGTGACCGAGCCCGAGACCGTGGCCGTGACGTCGGTGCGCCGCAGTTGCAGTTCCACGTCCGCGATCTGGGCGTCCACCAGCCTAAGTTGCGCTTCGGCCGCGATCAGCCCCTGGGCGCTCGCCGCGGTGCGCGCGCCGGCAGCCGCGGCGGCGGATACGGCGGAATCCGCGGCGGCGGACGTCGTGGCCCCCTGGGCTGCGAGGCGTTCGGCGCGGTCGCGCTCGCGCAGGGCCTCGTCGCGGAGCGTTTCCGCCTCGAGGAGTTGCGCGCGCGCCTGGGCGATGGACGCCTCGGCGCTGGCGCGGGTCGCCTCGAGCTGGCTGCGCTGGAGGATGAGGGCCGTGTCCGACAGCCGTGCGAGCACGTCGCCGGCCTCGACCCAGTCGCCGACCTCGACCTCGACCGCATCGATCACCTGGCCTTCGATCTGGGGCTGGACGAGGACGCGCTCGACCGGGGCGATGAGGCCCGAGGCGCGCACCTCGTCCTCGAGAGCCGCGCGTTTGACTGTAGAGACGGTGATGGCGGGCGCCGGCGTCCGGGCGTCCTGCGCCGAGACGGCGGACCCGAGCGCCAGCAGAAGCAACGCGAGGGGCAGGTGCATCACGGTCTCGCTCCCGGCTGTTCTGGATGCGATGGCGGCGCAGCCGCGATGACTTCGGCAAGCGTGTGTTCGATCATGCGCACGACAAGGGCTGCGACCGCGCGATCGGCCTCGGTGTCCGCGGGCCCGTGACGCGAGATGCATTTCATGCAGACGCCCTGGACGAGGATCATCATCAGGCGTGCGTGGGCGGTGAACATCTCCCGCGCGCGGGCCAGCGGCAGGCCGGAGATCCGGGCGAAAACCGCGATCAGATTGCCGATGATCTCGGTTTCCATGCGCAGGAGCAGGTCCGCGAACTCCGGTCGGCGCGACGCCGCGGCCTCGATCTCGGCCCAGATCGGCCCTTCGGTGCCGTTCACGGTGCCGAGCCTGTCGCGGACCATGCCGCGAAAGGCCGCGAGGGTGTCGGGGGCGGTCAGGACAACCGCGAATTTCTCGCGCACGATATCGACCTCGCGCTCCACCAGAAGCTCGATCAGCGCGCCCTTGGACGGGAAATAGCGGTAGAAGTTGCCGGCACTCATACCGGCCGCCCGGGCGAGGTCCTGCATGGAGGCGCCCTCGAAGCCCTTGGTGGCGAAGATCGACTTCACCTGGTCCAGGATCTCCGCCGCCCGCGGCTCGATGATCGTGTCTTCGCGCATGGCACCCCGCAAACCCTCGCGAGGACGACAATAGGAGAATGAACGTTCATTCGCAAGGGCCACCTGTGGCGGGGCCCGTGCGGCGACCTCAGCGCGGTCAGTTGGTCTTGTGGTAGCGGTCGAGGAGCCACAACAGGACGACGGAGCCCACGGTCGCGACCACCAGGGCCCCGATGAGGCCGGTGGCCTTGAGCCCGAGCACCCAGAACAGCGCCCCGCCGAGGAAGGCCCCGGCGACGCCGGTCAGGAGGTTCTGGACGAGCGTGTGATTCTCGCCGGTGACGCGCGCGGCGATAAAGCCGGCGGCGAGGCCAACCAGCAGGAAACCGAAGAGACCGAGGCCGAGCATGGGCATGTCCTTTTGCGAAACACTGACCCACGGCACTTTAGGGACGGCAGGCTCCGGAGCCAAGGGCGGAGTGCCACGATGCAAGTCGGGCTTCAGGCGACCCGCCGCCCGGTCGCGGCGGTGAAGCCGTGAAAGTCGCCGGGACGCACCCAGAGGGTCAGCGGAGCGCCGTCGCGCAGGTCCGGACGGCCCTGGACGCGCAGGGTCACCGGATCGGGCCGTCCGTCGAGACCGATATAGAGATGGGTCTCGCCGCCCGCGGGTTCGAGCAGTTCGAGCGTCGCGGGGATCGCGAGCGCCGCTTCGGACGGCCGCTCCAGCAGCAGCGCATCGGGGCGGATGCCGACGAGATCGGCGCCGGGCGGCAGGCTGTGCGCCAGAGCCCCGTGCGCCGCGAGCCAGTCTACGGGCAGGATGTTCATGGCGGGCGAGCCGATGAAGCCCGCGACGAAGAGCGTCGCGGGGCGGTCGTAGACCTCGGACGGCGTGCCGATCTGCTCGATTCGGCCGGCGTTGAGCACCACGAGCCGGTCGGCGAGGGTCAGCGCCTCGATCTGATCGTGGGTAACGTAGAGGGCGGTGGTGCCGAGCCGGCGCTGGAGGCGGCGGATCTCGACGCGCATCTGGACGCGGAGTTTGGCGTCGAGGTTCGAGAGCGGCTCGTCGAAGAGAAAGACCGAAGGTTCGCGCACGAGGGCACGGCCCATGGCGACGCGCTGGCGCTGGCCGCCCGAGAGCGCGCGGGGCTTGCGGGTCAGGAAGGGTTGGATTTCGAGCATTTCAGCGGCGGTTTTCACACGGCGCTCGATCTCCACGCGGGGGGTCTTGCGGTTGCGCAGGCCGTAGGCGAGGTTGTCGTAGACGCTCATGTGCGGATAGAGCGCGTAGTTCTGGAAGACCATGGCGATGTCGCGGTCCGCCGGCTCCAGCGTGTTGACGACACGCTCGCCGATCCGGAGCGTGCCCGAGGTGATGGTCTCGAGGCCCGCCACCATGCGCAGGAGGGTCGACTTGCCGCAACCGGAGGGGCCGACGAGCACGACCATCTCGCCGTCGGCCCCGTCGAGGGACACGCCCTTCACCGCCTCCGAGCCGTCCGGATAGGTCTTGCGCAGGGCGTCGAGGGTGAGGGTGGCCAAGTTTTATTTCTCCGTCTCGGTCAGGCCCTTCACGAAGAAGCTCTGCATGGCGAGGATGACGAGGATGGGGGGCAGCGCCGCGAGGATGACGGCGGCCATGACAAGGTTCCAGATCGGTTCGCTGTCGGCGGCGGTCGCCATGCGCTGGATGCCCATGACCACGGTGTAATGCGCCTCGTCGGTGGTGATGAGGAGCGGCCAGAGATACTGGTTCCAGCCGTAGATGAACAGGATCACGAAGAGCGCCGCGATATTGGTGGCCGAGAGCGGCAGCAGGATGTCGCGGAAGAACCGGAGCGGGCCCGCGCCGTCGATGCGCGCGGCCTCGGCGAGCTCTTCCGGGATGGTCATGAAGACCTGGCGAAAGAGGAAGGTGGCGGTGGCGGAGGCGATCAGCGGGATCGAGAGCCCGGCGTAGGAGTTGAGCATCCCGAGGCTGGCCACGACCTCGAAGGTGGGGATGATGCGCACCTCCACGGGGAGCATCAGCGTGATGAAGATCAGCCAGAAGAAACCGATGCGGAAGGGAAAGCGGAAGTAGACCACCGCGAAGGCCGAGGTGATGGAGATGGCGATCTTGCCGACGGTGATGGCGAGCGCCATGACCAGAGAGTTCCATAGCATGGGGCCGAGGGGGGGTGCCCCCGCGCTCGAGACGCCGGTGCCGAGCATGGCCGCATAGTTCGCCCACATCTGGTCGCCGGGGGTCAGGGGAATGACGCCGGTGAGGAATTCGCTCGGGCCGCGGGTCGAGGCGATGAAGGCGACATAGACCGGAAAGACCACGATGGCGACGCCCGCGATCAGCACGAGATGGGCGAGCAGCGTCAGCCAGGGGCGGTTCTCGACCATCAGTACTGCACCCGACGCTCGATGTAGCGGAACTGGACGACGGTGAGGGCGATGACGATGGTCATCAGGATTACGGATTGCGCGGCGGAGGAGCCGAGGTTGAGGCCGACGAAGCCGTCCATGGAGACCTTGTAGACGAGGAAGTTGGTGGCCTGCACGGGCCCGCCCTGGGTCGTGGCGTGGATCACCCCGAAGGTGTCGAACATGGCGTAGGTGATGTTCACCACCAGGAGGAAGAAGGTGGTGGGGGCGAGCAGCGGCAGCACGATGGTGCGAAACCGTTTGGCGGGCGAGGCGCCGTCGATGGCGGCAGCTTCGATCAGGCTGTGCGGAATGGACTGCAAGCCCGCAAGAAAGAACAGGAAGTTGTAGCTGATCTGCTTCCAGGCGGCGGCGATCACGACGAGGATCATGGCGTCCGAGGCCGAGGTCCGGTGGTTCCAGTCGTAGCCGAGCCCGTCGAGCACGTAAGGCAGCACCCCGATGTTGGGGTTGAAGATGAACCACCACAGGATGCCGGCGATGGCAGGGGCCACCGCGTAGGGCCAGACGAGAAGCGTGGTGTAGGGGGAGCGCGCGCGGATCATGCGGTTGGCCATGGCCGCGAGCAGGAGGGCGATGCCCATGGAGAGCGCAGTCACCGAGACGGCGAAGACGAGCGTGGTGCGCATGCTGTCGAGATAGAGCGGGTCGGCGAACAGGCGGCGGAAGTTCTCGAGGCCGACGAAGGTGGTGTTGAACCCGAAGGCATCCTCGCGCCGCACCGACTGGAGCAGGGCCTGGCCCGCGGGCCAGATGAAAAACACAAGCGTCACCGCGATCTGCGGGGCGAGCAGCGCATAGGGCAGCAGGCGGTTGGGGAAGATGGCGCGTTTGGTCTGCATGGGCTCAGGTGCCACCCGTTCGGGGCGGCAAGTCCATGGGCACGTCCCGGTCCAGCGTCAGGCCCCCCTCGGGCGTGCGGGCGACGGGCCGGAACGCGTCTTCGCTCCGGCCCGGGCCGATCAGTTCGAGGCCTCGAAATCGCGCAGGAGCTGGTTGCCGCGGGCGACCGCGCTGTCGGCGGCTTCCTGGCCGGACTTCGCGCCGGTGATCACGGCCTCCATCTCCTCGGAGACGACGTCGCGGATCTGGACGAAGTTGCCGAACCGCAGGCCCTTGGAGTTCTCGGTCGGCGGGTTGAGGGTCATCTGCTTGATCGAGATGTCCCGGCCCGGATTGGCGGCGTAGTAGCCCTGTTCGGTGCCGAGATCCCAGGCGGCCTGGGTGATCGGCAGATAGCCGGTCTCCTGGTGCCACTTGGCCTGGATCTCCGGCTGGGACAGATGAACGAAGAACGTGGCGACCCCTGCGTATTCCTCGGGCGAATGGCCCTGGAGCACCCAGAGGGTCGCGCCGCCGATGATCGAGTTCTGCGGGGCGGCCGCGACGTCATCGTAATAGAGCTGCATCCCGAAGCCCACGTCGAATTCGGCATTGGCGAGCACCCCGGCGAGGCCCGCGGAGCTTTCCATCAGGATCGCGCATTCGCCGGAATAGAATTTCGGGCCCGCATCGGGGCCGGGACCGCCGCCCGCCCACTGGAAGGCACCGCTGTCCTGCCATTCCTTGAGCTTGTCCCAGTGGTTTGCCACGAACTCGGTGTTGAACACCAGTTCCGCGTCAAACCCGCCGAAGCCGTTCGCCTGCGTGCCGAGCGGCATGTCGTGCCAGGCGAGCAGGTTCTCGAGATGGACCCAGGCGGGCCAGCGCGTGGTAAAGGCGCAGGGAGCCGCCCCCGAGGACAGGATCGCCTCCGCCGCGGTCTCCAGCTCCGCATAGGTCGCGGGCGGGGTCTCGGGGTCGAGCCCCGCGGCGGCGAAGATGTCCTTGTTGTAATAGAGGATCGGCGTCGAGGAATTGAACGGGAACGAGAGCATGTTGCCCTCGGGGTCGGTGTAGTAGCCCACGACCGCGGGCAGGAAGGCCGCCGGATCGAAGGGCCTGTCGTTGTCGGCCATCAACTGGTGGACGGGATAGATCGCCCCTTGCGCCGCCATCATCGTGCCGGTGCCGACCTCGAAGATCTGGACGATCTGCGGCTGTTCGCCGGCACGGAAGGCCGCGATGGCCGCCGTCATGGTCTCGGCATAGGTGCCCTTGAAGACCGGTGTGACGACGTAATCGGACTGGCTCTCGTTGAAGACCTGCGCCATGGCGTCGATCTTCTCGCCGAGCTCGCCCCCCATGGCGTGCCACCAGGTGATCTCGGTCTGGGCGGACGCGGCGGTGGCGAGGCCCATGGCAAGGGCAGTGGACATCAAGAGCGGTGCGAGCTTCATCGGCATTCCTTCCTGTATCGCGAGGCTGAGCAGGGTGCGGGTTTGGGACAACGTCCGGTCCCGTCCCGACCACGTTAGCCTCACCATAACCCCGGTCGTGGCATCAAGTGAAGGTTTTATGTCGTCAGATCCGCACGAGAAAAGCCCGCATCACACCCCGAGCACGGGAAAGGTCACGGCGATGGCCCAGGCGAACAGCGCGGCACAGGCGAGACCCGCCACCGCCGGCGCGCCCGTGGCCCGGTGCGTCCAGGCGCTGAAGAGCCCGAACAGCACAAAGAAGATCACCATGACCGGCAGGATCAGCACGAGAAAGAACAAGCGGGACGGATCGAGGGCGATGGCTAGGGAAATCGAGACCAGGAAGGCGATTTTGGTCAGCGCATAGGCGAAGCGGGGCGCATGGGGGCTGCGGGTCAGGGCCTCGTCGGCGAGGAAATACGGCAGGAGCCCGAGAAGCAGCGTGGCATAGAGGGCGAAGCGTCCCGGCTGGAGGCCGAAGGCGGTGACGTAACGGTCGACGGGAAGGTAAATGAGGGCGAGCGCGAAGAGGACGAAGGCCGCCACCGCTGCCACGAGCCGCACGGGCGGGACCCGGAAAATGCCCGTCCAGCCCGCGCGCCACAGGATCAGCGCAGTCAGGAGGCCGTAGATCAGGAAATGGACGGTGAGGTAATCCGCGACCGGGGCCGGCAGCAGGCCCTCGGGCAGGATCTGGGCCGCCACCGGGGTGAGAAGGGCGGGCAGGACGGTGGCCGTGCCGAAGGCGCGCCAGCGGCGGGTGCCCCGGGGTGCCGTGGGCCCGAGGCGCGGCAGCAGGGGTGCCAGGCCCCAGGCGAGGCCCGTTACCGCGAGAAACCATAGGCCGATCCAGCGGGCGCGATCATCCGGGGCGGCAGCGGACGGGTCGCGCGCGAAGGCGAGGTCGAGCCAGTCGCGCGCCTCACGCTGCGAGGTGGCGCTGTAGAGCACGCCCACGTGCTCGACGCCGGGCGAGAGCACCGCGCGGCGCGCCGTGCCGGCCTCGGGGTCGCCTGCGGTCACGAAGGGCCGGGCGGGTGCGCCTGCGGCGAGCCCCGCCACCCGCAAAGCCTCGTCGGTGAGCCCGGGCTCCAGGGCCCCCGTGATCACGAGCAGGTTGCGCGGCGCATCTGCCGTCACGGCCGGCGAGAAGAGAGACACGGCGATGGTGGCAGCAATGCCGGGGTCGGCGATGGCCTCCCGCACCACGATGTCGGAGGCCATGGAATGCCCGAGCAGGGCGATGCGCCCGTCCGTCCCGGGTGCCTCGCGGGCGAAGGCCACGACCTCGGCGAGTTGGGTGCGGAGTGCGGCGGTGGCCCCCTCGACGCTGCCGGTGTCGCCGGTCAGCGGGGCGGGGTTGGCCCCGTGCCCGAGCGAATCGTAGGTGATCGCCACATAGCCTGCGCGCGCCAGCGTGGTCGCGAAGGGGGCCATGAGGCCCTGGGAGCCCGCAAAGCCGTGCGAGATCACCACCGCCGGGGCAGGCCCCGCCTCCGGATCGCGAAAGACCGTGACGGGAGTGCCGCCAAGCGCCAGGCGTTCGACCGCGAGCCCCGCCGTCTCGGCCTCGAGACGCACCAGGGCGAGCCCCATGAGGGCGAGGGTGATGACGACGGCGAGGGCCCGGATCATGGTCGTCTCCTCTGGTTGCGGCGCAGGATGGCGCGCCGGCGCGCGGTGTCAAACGGTCGGGTCGGGCGGGACGCGCGGGGCGTGTTAACCCGTCCGAAGGCCCTGCCCTCTAGAGGAGACCGAAAGCGGGGGACACAGGGAAATGAGGCAGGCGCGCCGCGCAGACCGATGCAGGCCGACCGCGTGCGGCGCGTGACGTTGGTGCCGTCCGCGCGGCTCGCGGCGCGGGCGCTCGGGGTGGCGGGCATCCTGGCCCTCTGCTGGCTCGTGCTGCGCGACAGGCTGGCCGCGATCGATCCGGGCGCCCTGCGGGATGCGGTGTCTGCCACGGCCCCTTTGGCGCTCGCGGCCGGGTTCGGGCTCAGTGCGCTGAGCCATGCGGCGTTGTCGTGCTACGATATCCTCGCGTTCCGGCGCATCGGGCGGGTGGTGCCGCTGGGGCGCAGGCTCCGGGGCGGGTTCGCGGGGACCGTCGCGGCCCAGACCTTCGGGTTCGGGCTTCTGACCGGCAGTTTCGCGCGCCACCGCATCTATCGCAGCAACAACGTAACGCCCGCCGAGGCGCTGGCGCTGTCGGCTTTCGTGACGGCGGGGTTCTTTTCCGGGCTCGGGGTGGTGCTGTGCGTTCTGGTCGTGCTCGACCCCGCCCCGGTCGAGGCCGTGCTGGCATGGGCGGGCGAGCCTGCGCGGGTGCTTGCGGGCTGTGCGCTTGCAGGCGCGTTTCTCGTCGCCTCGGCGATGGGGGGGCGGGTCGTGCGCACAGGGGGGCGGGCGCTGCGCCTGCCGAGCGGGAAGTGGCTGCTGGCGGCGAGCCTGCTCGCCGCGGCGGATCTGGTGCCGGCGGCCTTGTGTCTCTATCTGTTGCTGCCGCCCGAGGCAGCACCGCCCGTGGCAGGCTTCATCGCGGTCTATGTGACGGCGCTCGCCCTTGGGCATGTCATCGGGGCCCCGGGCGGGGTCGGGCCGTTCGAGAGCGTGCTGTTTCTGGCGCTGCCCGCGGTGAGCGCCACCGATCTTGCGGCTGCGATCCTGCTCTACCGCGCGCTCTATCACGGGCCCTGGGCGGTGCTGGCGCTCGGGCTGATGGTCACGGCTCCGGGGCGAGTGCCGCAGCAGGGCCGCACGCGCGCGTCGGGACGTATCGAGTGGATCCTCGACGGCGGGGTGCGCGCGGAGGCGGAGCTGGCGTTGCTCGGGGACAAGCAGATCTTTCTGCCCAACGGGGCCGGAGCCTTCGTGATGTATGCGACCTGCGGGCGGTTCCGGATCGTCATGGGCGAGCCGCACGGGCCGCGGGACCAATGGGACGCGGTGATGGACGCCTTCGAGGCGGAGGCGCGGCGGGCGGGGGCCCGGACGGCGATCTACAAGGCGGAGGCGCGCGCGCTCGGGTTCTGGCGTGCGCGCGGACGAACGGTGCAGCCCCTCGGCGAGGACGCGGTGCTCGATCCCGCGACCTTCACCCTCGACACACCGGACCGGCGCGAATTGCGGCGCAAGGTGGCGCAGGTCCGCAAGGCGGGGGTGGAGATCCGTGCCCATGCGCCGGGTGCTGCACCGCTCGACGCTCTCGCACCCGTGGCGGAGGCCTGGCGTGCGGCCAAGGGCGGGCCGGAGCAGACGTTCTCGATGGGGCACTGGGACCCGGCCTTCGTCAGCCGGCACCATGTCTTCGAGGCGCGGCTGGCGGAGGAGCCAGTGGCGTTCCTGTCGGTCTGGGTCTCGGGCGACGGGCGGGAGTGGATGATCGACCTGATGCGCCAGACCCCTGCGGCGCCGAACGGCACGATGCATGCGCTGGTCGTGACCGCACTCAACGCCGCGCAGGCCGCACGGGCGACCCGGTTCAACCTCTGTACGGCCCCCCTGTCGGGTCTGGAGCGCATCGCGCCGGTCACATGGCTGTCGCGGCTGGGGCATCTCGCCTACCTGCGCCTGCCGCAGTGCCGCGATGTCCAGGGATTGCGGCGGTTCAAGGAGACGTTCCGACCGGAGTGGGAGGCGCGTCTGATCGTGGCGGACAATGCCCTCGGAGTGGTCGAGGCGCTGATTGCGGCCAACATCCTGGTGCGCGGCGGCGCGCGCGGCACGGGCGGGCTCGACCGGGACTGGAGCGTGGCGGAGGCAGGGACAGCGGACCCCGCGCGCGTAGCAGAGGCCGCGGCGCGCGCGGCGTGAGGGCTCGGTCCTTGACGGGCGGGCCCGTTCGGCTTTGATGACGGGGCCGCCGCAGACGTCCCCGGACCGGAGCCCGTCATGTCAGCCCTGTTCGATCTCTCGCGTCGCGTGGCCCTGGTGACCGGGGCGAGCCGCGGAATCGGCGCGCGGCTGGCGCTGGCCCTCGCGGAGGCGGGGGCGGACGTGGCGATAACGGCGCGGGATGCGGCCGCGCTCACCGAGACCAAAACCGCCATCGAGGCCACCGGGCGGCGCTGCCTTGCGCTCGCGCACGACGTCACCGACACCGCGACCGCGGACGCTCTGGTGGTGGCGGCCAGTGCGCTGGGACCGGTCGCGATCCTGATCAACAACGCGGGCGTCGAGGAGGTCAGGCCCTCGCTCGACGTGGATGCGGCCCTCTGGGACCGGATCGTCGACGTGAACCTGCGCGGCGCGTTCTTCGTGGCGCAGACCGTGGCGCGTGCGCTGGTCGCGGAGGGGCAACCCGGTGCCATCGTCAACATCTGCTCGCTGACGTCCTTCGTGGGGGTGCCGACGGCCGCGCCCTACACGGCGTCGAAGAGCGGCCTGCTGGGTCTGACCCGCGCGCTTGCCACCGAATGGGCCGGGGCCGGTATCCGCGTGAACGCCATCGCGCCCGGATACTTCCGCACCGCCCTGACCGAACCCTTTTATGCTGATGCGGACTGGGCCGAGGGGATGCGTGCGAAGATCCCCATGGGGCGGTTCGGCGCGCTCGACGATCTCGCGGGCGCTGCGGTCTTTCTCGCGAGCGATGCCTCGCGCTATGTCACGGGGCAGTGCGTGACGGTGGACGGCGGATACCTCGCCGCGATCTGAGGTGCCGCCTTTCCCTGCCCGCGGGCCTTCGCTATAGGGGCCACTCGCAGCGGAAAGGACCGGGCATGAGCCAGGCGTCGGCCAACGTCAACGTGATGATCAAGGCGGCGCGCAAGGCCGCGCGCAACCTCTTGCGCGATTTCGGCGAGGTGGAGAACCTCCAGGTCTCGGCCAAGGGTCCCGGCGATTTCGTCTCGCGCGCGGACACGAAGGCGGAGGCGATGATCCGCGAGGACCTGACGGAGGCCCGGCCGAACTACGGCTGGCTCGGCGAGGAGAGCGTCGAGGTCAAGGGGACCGACCCGACCCGGCGCTGGATCGTCGATCCGCTGGACGGCACCACGAACTTCCTCCACGGGATGCCGCACTGGTCGATCTCCATCGCGCTCGAGCACAAGGGCGAGATGGTGGCGGGCGTGATCTACGACCCGGTCAAGGACGAGATGTTCGTGGCCGAGAAGGGTGCGGGGGCCTACCTCAACGATCGCCGCCTGCGCGTCTCGGGACGCAAGGACATGCTTGAGATGATCTTCGCCACCGGCATCCCGTTCGGAGGGCGCGCCGACCTGCCGGTGGCGCTGCGCCAGGTCGCGGCGGTCTCCATCGTCTCGGCCGGCGTGCGCCGTTACGGCTCGGCGGCGCTCGATCTCGCCTATGTCGCGGCAGGCCGGGTGGACGGCTTCTGGGAGCGCAACCTCAACCCTTGGGACGTGGCGGCGGGCCTCGTGATCGTCAAGGAGGCGGGCGGCCTCGTCGGGCCACTCAGCGACGGCGGCGATATGCGCAGCACGGGCGGGCTGGTCGCGGCCAACGCCAACGTGTTCGAGCCGCTCACGGGTCTGCTGCGCGCAGCGTGACGCGGGCCTTGCCTGCCCGCATCTCGCCCTGCGCGCGGTCAAAGCGCAGATAGGCGAGGCCATGCGCACCCGCCACGGTGTGCAGCACCCCGGCGGCGCGCTCGCCCGCAAGGATCTCGGTGCCGGGGGCCGGTGCCGGCCCCTCCAGGTCCACACGCGCGAGACCCTTTTTCAGCTCGGTCTTGTGTTTCATGCGGGCGGTGACTTCCTGGCCGACGTAGCAGCCCTTGCGGAAGTCCACGCCGTGGAGGCGCTCGAAGCCCATTTCCAGGATGTAGCTGTCGTCGGCGATCAACTCGGCCCCCGCGGCCGGCACGGCGTGCGCGATGCGCAGGGCCGTCAGGACTGCGGGCGGGAGATCCGCCACGGCGTCCACCGGGCCGTAGGCACGCCAGCCGAGGGCATTGAGGCGCGGATCGGTCACGACGCAAGCGCCCTCGGGCCGTGGTCCGAGCCCCAGCGTCACGGCCGTCTCCTCAAGTGCTATGGTGATCGG
The DNA here is from genome assembly GCA_038209095.1 of Rhodobacterales bacterium. Taxonomy (GTDB): domain Bacteria; phylum Pseudomonadota; class Alphaproteobacteria; order Rhodobacterales; family Rhodobacteraceae; genus Amaricoccus. The sequence continues at coordinate 37,253 of JBBQYB010000008.1, forward strand.
GGCGCGCAGGCGGTAGAGCGCGAGCCGCTGCGCGAGGGCCCCGGCGCGGGCGGCGTCGACATCGAGCAGAACGTCCTCACCGTCCGCGATCAGGATGAAATCAAAAAGATATTTTCCCTGCGGCGAGAGCAGGGCCGCATAGACCGGACCGGCATCCAGCCTGTTCACGTCGTTGGTGACGAGGCCCTGCAGAAAGGCGCGCGCGCCCGCGCCGCCGATGCGCAGGACCGCGCGGTCGCGTGCAATGAACCCCGTCGTGGTCTCCATGGTCATGTCCCCGCGAATTGCAGCCGGTAGAGATCGGCATATAGCCCGTTCTGCGCCATCAGCGCACGGTGCGCGCCGCGCTCCACGATGCGGCCCCGGTCCATCACGAGGATCTCGTCGGCGTCGAGGATGGTGGTCAGGCGGTGGGCGATCACCAGCGTCGTGCGCCCCTCGGACAGCCGGTCCAGGGCCGCGCGGATCGAGGATTCGCTCTCGGCGTCGAGGGCGGAGGTGGGCTCGTCGAGGAGCAGGATCGGCGCGTCGCGCAGGATCGCGCGCGCAATCGAGAGCCGCTGGCGCTCGCCGCCCGAGAACGCGGCCTCCGAGGGCAGGATGAGCGTGTCGTAGCCCTGGGGCAGGTCGCGGATGAAGGCGTCGGCGGCAGCATCGCGCGCGGCGGCCTCGATGTCCGCCCGGCTCGCGTCCCGCCGCCCGAAGCCGATGTTCTGGGCGATGGTGCCGGTCAGGAGGATGCTGTCCTGGCTCACTACGGCGATCTGGTCGCGCAGGCTCGCGAGGGTGAGGTCCCGCGTGTCGATGCCGTCGAGCGTGATCCGCCCGGAGGTCGGATCGTAAAGCCGCGGCAGGAGGTTGAAGACGGTCGATTTCCCCGCACCCGACCGCCCGACGAACGCGATGCGCGAGCCGGGCTGCACCCGCAGCGTCACGTTTGAGAGTGCGACATGCCCGTCAGGATAGGCGAAGCCCACGTCCTCGAAATCGATCCGGCCCTTGGCGCGGCCCATTGTCTGGGTGCCGTCGACGATGGTGTTCTGTACGTCGAACAGCACGAAGATGCGCTCCAGCGCCGCGCCGCCCTGTACGGCCGCGGCATAGGTGGAGCCGAGCTTGCGCGCGGGCGAAACCGCCACCCCAAGCCCGGTCAGAAGGCCGGTGAATTCGGCCAGAGTGATCGTCCCGAGGCTCATGCGCCAGCCGACGACGAACAGAAGGACCGCGACCGCGACCCCCGCGAGGACCTCCATCAGCGGCGAGATTCGCGCCTGCCACCGGTTGACCCGGACCTTGAGCCCGAAGAGCCGCTCGAAGACGGCGGCCGCGTTTCCGGCCAGCGCCTCCTCGAGACGGTAGGTGCGCGCCATGCGGATGCCCGCGAGCCCCTCGGTGACGCTAGAGGTCATGGAGGCGACCTGCGCCTGGGTGCGGCGCGACAGCTTCTTGAGCTGGCTGCCGATGAGCGTCACCGGCAGGAGGGCGAGCGCGAACACCGCGATCATGCCGAGCGTCAGTGGCCAGTCGATGGTCAGCATCATCGCGAAGGCCCCAATGATGGTGAAGATCGAGGTGATGCCCCCGAGGATGGACTTGACCGACCGGCTCACCAGACCGATGTCCGACGAGAAGCGCGCGGCGAGCCCCGCGGGGGCCTCGGAGCGCAGATGCGCCAGATCCGTGCCGACGAGCCGGCCGAACATCTCCTTTTGCAGTTCGGTCTCGGTGCGGATCACCGCACGCTGCACCGTGGTCTGGCGCAGATAATCGGTGGTGCCGCTCACGACCGAGAGGGCGAGCACCGCGGCGGGCCCCCACCACATCACGGAGTAGTCCTGCGCCTCGAAGGCCGCGACGACCCATTGCATCAGCTTGGCATAGGCTGCCACCGCCGCGGCCGTCAGGGCCATCAGGATCAGGCCGTAGATGTAGAGCGCGCGCTCGCGCACCAGCCATTCGCGCCAGAGCCGCACGAAGGGCTCTGTCGACAGCACCGGTTGCGAGCGTCTGGAGGACATGGAGGTTCCGACAGGGACAAGGCGGCGGGGCCGCGGCCTTTCGCCCTAACATGCGGGCCGGGGTCGAAAAAGCCAATTCGCCATTCCCTCGGGCCCGCCCTGCGGGCTAGGGTCGGCCCGCCTTTCACGGAGCCCTCGTCCCATGTCCCTCTCCCACGGCCGCGATCTTCTGGCCATTCCCGGTCCTTCGGTGATCCCCGACCGCGTGCTGCGCGCCATGCACCGGGCCGCCCCCAACATCTATGACGGCGCGCTCGTCGATCTGACCCGCGGCGTGATCGCGGATCTGCGGCGCGTGGCACGCACGTCGGGGGCCGTCGCGATCTACATCGGCAACGGCCATGCCGGCTGGGAGGCCGCGATCGCCAACATCCTGTCGCCCGGCGACAAGGCGCTGGTGATCGCGACCGGCCGGTTCGCGCTCGGCTGGGCGCAGATGGCCGCCCGCATGGGGGTCGACGTCGAGATCCTCGATTTCGGCTTTCGGGCGGCGCTGGAGCCGCAGCGCGTCGCCGACCGGCTGCGCGCGGACAAGGCGCATGCGATCAAGGCGGTGCTGACGGTCCAGACCGACACGGCCTCCTCGGTGCGCAACGACATCCCCGCCCTGCGCGCGGCGATGGATGCGGCCGGGCACCCTGCCCTGCTGGCCGTCGATTGCATCGCCTGCCTCGCCTGCGATCCGTTCGAGATGGATGCCTACGGCGTGGATGTGATGGTCGCCGCCTGCCAGAAGGGCCTAATGACCCCGCCGGGCCTCGCCTTCACCTGGCACGGACCGAAGGCCGAGGCCGCGCGGGTGGACGCGCGCTCCGCCTATTGGGACTGGGGGCCGCGCACGCAAGGCGAGGCGTTCTACCAGCTCTTTTGCGGCACGGCCCCGACGCATCACCTCTACGGGGTGCGCGAGGCTCTCGACATGATCCTGAAGGACGAGGGGCTGGAGGCCGTCTGGGCGCGGCACGCGGTGTTTGCGCGCGCGGTCTGGGCGGCGGTGGAGGCCTGGGGGACACACGGTGCCCTCGCACTCAACATCGCCGAGCCCGAGCTGCGCTCACATGCCGTGACCACCATCCGGACTGCGCCGAATGCGGCCGCGTCCTTGCGCGACTGGTGCGAGCACACGGCGGGGCTGACGCTCGGGATCGGGCTCGCGTCGGACGGCCAGCAGGCGGACAGCCTCTTTCGCATCGGCCACATGGGCCATCTGAACCCGCCGATGCTGCTCGGCGCACTCGCCACCATCGATGCGGGCCTCAAGGCCTGCGGGATCGCGCATGGTCCGGGGGCGCTGGAGGCGGCGAGCGGCGTCATCGCCGCGGCCCCCGCCCAGGATCCCGCCGTCTCGTGAATTGACAGCCCGTGCCGACGGGCCGCAAATGCGCGCGACGGCGGCAGGCCCGCGGGCGCGTCGCCGCATTCAGGGGGAAGGAGACCCAATCATGGCCGATCTCATCGCTATCGTGTTCGACTCCGAGGCAAAGGCCGAGGAGGTGCGCTCCAAGGTCCTCGCCATGACCAAGGAATACCTCATCGACATCGGCGACGCCGCCATCGCCGTCAAGACGGCCGACGGCAAGGTCAAGCTCAACCAGCTGATGAACACCACCGCCGCCGGTGCCGCAGGCGGCAGCTTCTGGGGCCTTTTGGTGGGCGTGCTGTTTCTCAACCCGCTGCTGGGCGTCGCCGCCGGGGCCGCCTCCGGTGCGCTCGCCGGCGCCCTGACGGACGTGGGCGTCAACGACAAGTTCATGAAGGGCGTCGCCGCCGAGAACATCAAGGAGGGCGAGGCGGTTCTGTTCGTCCTCGTCAAGAAGGTCACCGGCGACAAGGTGCTCGAAGGGCTCCAGGGCATCGGGGGGCGGGTGCTGCAGACCTCGCTCGACCACGAGCGCGAGGACAAGCTGCGCGCGGCCCTCGCGGGCGTGGCAAAGGAGCCTGCCGCCGGCTGATCGCCGCGCCGCCCGCCGGGACCTCCGGCCGGGCGGCGCCTTACAATTGCGCGAGGCGCGCGAGGGCGGCCGCGAGGATCGCCGTCTCCTCCTCCAGCGCCTCGAGCCGCGCCCGGTTCTCGTCCACGACCTCCTCCGGCGCCTTGGCGATGAAGGCCGCGTTCGACAGCTTGGCGTCCAGCCCCTTCGCCTCCTTGCCAAGCTTCTCCAGCGCCTTGCCGAGCCGGGCGCGTTCGGACGCGATGTCGATGACTTCCGCCAGCGGCAGGCAGAACGCGGCCCCACCGACGCTCAGCGTCACCGATCCCTTCGGGGCCTCCGCGGCCGTCTCGAACCGCTCGATCCGGGCGAGGCGGGCCACCAGCGTGCGGTTGCGCTCCAGCGCCTCGGCCTGATCGGCGCTCATGCCGAGCTCGATCAGCGGGATCTTCGCCCCCGCCGGCACATGCATCTGCGCGCGCAGCGAGCGGATCTCCTCGATCAGCCCGATCACCCAGCCCATCTCCGCATCCGCCGCTCCGTCCACCAGATCCGCGCCGTAGCCGGGCCAGTCCGCATGGACGAGAAGCCCGGCGCGGCTCGCGCCTTGCGCCCAGAGCGTCTCGGTGATGAACGGCATGAACGGGTGCAGCATCCTGAGGCACTGGTCGAGCACCCAGGCCATGGTCGCCCGCGTCTCTGGGGCCGAGGCCTCGTCCTGGAACAGGGGCTTTGCCAGTTCCACGTACCAGTCGCAGACCTTGCCCCAGACGTGGGCATAGAGCGCGCCCGCCGCATCGTTGAACCGGTAGGCGTCGAGCGCCGCGTCGAGCGTCTCGCGCAGCCGCCCGGTCTCGCCGACGATCCACCGGTTCGCGGTCAGCGTGACGGACCTCGGGTCGAACGCGGGGTCCGGCCGGCAGTCGTTCATCTCGGCGAACCGCGCGGCGTTCCAGAGCTTGGTGCCGAAATTGCGGTACCCGGCGATCCGGTCCTTCGACAGCTTCAGGTCCCGCCCCATGGCGGCCATGGAGGCCAAAGTGAACCGCACCGCATCGGCCCCGTATTCGTCGATCAGGTCGATCGGATCGAGCACGTTGCCGAGGGATTTCGACATCTTCTTGCCCTTCTCGTCGCGCACGAGGGCATGGACATAGACGTCGCGGAACGGCACCTCGCCTTTCAGCTCAAGCTGCATCATCATCATCCGCGCCACCCAGAAGAACAGGATGTCGAAGCCGGTGACGAGCGTGCTGGTCGGATAGAAGCGCTTCAGCTCGTCGGTGTCCTCGGGCCAGCCCAGCGTGCCCAGCGGCCAGATGCCGGAGGAGAACCAGGTGTCGAGGACGTCGGGGTCGCGGTCGAGGGTAGTCGTCGTGACACGACCTTGCTTATCGTGTCCCATCTCAGAAGGTGGAAGATATTCTCTTAGCGGGTTATTCTCGTCTCGATTTGGAAGTACAACCTCGATGGTGGAGCCATAGTGCTCTTGCGCCTTAGCAAGGGCTTCCTTTTCACTCGCGGCACAGAATGCGCGCACCGCGCCCGGAATCGCAAAGCCATCTTTGTCGATTTCCGGCCCATACCACACGGGGATCTGATGCCCCCACCAGAGTTGGCGAGAGATGCACCAGGGCTCGATGTTCTCGAGCCAGTGGTAATAGACCTTCTCGTGCTGTTCCGGGAGGATGCGGGTGCGGCCTTCGCGGACGGCGGCGAGGGCGGGCTTGGCGAGAGTCTCGGCGTCGAGGAACCACTGGTCGGTCAGCATCGGTTCGATGACCACCTTAGAGCGGTCGCCGAAGGGCTGCGTGATGGGCTTGCTCTCGACGAGGGGATATCCAAGCCGGAGCCACCAAATCATGCTGTCGGAGCCGGGCTCATAGAAGACTCCATCTTCCATTTCTCCAAACAACGGAAGCCGGATATCCTTAGTAGGATGCCTCAATCGAGCCTCGGCCAGAGCCTCGTCGGATGATTCACAGACGTAAGTTTCGCCGTCCGGGCCTATCCAGACGCCAAGCTCTTTGCGCTTGTTCCGGCCCTCGACCGCTATCGACGGCGGCCTCGTATTGGGATCGTCTGCCAATGTCATCACGGCTAGTCCACCGGCGGTGACTTGTTTAACGATGCGGTCACGCGCTTCGTACCTGCCGAGACCGCGAAGCTCGTCGGGGACGAGGTTGAGGGTGTCTATTTCGGCGTCGGTGAAAACGGCCCCGGCGGCGATCTCCCGGGCGCGGGCGGCTGCCTCGGCATACGGCGCGCCGTCATCTCGTAGGCGCGCCTTGGTATCCATTAGGCGGTACTTGGGAATTCCGTTCCGCTCGGCGACGCCGTAATCGTTGAAGTCGTGCGCGCCGGTGATCTTGACCGCACCCGAGCCGAACGTGGGGTCCGGGTACTCATCGACGATGATCGGGATCAGCCGCCGGTGCTCATTCGGACCGACCGGAATCTCGCAGAGTTTGCCGACGATGGGGGCGTAGCGCTCGTCGGAGGGGTGGACGGCGACCGCCCCGTCGCCCAGCATCGTCTCGGGCCGGGTGGTGGCGATGGCGATGTAGTCACGCGTCTCGCGCAGTGTGACGGCCCCGTCCGCGTCGCGCTCAATGTACTCGTAGGTCTCGCCGTTCTCCAGCGGGTACCTGAAATGCCACATGTGACCGGGCACCTCGATGTTCTCGACCTCCAGATCCGAGATCGCCGTCTCGAAATGCGGGTCCCAGTTCACCAGCCGCTTGCCGCGAAAGATCAGGCCCTTTTCGTAGAACTCCACAAACGCCCGCAACACCGCGTCCGCGAATCCATCGTCCATGGTGAAGCGGTTGCGCGACAGATCGAAGCTGTCCCCCAGCCGGCGGCACTGCGCGAGGATCGTGCCCCCCGACTGCGCCTTCCATTCCCAGACCTTGTCGATGAAGGCCGCCCGCCCAAGATCCCGCCGCGCGGGCTCGCCCGCCTTCGCAAGCTCGCGCTCCACCACCATCTGCGTCGCGATCCCCGCATGGTCGAGCCCGGGCTGCCACAGCACGTCATGGCCGCGCATCCGGTGCCAGCGCGTCAGCACATCCATCAGCGTGTGGTTGAACGCATGGCCCATGTGCAGGCTGCCCGTGACATTGGGCGGGGGCAGCAGGATCGAGAACGCCTCGGCCCCGGGTCGCGCATTGGCACCCATGGCGAACGAACCGGCCGCGTCCCAGAGATCGGCGATGCGGGCCTCCTCGGCGGGGGCGTCGAAGGTCTTTTCCATGGGCATGGCTGCGGATCCGGACAAGAGGAGGGCGGCGCATGTCATAGCCCTCGCCTCGGCGGAGGGAAAGCCCCGCCCGGTCACCGCGCCGCACTGGACCCCGGCGGAAAAACCCCTAATGTCCCCGCAGCAGACGACAAGGGGATGCACAATGACGAAATTCGGAGTGAGCCAGCCGGTCCGCCGCAAGGAAGACGTGCGGTTTCTGATCGGCGAGGGGCGCTACATCGACGACGTGACCCCGGACGGTGCACTCCAGGCCGTGTTCTACCGCAGCCCCGTGGCGCATGGCCGCATCACGCGGCTCGACGTCTCGGATGCGGCCGGCGCACCCGGCGTGATCGCGGTCTACACGGCCGCGGATTTCGACGGCAAGATGCTCAACAGCATGGATTTCGCGACCGTCAAGAACCGTGACGGCAGCGACGGCGCCGCCCCGGTGCGCCCGATCCTCGCCGCGGATGTCGTGCGCTATGCCGGCGAGGCGATTGCGGTCGTCATCGCCGAGACGCGTGTGCAGGGGGCCGATGCGCTCGATCTGATCGTCTGCGATTTCGAGGACATGCCGGTGCATGTCGAAACCGCCATCGGCGGGGCCGCGATCCATCCCGAGGCCCCGAAGAACCTCGCCTACGACTGGGCTTACGGCGACGAGGACAAGGTCGCCGCGACCTTCAAGGCGGCCGCACACACCACACGGCTGGAATTGATCGACAACCGCGTCATGGGCATGTCGATGGAGCCGCGCGGCTGCTTCGCCGAATGGGACGGATCGCGGCTGCACGTCGCCTATTCCGGCCAGGGCGTCTGGCCGCTCAAGACCGAGCTCGCGGCGAAGTTCGGCCTGCCGAAGGATGCCATCCGCGCCACCACCCCGGACGTGGGCGGCGGGTTCGGCATCAAGGGTTTCAACTACCCCGAGTATTTCGCCGTGGCCTTCGCCGCGCGCGAACTTGCGCGACCCGTGCGGTGGATGTGCGGGCGCGGCGAGGCGATGCTGACCGACAACGGCGGGCGCGATCACGTCACCGTGGCGGAGGCGGCGTTCGATGCGGACCACCGGCTGCTCGCGGTGCGCATCAACTGCGTCTCGAACCTCGGGGCCTACAACTCGCCGTTCGGCCAGTACATCGCCTCGGATCTCGCGCTCAAGGTCCTGCCCGGCGTCTACGACTTCCAGCAGACGTTCTTCAACGTGAAGGGCGTCTTCACTAACACCACCCCGGTCGATGCTTACCGCGGGGCCGGCCGGCCGGAGGCCATCTACGTCATCGAGCGCCTGATGGACTGGTCCGCGCGCCAGCTCGGCCAGGACCCGATCGAATTCCGCCGCAAGAGCTTCATCCCGCGCGAGAAATTCCCCTACAAGACCGTCTCGGGCGAGTTGTACGACGTGGGCGATTTCAACCGCGTGCTCGACCGCGCCATTGCGGAGGCCGACATTGCGGGCTTTGCCGCACGCAAGACCGCCTCCGCGCGGGCGGGCAAGCTGCGCGGCCTCGGGCTCTGCTACTATATCGAATCGATCCTCGGCAGCCAGGACGAGTCGACCACCATCGCCTTCGCCGAGGACGGCATGGTGGACCTGCACGTCGGCACCCAGTCGAACGGCCAGGGCCACGAGACGGTCTTCGCGCAGTTCCTCCATGACCGCGCCGGCATTCCCTTCGAGAAGATCCGCTTTGTTCAGGGCGACAGCGACCGCATCGCCAAGGGCGGCGGCACGGGCGGCTCGCGCTCCGTGACGATGCAGGGAAATTCCATCCGCAAGACCGCAGACGTGGTCATCGAAGCCTACCGCCCGCTGGCCGAGGACGAACTCGAGGTGGCGGGCGCCGATCTCGTGTTTGAGAACGGGGCGTTCCGCGTCACGGGCACGGACCGGGCCGTCGATCTGATCGCCTTGTCCAACCGCGCGCGCAACGAAGGCCGGCATGATCTCCTGACCACCACGCGGCAATTCACCGTGCCCGGCCGCTCCTATCCCAACGGTGCGCATTTCGCCGAAGTCGAGGTCGATGCCGACACCGGCGTGACCCAGGTGGTCAAGTATACCGTGGTGGACGACTTCGGCCTCCTGGTGAACCCGATGCTCGCCGAGGGCCAGGTCCATGGCGGCGTGGCCCAGGGTATCGGGCAGGCCATCACCGAACAGGTGGTCTACTCCGCCGAGGGCCAGCTCCTGTCGGGCTCGTTCATGGACTACGCCATGCCGCGCGCGGACGACGTGCCCTTCATGGCCTTCGAGACCGAGCTCGTGCCCTCGACCGCCAACGAGATCGGCATGAAGGGCTGTGGCGAGGCCGGCACGGTGGGCGCGCTCGCGGCCGTCACCAACGCGGCGCTTGATGCAGTCTGGGACGCGGGCGTACGCCATGTCGACATGCCGCTGACGCCCGTGCGGGTCTGGGGCTGGCTTCAGGGTGTGCGCATGGCGGCGGAGTGATCCGCCCGCCCTTGCGTCACAGCACCATATCGTCCCGGTGGATCAGGGCGGCCCGACCCGGATGGCCGAGCAGTTCGGCGATGCGGTCGGAGCGGTG
>JBBQYB010000009.1:0-43388 GCA_038209095.1 Rhodobacterales bacterium
CGGGTCGGTCAACAAGGCTGCGTCAAAGAAGGACAGGCGGAAGTCGCCACGCAGGGCCCCGATGATCGCGATGTTCCGGCCCGCATGCACATAGCAGGGGTGGCCCCATTTCACCGTCTCCTGCAGCCCCGCGTCGCGGCAAATGCGGCGGAGCGCTTCGAGCCCGTCGTGCCATGTCCGGGTCGAGCATTCCGGCGTCGCAAAGCGGTCGCAGCGCCCGCATCCCTTTGCGAAGTAATCTTCGATATCGGTGATCACACGGTCATTCTCCTAACTGATGCCGAGAATAGTTCCCCATAGCTAATTCGGAAACGGCCAGTCATTGAAACCCACTCCATGCGCCACTCAGCTATTCATCAAACGGCGCAAGCGTCGCCCGAACTGCCTTTGGCAAGCCTGCACGCACCAGCCTGTAAGAGGCGGCAAGGCGGTGGCGGATTTCGTCCTCTGGTGCATCGAAGGGCAGGTTGAGCCATGAGCGGTGGAAATAGGGGGCCTTCACGCCTACACCCATCTCGATCAGCATCTCGGCGGTTTCGATGCTGTCGGTCTTGACCGAGACGCTCGGCATGACAGCGCCAATGCAGGCGAACATCTTGCAGCCGACCTTCCACGCATCATGCCCGCCGCCCCACGGGTCGGACCATTCCGCTCCGGGAAAAGCCTTGCAGATGGAATTGATGGTCTCGCGCGCCATCATTGTGACCCGACTTTATAACGCAACAGCACCGCGCCAGTGTCCATTTCGCGGCTTTCAACAATCTCCAGGTTGCGGCGCAGGACATGCCCCTCGAACAGGCGCGTGCCGTGGCCGAACAGTTCAGGGATCACCAGAAGCGCAATTTCATCGACCACACCCGCGGCGAGCGCCGTCTGCGCAAAGCGCGCACCGGCAAAGATCACCATGTCCTTGCCCGACTGCGCATTCTCGCGCGCGACGACTGTGGCGACGTCTACGTCCGCGATTTCGGAGTTGGCCCATTTCCCCGCATCCTGCAGCGTGCGGCTGAACACGATCTTGCGCGTCCCGTTCATGAAGCGGGCGAGGTCGCGTGCTGCGGGCGGCATGCCGTGGTCCGTCTCGGCGGCAGGCCAGTAGTCGGCGAGGCTCTCCCACGCGGCACGGCCGAACAGCATCGTGTCGTACCGCGCTGCATGGCTCTGCGTCCATGCATCGAGATCGGCGGACCACGCAGGCGGAATGAATTCGCCGCCCGCGCCGTTGATGTAGCCGTCGACACTGACGACCATCGAGAGGACGCACGAGCGCGTCATCCTCTGACATATGCTGCATAGTTGTCAAGGATTGCCTGCCAGCCTGCGCGCTGCATCTCGAGTGGGTTGGTTGCCTCTGGATCGAACGTTGTCGTGACGCGGGTGCCTTCATCCTCAGCAACAAAAGTCGTGTGGGATGTGCGGCCATCATCGAGACGAAGTGTGATCGCATTGGGAGCATCGACCTCGGCGTAAGTCCCTTCAAAGTCGAATTCGACTGAGCCATCGCGTGCCGCCATCCGTGCGACGTGCTTGCCGCCCACGCGCAACTCAACGGTCGCTGAAGGGCAGTGCCAGTCAGGCGAGGCATGATTACTGCATGATCGCACTTGGAGACGTGTAAGCTTCCCACGCTTCCACGGGCGAAGCGGTTACGAATGTTTCGATGACGATGGCTTCGGCCATTTCAATTTCCTTCAGCTTGCGTTGAATGCGGCTTCCAAAGCCGCGATATCGATCTTGTTCATCTGCATCATGGCGGCCTGCGCGCGCCCGGCGGCTGACCTATCAGGTGCACCAAGCAGGCCCGGCAGTGCTTCGGGAACAATCTGCCAGGACAGGCCCCAGCGATCCGTCAGCCAGCCGCACCGGCCGGACTCACCGCCGTTTTCGGTCAGAGCCTGCCACAAACGGTCAGTCTCCGGCTGGTCGTGTGTGGTCACGACGACTGAGGCGGCGGGTGTCAGGCGATGATGCGGACCGCCGTTCAGGATCTGGTAGGGGACACCGTCCAGCGAAAATGCGACGATGATCGGATCGGATCCCTCCGGCGCGTCGGTCTGAAGAACGCTGTTCGCAATGAGACCCGTGTAGAAGCGAGCGGCTTCAAGGCCGTCCCTTTCGAACCACAGGCACGTTCGCACATTGGTCATTGGGGCCTGTCCTTCCTGCAAATCAGTTTGGCACGCAGTGTCATGTTCCCACGCCTGTCCGGAACAATTGAACCGGCTTGGACGGCGCGCGCGCGATGATGCCCTTCGCCTCAAGGTCGAGTTGAACAGCCTTCAGCCACCAGCCGGCCGTGGCGCCTTCCGGAAACAGGTCTTCGGGCAGCAAGGGCAAGAGCGCCGCCTTGGCGTCGGGCACCTTCAGGCCCGGAGCAGTGTCCGGCAGGATCGCCAGCAGCGCATCCCGCATCGCCTCGTATTTTGCGCGGTTCACCCGTTCGGTCCGGCCCGGCGTGTTGATGTTCTCGATCTCGATTTTTTCCTCGGGCATCGGCTTTCCCCTACTCCCCCAATCCGGCTTCTGATCTGACTTGCCCATCACGTCCCACAGCACCCCCTTTCACCTTCGCCATACTCGTCATGCAGCCGCCACCATTGGTAAGGCGCGTCCTGCGGTGTGCCGGTGGGAGCGTCCTGCCAGGTTTCCTGTCGGCCGTAGGGGGTGAGGTCGAGGAAGCTCCAGACGCTGCCGAGCGCTTCGACGCCCCGGCCGCTGGTGAAATAGGTCCGCCAGATCGTGCCGCCCTCGCGCAGGAACACGTTGAGCCCAAAACCGCCGGTCACGCCGAAATCCGCATTGAAGCCGTCGCGTGTCTCGACCCAGGGCATGGTCCAGCCCATGCGGGCCTTGAAGGCCTCGATTTCGGCCAGTGGCGCTTGCGAGACCATGACGAGCGAGGTGTCGCGCGCGTGAAGATGCGCGAGGTTCGGCACGCTGTCGGCGAACATCGCGCAGCCCGAGCACGGATCGGGATCGGCGGGGCGGAGCATGTGGTGGTAGACGATGAGCTGGTCGCGCCCGCCGAAGAGGTCGGACAGGCAGGCGGGACCGGTCCCGGTCTCGAACCTGTAGCGATCCTCGACCTCGTGACGGGGCAGGCGCCGGCGTGCCGCGGCCAGTCGGTCCTGCGCGCGCGTCAGCGCCTTCACCTCGGCAAGCAGCGCGGCACGCGCCTCGGCCCATTCGTCCTTGGCAACGACCTGCGGTCTGAGCGTGATGTCTGCCATTGTCGCGCTTCCTTTCCCTCAAGGCACAGTTGCGCGCTGCGCATCGGCGGCGGCGAAATGCGCCAGTTGATCGGCATGAGCCTTGCGGAACGCCGGGCGCGCGGTGGCGCGCGCCACGTAGGCGCGGCAGGCCGGGAAATCCGAGAGCACGTCGGACCCGTCGAAGAGCCGCAACGCGTCCGCCATCAGGATGTCAGCGGCGCTGAACCGACCCGCCAGCCACTCGCGCCCGGCAAGCACGGCCTCCAATCGGGTGAGCCGCCCGGTCCAGATAGGCATCCAGCCCATCGCGACCGGGGCAGCGCGTATCGTCTCCGGCGGAGCTCCAGATGACCCAGGGCAACGCCGCCGTCTCGATGGAGTTCTGCGCGGCGAACACCCATTGCAGCACGTTGGCCCGGCCCGCCGGATCGACTGGCATCAGCACCTCGCTCCGCTCCCCGAGGTGCAGCAGGATCGCGCCGGTTTCGAACAGCGTGAGGTCGCCGTCGGTCAGCCAGGGTATCTGCCCGAAGGGCTGGAACGGCAGCCGCGCTTCGGCATCCTCGAAAGGTGTCGTCGCCACGCGGTAGGGCAGTCCTGCCTCTTCCAGCGCCCATCGGACACGCAGGTCGCGGACATAGCCGCGCGGATCGTCGGGAACCCAGTCCGCGGTGGTCAGAATAAGATCGGACATAGGGTTTCTCCGCGGCTGCTGCGATGGTTACGTGGTTGCATCCGGCGACCTCGACCCCGTGAAGTTCAGCATCCAGGGCGTCCCGAAGCAGTCGGTGAACATGGCAAAGCGCTCGGCCCAGAAGGTTTCGCCCGGCGGCATGGCGATCTCGCGCGCGCCGTCGGACAGCGCGGCGAAGACCCGGTCGAACTCGGCCCCGGACGGTGTCTCGATCTGGATGCGAAAGCCCTGCGGCCGTTCGTACATCTCTTCCGAATTGTCCGAGGCCATCATCAGCGTGTCGCCCAGGCGCATGGCAAGATTCATGACCAGATCATCGCCACCGGGCATCCGCTCTTCCGGCGAGCCCGCATCCTTGTTCAGGAAGACCCCTTCGATCGTCCCGCCAAGCGTTTCGGCATAGTGGGTCATGGCCTCAAGGCAGTCGCCCTGGAAGAACAGATAGAGCTGCGGTGTCATCATGCGTTTGTCTCCCTGTATGGCTTTCCAGCGCTGGAACCTCACTGACCTTGATCGGTCGAAGGCCCTGCGATTACGCGCCGCATTGATCATTCCAATATAAGTTGATATCAACCTATCATGACCGAGTCCATAGCCAAGCCGCTCGACCGCGAAATCGTCGTTCACGTCGCTCAGACCTGTCTGTGCCTGCACACGCAGCGCGCGGCGCGGGCGCTGGCGCGGCTCTTCGACAAGGCGCTGCGGCCCTTCGGGCTCAGTAACGGGCAGTTCTCGCTGCTGATGGCGCTGAACCGCCCTGAACCACCTTCAATCGGGATGCTTGCGCCGTTCCTCGCCATGGATCGGACGTCCCTGACCGCAGCCCTCAAGCCGTTGGAACGCCGGGGGCTGGTGCAGATTAAGCCGGACAAGGCGGACCGACGCAGCCGCCTGGTCCAGATCACAACCGAAGGTGTGGCACTTCTTGAGGCGGCCCTGCCGACCTGGCGTGAGACCCATGCGCGGCTTGACGCGGCTCTATCCGATGGTGCGCCGAAGCGGCTGAGAGCCGATCTGCGGCAGGTGCCGCCTGTCGCTTACTCCGTCTTCGGTCAGTGACTACCAAAGCACCACAGATCGCCCTCCGGGTCGCGGCTCATGAGCCCGCGACTCACGCGACAAAAAGCCCCCGACCTTGCGGCCGGGGGCACCGGGTGAACCTGGGCTGAGGGAGGGAAAATTCAGCCGACGCCACCAAGATTCTGTTTGCGCGCCTCCGAGCGGGCGGCGGTCGAGACCCGTGCGATGGGGTTGTCCTCGGTAGGCGGACCGTCCCGCAGGGTGTCCTTGATCGCAGACTTCGTCTCTGCCACGGCGGCCTTGGCCACTTCGCGCAGTTTTGACGCCTCGTCGCGGAAGATGCGCTCAGCCTCGTCGAAAAGATCGTCGCGTTTTGACCCGAGATAGCGGTCCTCTGTCGCACTGCGCGGGAGGGAGGCCCCGATAGCCGCGCCCACTGCGAGGGCGAGCGCACCTACGATCAACGGATTGTCCTGAACGCTCCGACGGGCGGAGGATGAGGTCCGGCGGAGACGCGCCTCGACGGAGGCCTGAGCATCGATAGCCGCGAGGCGCGCGGAAAGGATGCGCGAGCGGGCGCTGTCGGGCATGTTGTCGAGGCCCTCGCCGATCCGATCTCGCAAGGACTTGGCGGATTGCTTCATCCGGGCACGCTTGCTGTCGTCATGATCGTATCGTGTGTCCCGGTTCAACGTGCCGTCCGTGTAGGATGTCGTGTGCATGTCGTATTCTCCTGTCCTTGGAGCCTGTTTAATGGCCCGGTCTGCGGCGGCGACGCGGGCATCAAATCCTGCCTCTGCCGTCGCTGGTTCATCTAAAACCGGACTTGTGCCGGTAACCCTCAAGTCCGGATCGCGAGATCGGTTCGAAACGTCCGTGGACGGTTCGCGAACCGCATCGGCGATCAGCCAGGCTACGCCCGCGCCGATCAATCCAACCGCGAAGGGATTCTCGCGTGCGGCCCTAAGCGCCACATCGGCGGCATCGCCGCCATGGGTCTGGAGCATCGCCTTGGCGTTCTCCATGATGTGCTCGGGCGAGAGACGCGCATCGAGAGCCTGGAGCGAGCGTCGCAACCCGTCGCGCTCGGCCTCGATCTCGCGTTCTATGGTTGCGGGATCATTCACTGAATGCCTCCTTGAACGTGGCCGCATCGCGGCGAAGTCCCTGAGCCGCACGATCGGGCGCTATACTGGAGATTTTGAGATCGTTGACCCCCTTGACCACCAAGCCGATCGCGATAAGAGCCGCAGCGCCACCTACGATGAGCGAAGCCCATTCGGTCGCGATACCGGTGGCAGCAATCGCGGCCACGGCCGCTGCGGCAAGGACGTTGAGCGCCGTCATAGCGAGAACCACGGCTCCGACAAGCAATCCGATGGCGACGAAGGCCCGGTTGAGGTTCTGGGCCATCTCGCTGCGCGCGAGATCGATCTCCTTGCGCATCAACCGGGTCATCCGGTGAAGGATATCCCCGAGCAGGGCGACGGTGGGTTTGTCTTCGCGGCCCGGGATCATCACTTGTAATCCCAAGCAGGGCCCTCTGCGGGGCTCTGGTAGCGCGACCGGACGTACTCATTCTGATCGCCGTGCTCGGCCCGTTCGGACGCCTTGAGCATCCGGGCGGCTGCAAAGCCGAGAAGGGCGGCACCGCCGAAGAAGAGCAGCGGCTGCCGTCGCGCGAAGGCCGTCAGGTCGTCCTGAAGCGCGTCAAGATCCGCTTCGCGCATGGAGTTCGCCGCGTCGCTGAGATTGTCGGCGATGCGGTGTGTCGCCATGCGCGCCCAGGAGCCGGAGTCGAACGCGTCGCCAGCTTCTTTGACCTGATCAGCGCTGTCCTGTGCCAAATTTGCAGCGGACTGGCGGACCTTGTCTGAACCGGTATCGATCTGTTCCTTGATGGTCTCGCGCGCGGAGGCCACCATGCCATCCTTGCCTGCATCGGTCTTTTCCGCCTCGGGGGCGGGCATCGACGTGCCGCGATCGAGGGATGTCGTTGCACCCGGAGTCGAGACCGGCTTCGGGGTCGCGCCCGGATCGTTGCGCATCGCATTCGTCTTGCCGAGGTCTGAGGTGGGAGCGTTCGTGGCCATGTGGGCCTCCTCTTTCTGGGGATGAACCGGTCGCATTTGCGTTCTTCGGTATCTGAAGGCGCAACGCCGGCGGGCGTCGCCGGTTCCGTCAGGCATTGCTTAATGCGTCGATCTGGGCCTCGATCGCGGCGCGCTGGTTGTCGAGTAGTTCGCGCACCCCGGAATGGCCGGACGTGGCCGCGATGGCCTCGTCGTAGGATTTCGTTAGGCGCTTTTCTCCCTCTATGATCCGGGGCAGGGCGGACATGTCCATTTTGTCGAACCAGTCGCGTGCAGCGGCGACGGCCACCTGGACCGCCCCCATCATCGAGCCGCTGTCCTCGGGACGGCCGCCCATGGTCTCGATGGCGGTGAAGAGGGCCGCGGAGTGTTCCTCGTGCAGGGTGTGCAGGCGCTGCACGATGGGCAGGATGTCCGGGTCGCTGCGCTTTTCCATCTCGTCAAAGCCCTTGATCACGTCAGTGATGTCGGTGCTGAGCTGGGAGAGTGCGGCCGTGGTGTCCTTGGTCTCGGATGTCATGAAGATCTCCTTCTGGCGGCTCAACCCGCGCCGTCACCTCGGGTTCCCCGAGACCGGAACCGTGGCGCGCGGGCGGCGTTGGCCCCGGAAGCACGAGGGATCCGCATGCAGGACGAAGAAGTTATCCAGCAGGCGGGCAGCCTGAATGCCAAGCTGATCTACGAAGTGGTTCGTCGCAACGGCGACGAGGAGTTGCTGAGGCCCACCGGGTCGCTGATCTGGTCCGGCGTTGCCGCGGGCATCCTGATCTCGTTCTCCGTTCTTGGCGAGGCGGTGTTGCGCGCGCATCTGCCCGATGCTCCCTGGCGTCACCTAGTCGAAAACATCGGCTACAGCTTCGGGTTCCTGCTCGTCATTCTCGGACGTATGCAGCTTTTCACCGAGAACACGATCACCACCGTTTTGCCGCTTGTGGCCCGATGGTCGCTGGGGTGTCTGCGATCGGTTCTGCGCCTCTGGGGACTGGTGCTGAGCGCGAACGTCGCCGGAGCCGCGGCCGCAGCGGCGTTTCTGGCGCTATCGGGGGCGTTTTCGGAACCGATCCTCGGGGCAATCCAGGATCTTTCGGTGCATGCGACGGGGTTTTCGCCTGGCACCGCCTTCATGAAGGCGATCCCCGCTGGCATCCTCGTCGCGTCCATCGTCTGGATGATGCCCGGACAGGAGGCAGGCAACATCTGGATCATCGTGCTGTTCACCTGGTTGATCGCGGCGGGCGATTTCACGCATATCATCGCCGGCAGCGTCGAGATGTGGTTCCTGCTGATCACGGGAGACCTGTCGGGCCAAGCGGCAATTTTCGACTTCTTCCTGCCTGTGCTGGCGGGGAATGTCGCGGGGGGAACCGCCGTCTTCGCGCTGCTCGCCTGGGGTCAGGTCAAGGCCGAGCTGGAAGAAGAGGGGGAGCCGGGAACCCGCACCTGAGCGATGCGTTCACAAACGTGAAGACAAAACCGGGCCCTGCGTGAGGCAGCCGGAACACTCAAGGAGACAGACCATGTTGGAAATCGGCGGCCTTGGCGGCCTCATCATCCTTGCGCTCGATATCTGGGCCATCGTGTCCATTGTCGGGTCGGCATCGAGCACCGGCAAGAAGGTGCTTTGGTGTCTGCTCGTCCTGATCCTGCCAATCCTCGGCTTCATCATCTGGCTGGTAGCCGGTCCGAGATCGAGCACGCGCCGCGCCTGATCCGCAGGCGACGGACCATCGAGTAACCCGCCGGGATCCGGCGGGTTTTTTTTATGGCTCGGCAGCCGTTCAGCCGAGGAGGCGAGAGCCAGCCCAGAAGACGAGCGCAACGCCGACGGCCCCGAGGATCAGCCGGCTGGTGGGGATGTGGAGGGTGGCGATGCGGGGCCCCGCGACGAGCGCGACGAGTGCGAGGCCGAAATAGCGCAGGCCGCGCGAAAGGGCGATGGCCGCGAGAAAGACCGGGAAATTGCCCTGGATGCTGCCCGCACCGAGCGTGACGAGCTGCATCGGGGCGGGCGAGAACGAGACGAGAAAGACGGTCCAGAAGAGGCTGTCGCCGTCCAGGTCCTCGGTCAGGCGGTCGAACCCGTCCAGCAGGCCGATGGCATCCAGCACGGGCCGTACAACCGGCTCGGCCAGCCAGTATCCGACGCCGAAGAAGAGCGAGGCGCCAATGAGGCAGCCGATCCAGATGGCCGTGGCGATCGTCAGGGACTGGCGGTGCTGGCCGACCATCAGCGGGACCACGACGGCCTCTAGCGGGATGGGGACCACCGTGCTCTCGGCGAAGGAGAGGGCCGCGAGCCCGGTGCCGTGGCGCGCGAGGCGCTCGGTCCAGGTTTCAGCCATCGGGCGAGCCGGTGATCCGGGCGATCTGGCGTGCCGGCACTGTGAGGCTGCGCGCGCGCGATGGCAGGAGGCGGTTCAGATAGGCCGCGATCACGGCCCCCCAAGCCCCGAGGATGTTGGCGATGACCGCAGCGGCCAGGATCCCGGTGTAGCCGAAGACGCTGACCCCGATCCAGGCGAGCGGGACATAGATGAGGGCCACGCGTCCCATGCTCAGCCCGAGCGCCCAGACCGCCTGCGAGCGGGCGGTGAGTGCCGAGTTCGTCGCGACAATAATGCCGTAGCCTGCGAGGCTCAGGCCCACGATGCGCAGATAGCGGGCCGTGTAGTCTGCGGACGCGTCGCCGTCCGCCGTCATGAAATCTGCAAGGGGGCCTGCGAAGACGGCGAGGGCGAGACCGACGCCGAGCCCGTAGCCGAGAGCGAAGAGACCGGCGAGGCGGGCCGCATGCCGGGCCCGGTCTTGCTTGCCCGCCCCCCAAGCCTGTCCGATGACCGGTGCGAGCCCGGAGGAGAGCGCAAAGAAGGGCACGAGCGCCACTGCCTCGATACGGGTCGCTGCCCCGAAGCCTGCCACGGCCGGTGCGCCGAGGGTCGCGACCGCGGCGGTCACGATCGTCATGCCCATGGGATTGACGGCGCGCGAGGCCGCGGCTGGCAGGCCCACGGACGTGATTTCGCGGATCGAGGTCAGGAGATGAGCGGCCGGGCGCGGGCCCGCGGCGAGCCGCCGCCGCCGGATGGCAAGTCCGAGCACGAGGACTGCACCGCAGGCCCGGGCGAGCAGCGTGCCCATGCCCGCCCCCGCCATGCCGTAGGCCGGGACCGGACCGTATCCGAAGACGAGGAGCCAGGTGAGGCCGACGTTGAGGACGGCCGTCAGGACCATGATCGCCGACGGCGTGAACCCGTCGCCCTCGGCGCGGAATGCGGAATTCAGGATCATCGTGCCGATGAGGAACGGAAAGCTCATCGCCCACCAAGGAACATAGACGAGGATCGCGTCGAGTACCGCTCCTTCGGCCCCGAGGACCGGGAAGAGCAGGGGCGACATGGCCCAGATGCCAAGCCCGAGGGTGAGCCCGATGGCGAGACCAAAGGCGAGCGCGTGCAGGGCGAGGCGGGCGACCGCGCGGTCGTCCTCCCCCCGGCCAATGGCTTGCGACAGCGCCGTGTTGGCACCTGCCGACATGCCGAGCGAGAAGGCGCTGAAGGCCACGATCACGGGATAGGCGAACCCGATGGCGGCGAGCTCGTCCGGCCCCACGCGCGCGAGAAAGAACGAATCCGCGACGCCCACGGCCAGAACGCCGAGAATGCCGAGCGACATGGGGGCGCTCACGCGGAGCAGGGCGCGCCCGACGGGACCCTGCGTCAGATCGCGGTTCTCGGTGGTCATGGATGGGATGCCTTTTGTGCGGGATGTGAAGACGCAAAGCCCCGAGCGCGCGCCGAGTTCCCCGCCATTGACCGGACCTCACCCGCTCCGACGCCGCACCGAGGTTCCGCCCGCCCCGATGCGGCGCATCCGTCTAGCGCGCCCGCGGCGGGGCGTCTCGGGCTGCCTCGGCGGCGTAGATTTCCGGCGCGGTGTCATCCGGGAAACGCTCCCGTTGCGGCGGGGTCGCGGTGACGGATATCTCGGGTTCGGCCGTGCGGCGGACCGATCCCCAGGAGGAGCCGCCCCCCACGGCGATGAGATCCTCGCCGGGGGCGTCCGGCCGCTCGACGGAGCCGAAGCTGAAGACGCCGCGAAACCGGCCGTGGGGCGATGCGACCTCGAGTTCAAGCCGGGTGTCCTCGGCCGTGCAGTCAAGGAGCGTCGCCCGGTCCCAGCCGAGCTTGCGCCGCAGCCCGATGACCTGACGGTAGAGGTCCTCCAGCCCGCCCGGAGCCTTGGCCCGACGCAGTGCCTCGCGGTCCCAATCCATGGGGAGCCAGGGCTTCCCGCCAGTGAAGCCGAAAGCCGGGGCGGCGGGATCCCAGGGGATCGGCACGCGTGAGCCTTCTCGGCCAGGACCGTCGGGCCAGTAGAGCAGATCGAGAGGATCCGTCACCACCTCCTTGGCAAGTTCGGGTTGGGGCAAGCCCCATTCCTCGCCCTGATAGATCAGCCAGGGTCCCGGCAGCAGCGCCATCAGGACGGCCTGGACGGCCGCGCGGTCCGCATCCCCCGAGCCGTGCCGCGGCTGGTCGTGGCTGGTGAGCCAGCCCACCAGCCGGTGCAGGTCGGCGCGCGCCGCCATGTCGGCTACGGTCTTGGGCGCGCCGCCGCTTACGGGCAGATCGGTGGTGTAGCAGGCATCGAGCCGCCCGGGCGCGGAGAACTCCATGGCAAGCTCCACCGACTTGTTGCCGGAGGTGATCTCGCCCATGAGCCAGGTCTGGTCCCCGGCCCAACCGCGCACGTTCTCCATGTAGGCCGCGCCGTCGCCGGGGAGCATGTCGTGGAGATGATCCTGATAAGTATAGGGGATGAAGGTCTGGCCCGCGACCTTGGCCTGCACTTCGGGAGAGGCGGGCGGATTGTCGTCGAGGCTCGGGTCCCATAGATACGAGGTCACGGCATCGAAGCGGAATCCGTCGACGCCCCGATCGCGCCAAAAGGCGATCTGCTCGCAGTGCGCCGCCTGGACCTCCGGATTGCGTAGGTCGAGCGAGGGCTGGCACGACAGGAACTGGTGAAAATAGAATTGCCGGCGCTTGTGGCTCCAACTCCAGGCGGGCGTGCCGAACTGAGCGATCCAGTTGTTGGGCTGGGTGCCGTCGGGTTTAGGATCGCAAAAGAGGTAACGCCTGGCCTTGGCCTCGCAGCCTTCGAGCGCCGCGAGAAACCAAGGATGTTCGCAACTTGTGTGGTTCAGCACCTGATCGATCATCACCCGCAGCCCAAGATCGTGCGCACGAGCAACCAGTGCGTCGAAATCGGCGAGGGTCCCCAGACGCGGATCTACGGCGCGGTGGTCCGCCACGTCATAGCCGCCGTCGGCCCAGGGCGAGACGTAATGCGGCGACAGCCAGATGGCATCTACCCCCAGACCCGCCACATGGTCGAGCCTCGAGAGGATGCCGGGAAGATCACCGATCCCGTCCCCGTTTGTGTCCTGAAACGAGCGGGGATAGATCTGGTAGATCGCGGGGGCCTTCGGCCAGGGGGTGTCAGGCACCTACGATCATGCCGCCGTTCGGATGCAGCGTCTGACCGTTGTAATAGTTGCCGTCGCTCGAGCAGAGAAACAGATAGGCGGTCGCGACCTCCCAAGGTTGCCCCGGGCGGCCCATGGGCGTCTGGGTGCCGAAGTCCTCGACCTTTTCCGCGGGCATGGTGCCCGGGATGAACGGCGTCCAGATCGGGCCCGGTGCCACGGAATTGACCCGGATGCCCTTCTCGATGAGGTTCTGCGCGAGCGAGCGCGAGAAAGCGAGGGAGGCCCCGCGGGTGGACGAATAGGAGATCAACGCGCCCATGCCGGCAAAGGCGTTGACGGAGGTGGTGTTGATAATGCTGGCACCTTCATGAAGGTGCGGAAGGGCCGCCTGAGTGCAGAAGAAATAGGACATGACGTTGGAATCGAACGTCCGGCGCAAAGTCTCCTCCGAAAGCTCGGTCAGATCCTGGTCCATCCACTGCATCGCGGCGTTGTTGATGAGGATATCGAGCTGGCCGTAATGCTCGACCGTATCATTGACCACCTTTGTCGCCGTAGCCTTGTCCCCGAGATCGCCGCGCAGGAGCAGCGCCTGACTGCCCTCGGCTTCTACCAGTCGCTTCGTTTCCTCGGCATCTTCGGTCTCGTCGTAATAGGCGATCGCGATCTTCGCACCTTCGCGGGCAAAGAGGACCGAGATCGCCCGGCCGATGCCGCTGTCGCCGCCGGTGATGAGGGCCACCTTTCCGTCGAGCTTGCCGACGCCCGGATGGCGCGGCGAATAGTCTGGGGCCGGCGTCATTTCGTGTTCGTGCGCTGGCATTTCGTCCTGCGACTGCGCGGGGATCTTCGGTCGTTCGTTCATCCTGGTCACCTGTCTGAGGGAAGTGTTCCGCTAGACGGGGTAATGCAGCGGGGCCAGGCGGGTTCCCCCGGCGCGGGTGTCCGATGTGTCGCAGGGAGGCACGCCGAAGGGTCGCTCAATACTCGCCGGTCTCCACCACGTCGGAGCCGTCGAGGAGCCGGTCGAGACCCTCATCGATGTGTTCGGCGACGAGCGGGTGGGACAAAAGGTACCGCGACGTGGGCCCGTCACCGCGCTCGGTGGCGAGGGCCACGGCCTCCTCCCATTCCTCGGGCTCCAGATCGCCCCGCCCGATCCACATGAGGGCCACGAGCTGGGCCTGCTGATCGGGCTCGAGGTCCTCGATCTGCGCCGCAATGGCCTCGCGGGTGAGGTTTTCGGGATCGTCCTGCAGGGTGGCTCCGCGCTCGTCGTCCGAAGGGTTGGAGCCCGAGTTGGGCGAGACCATCTCTTCTTGCGCCATCACGGCGCGCAGCATCAGGATCAGGCTGCGCAAAAACGCGGGGCTGAGGCTCAGGTCTTCCATGTTCGTCCTCCGGTGGGCGGATCATGCCCGTGAAACGGCACGGCATCAAGCCGGCTCGGGGTGAAAACCGGTTGGACTTCGCCCGGTTCCGGACGGTATGACGCCGTCATATCGGCACAGGAGACACCCCATGACCGCGACACGCACCGAGACCGACAGCTTCGGGCCGCTGGAGGTCGAGAGCCACCGCTACTGGGGCGCGCAGACCCAGCGCTCGATCCGCAATTTTCCGATCGGGACGGAGCGCCAGCCGGTGGCGTTGCGGAGGGCCCTGGGGCTCGTCAAGCAGGCGGCGGCCGAGGTGAACATGGAGTTCGGCGACCTCGATCCGGGCATAGGCAAGGCGATCGCCGAGGCCGCGGCCGAGGTGGCGGCCGGGAAATGGGACGACGAGTTTCCGCTGGTGGTCTGGCAGACCGGATCGGGCACGCAGTCCAACATGAACGCCAACGAGGTCATCTCCAACCGGGCCATCGAGATGCTAGGCGGCACGCTCGGATCGAAAAAGCCCGTGCACCCCAACGACCACGTCAACATGGGTCAGTCGTCCAACGACACGTTTCCGACGGCCATGCACATCGCGGCTGCGGTCGTCGCCCACGAGGTGACGCTGCCCGGCCTGCGCAAGCTGCACGGGGCGCTCGCCGACAAGGCGGAGGCGTTCCGAGACATCATCAAGATCGGTCGCACCCATACCCAGGACGCGACGCCGCTGACGCTCGGGCAGGAGTTCGGCGGCTATGCGTTCCAGGTGGAACAGGGCCTCAAGCGCGTAACGGCGGCTCTCCACAATGTCTATCCGCTGGCGCAGGGCGGCACGGCCGTCGGGACCGGGCTCAACACCCGCAAGGGCTTCGCCGAGAAGATCGCGGCCCGGATCGCGACGCTCACGGGCCTTCCCTTCGTGACCGCACCCAACAAGTTCGAGGCGCTGGCCGCGAACGACGCGCTCGTGGAATTGTCTGGCGCGCTGCGCGTCGTGGCGGTGAGCCTCTTCAAGATCGCGAACGACATCCGCCTGCTGGGGTCGGGTCCACGCTGCGGGCTGGGCGAGCTGATGCTGCCCGAGAACGAGCCGGGCTCGTCCATCATGCCCGGCAAGGTCAATCCGACCCAGGCCGAGGCGCTGACCATGGTCTGCGCCCAGGTGATGGGCAACGACGCGGGCGTGGGGTTCGCGGGCTCCCAGGGACATTTCGAATTGAACGTGTTCAAGCCGGTGATCGCCAACAGCGTGCTCCAGTCGCTGCAACTGCTGGGCGACGCGGCCTCGGCCTTCACCGACAACTGCGTGGTGGGCATCGAGGCGGACGAGGAGCGCATCGCGAAACTGATGTGGGAGAGCCTGATGCTGGTGACGGCACTTGCCCCCGAGATCGGCTATGACAACGCGACCAAGGTGGCGAAGACGGCCCACAAGAACCGCACGACCCTGAAGGAGGAGGCGGTGCGCCTCGGGTTCGTGGACGCCGCGACCTTCGACCGGGTGGTGCAGCCCTCGGCGATGCTCGGGCCGCGCGACTGAGGGCCGATTGCATTGACACCGGACCTTCGGCGGCTATAACGCGCTCCTGCCGTCCAATTTGAGGCGGTGGAAGCGTTGGCGTCTGTGGACCTCGCAAGGGGAAGCCTGTCAGCCGGGAAACCGGGCAAAGGAAGACGTCGTTCATATTCGACTGAGAGGCAGAACTCGTGACCAAGCGTACGTCCGCGAAATACAAGATCGACCGCCGCATGGGCGAAAACATCTGGGGCCGCCCGAAGTCCCCGGTGAACCGCCGCGAATACGGCCCCGGCCAGCACGGCCAGCGCCGCAAGAACAAGATGTCGGATTTCGGCACGCAGCTGCGGGCCAAGCAGAAGCTGAAGGGCTATTACGGCGACCTGACGGAAAAGCAGTTCCGCCGCATCTATGCCGAGGCCGAGCGCATCCGCGGCGACACCGGCGAAAACCTTATCGGCCTGCTGGAGCGCCGGCTCGATGCGGTGGTCTACCGCGCAAAATTTGTGCCCACCCCGTTTGCCGCGCGCCAGTTCGTCAACCACGGCCATGTGACCGTGAACGGCAAGCGGGTGAACATCGCGTCCTATCAGGTGAAGGAAGGCGACGTCATCCAGGTCCGCGAGAAGTCGCGCCAGCTGGCCCTCGTGCTCGAATCCGTGGGCTCGCCCGAGCGGGACGTGCCCGAGTTCCTCAGCGTCGACCATTCGAAGCTGACGGCGGAGTTCGTGCGGACGCCGGCCTTGTCGGACGTGCCCTATCCGGTGCTCATGGAGCCGAACCTGGTGGTGGAATTCTACGCGAAGAACTGATCGCCCGCGCGGTCTGATCTCCGGGGCCGCGCGGATCGCGCGGCCCTTTGCATGTGTGCCCGTCCCGAGGAGCCTCGATCATGGCCACCGTCCATCCCAATCACGGTCGCATCGACGGGCCGATCGTCATCATCGGGTTCGGGTCGATCGGGCAGGGTACGCTGCCGCTGATCGAGCGGCATTTCACCTACGATCCGCACGACATCCACGTGATCGAGCCGTCGGACGAGCATGCGACGTTTCTCGCCCAGCGTGGGGTCAACCATGTGCATGCGGGTCTGACCCGGGAGAATTACCGCGAGATCCTCGCCCCGCTGTTCGGATCGGGGCGCGGGTTTTGCGTGAACCTCTCGGTCGATACGTCGTCGGTCGACATCCTGCGGCTGTGCCGGGAACTGGGCGTGCTCTATATCGATACCGTGATCGAGCCCTGGGCGGGGTTCTATTTCGATCTCGACCAGCCTCCGGCCGCGCGGACAAACTATGCGCTGCGCGAGAGCCTGCTCGCGGAGAAGCGGGCCAATCCGGGCGGGACCACGGCCGTCAGTTGCTGCGGAGCCAATCCGGGGATGGTGTCCTGGCTGCTGAAGGAGGCGCTGTTGCGGCTGGCCGCGGATACCGGTGCTGTGGAGACGGTACCGGCGACGCGGGCGGATTGGGCTGCGCTGATGCGCGATCTGGGGGTAAAGGGCGTGCACGTGGCCGAGCGCGACACCCAGGCGGGGCGGGATGCGAAACCGCCCGGCACCTTTGTCAACACCTGGTCGGTGGAGGGGTTCGTCTCCGAGAGCTTCCAGCCGGCGGAACTCGGCTGGGGCAGTCACGAGCGCTGGTTCCCACCGAACGGCCGGCGTCATCCCGAGGGCAGCCGGGCCGCGATCTTTCTCGACACGCCGGGGCTGCTCACGAAGGTACATACCTGGACGCCGGCGGCGGGGCCGCAATACGGGTTCCTCGTGACCCACAACGAGGCGATCTCGATCTCGGATTACTACACGATCGGCGAAGGTGACGCGCCCGAGTTCCGGCCGACCTGTCACTATGCCTATCATCCCTGCGATCAGGCGGTACTGTCGCTTCATGAGACGCTGGGCTCCGGACGGGTGCAGGAGGTCCAGAAGATCCTCGACGAGAACGAGATCCTGTGGGGCGAGGACGCGCTCGGGGTCCTGGTCTACGGGCACGCCCGCAACGCGCTCTGGTACGGCTCGCGGCTGTCGATCCAGGAGGCGCGGGCGCTGGCACCCTTTCAGAATGCAACGGGGTTGCAGGTGACCTCGGCAGTGCTGGCGGGCATGGTCTGGGCGCTGGAGAACCCGCGAGCCGGGATCTTGGAGACCGACGAGATGGACCATGCCCGGTGCCTCGAGATCCAGCGGCCGTATCTCGGGCGGGTGGAGGCGCATTACACCGACTGGACCCCCATTGCCACCCGATGGGCCCAGTTCGCCGAGGAGATCGACGAGCAGGATCCCTGGCAGTTCAAGAACGTGCTGGGGACCTGAGGGGTCGCGTCAGGTGCGGACGGCAGGTTTGTCCACGCGTGGACAAAGTTATAAGTCTATGATTTAATTATGTAAAAGGGAATCCGTTTACCGGATCGAAAGCTTCGTTAACGCAGCTGTGGTCGCCTCCCGCGATGCGGCTCAGGTCCGGGCGAAGCGGAGGAGAGCCGCACCCGCTATCGTGACGAGCGTCGAGGCGACCTTGGCGAGGTCGAGGCGGTCGCGCAGGAAGACCACGCCGATCACGAGCGCGAAGACGATGGAGGTCTCGCGCAGGGCGGTGCCAGGGGCAATGGGGGCTTGCGTGAAGGCCCAGATCAGGATGCCATAGGCGAGATAGGAGGCGGCACCGCCGATGAGGCCGCGCGTCTCCGTGCACCGGTCAGAGGCGGCGTGCCTGAGCAGTCCGGGTTTGGTCAGCGCCGTCCAGGCGATGAAGAGGACCGCATTGCCGAGGGCTGCCCAGGTCCAAAAGCCGAGGGCCGTGCCGGCGGCCCGGGCCCCGATGCCGTCCACAAGCATACAGGCCGCGATCAAACATTCGGTCCCGAGTGCAATCTTCACGGCACGGGGGTTGCGCAGGCCGTCCGCGCGCCGGACTAGGGCGGCCGCCGGTGGCGTGTATGGTCAGCCACGGCTCGCGGCCGTGAAGGCGCGCACGCGGGCGGGGTCCACCGGGTTCCACCAGACGCCGCCTTCCTTGAGGCTGGAGGCGACGATGACGCCGTCGGTGCGGGTGAGGATGGCGGCGATGTTTGCGGCGGTCACGCCGGAGCCTACGAGGAGTGGAAGGTGGGTCGCGGCGCGGACTTCGTCGATCTCCGCCATGGTGGCGGTGTCGCCGGTGCGCTGGCCGGTGGCGATGATGGCGTCGGCGTCGAAGAAGGCGAGGTCGCGGGTCAACTCGCCGATGGTGCGGTCAGCGGTGATGGCGTGGGCGCCGTGCTTGACGTGGCTGTCGGCGAAGACGCGCACGCCCTCGGCGCGCAGGAGGCTGCGGTAGCGCATGGCCTCGGCCGCGCGGCCCTCCATGAAGCCTTCGTTTGCGACATAGGCGTTGGCCCATTGGTTCACGCGGATGAAGGCGGCCCCGGTGGCGGCGGCGACTGCGAGGGCGTGGATGGGGGCGTTGGCGAGCACGTTCACGCCGAGGGGCGCGCCGGTTGCGGTGCGGATGCGGTCGGCGGCGACGCTGAGGCAGGCGGCGGTTTCCGGCGTGATGTCTTCGGGCTTCGAGAAGGGCACGTCGCCGTGGTTCTCGATGATGAGGCCGGAGAAGCCGCCGGCCATGTAGGCCTCGGCGTCGCGCAGGCAGGTGTCGTAGATCTGCGCGATGGGGGCGCCGCGATAGCGCGGGCTGCCGGGGAAGGCGGGGCAGTGCACGACGCCGATCAGCGCCTTGTCGGTTGCGAAGATGTCGCGTATCGCCGAGGCCGGGCGGTCGGAGATCGTGGTCATTGCGGGGTTTCCTTGGAGAAGCGGGTTTTTGTCGTGGGGAATGCGACCTGGGACGAGACGCTGCATTCCTGTGCGCTGCCCGCGCCGGGGGCGTCGGTGCATGTGCGGCGCGGTGTGGAGGGATTGGGCGGCAAGGGGGCGAACCAAGCCGTGGTGCTGGCACGCACGGGTGTTCCGGTGACATTCGTGGCGGCAATTGGTTGGGATGCGCGCGGGGACGCGGTGGCGGGGGTTCTGGCGGGCGAGGGGCTTGCGGGCGGGTTGCTGCGGGTCAGGGTTGCGACGGACTGGTCGGTCATCCTCGTGACCGACATTGAGAACGCGGTGCTCACGACGCGCGAGGCAGCACTGGCCCTGACCGGGGAGGCGGTGGCGGCGGCGCTGGCCGGGGCAAGGACGGGGGATTTGTGCCTGTTGCAGGGGAACCTGTCGCTGGAGACGACGCGGGGGGCGATTACCGCTGCGCGTGCGCGCGGCATGGCGGTGGCGTTCAATCCCTCGCCGGTCGATCCGGGGTTCGCGGCGCTGTTCGGGGATGTGGATATCCTGTTCGTGAACAGCGACGAGGCGGCGGCTTTCGGCGACGCCGTTGCGTCGGCGGGATCGGTGGTCCGAACGCTTGGGGCGGAGGGTGCGGTGCTCGACGGGACGCTGCATGTTCCGGCGGTGCGCGCGCAGGTGGTCGATCCGACCGGGGCGGGGGATGCGTTTCTCGGGGCAGCCCTTGCGGTGTCGCGGGAGCGAGAATGGCATATTGACCAGGCCGCGCTCGAGGCCGGGGCGCGCGCGGCGGCGCTGGTGGTCGGCAGGGCAGGGGCCTTTGGCGCCCTGCCGAGCCGGGAGGAGCTGGCCGCGTTCATGTCCGATCGGTGAGCCAGCCGAGCAGGTTGGTCCAGAGGCGCGCGTAGCCGTCCCAGGCGCAGAATTCGGGCGAGAGCCAGTGCGGGCCGATGTCGCTGGTCCAGGCGGCGGTGCGGCCCTGGCCGTGGGTGCCCAGCACAAGGAGGGGGTAGCCGCCCTGGTCGGCGGGCAGGCGGGCGATGATTTCCGCGCCGGGCTTTGCCTCGACCTCGTTGGCGCCGAGCAGCGGGGGCCAGTCGGGGCCGAGGCCGGCGAGCACGGGATGGTCGGGGGCGGTGAGGTCTGGAGTGCAGCCTTCGGGGATCTCGAGGCGGTCGTCGTAGGGCAGGCAGGTGACGGGGAGCGCGTCCTCGACGGCGGTGCGCCGCCAGCGGGCGCGGCCGTCGATGCCCTGGAAGCTGAAATAGCCGCCGCACATCAGGAGGCCGCCGCCCTGGGCGGTCCAGTCGCGGATGAGCTTGAGGCGGTTCGGGACGGTTTTCGACTGGAGCCAGACCTGCGGGGGCAGGAGGAGCGTGTTGGCGCCGATGTCTGAGAGGATGATGGCGTCGTATTCGGCGAGGCCGTCGAGGGTGAAGGGGAAGCCTTCGGCGGCCTCGTGGGCCTTCATGTAGGTGAGGGCGAAGTCGGTGCCCTTGAGGGCGTTGACCAGGGTTTCGGCGCCGAGGTGGAAGGTGACGGAGCCGAACTGGTCGAAGCCCTTGTAATGGGTGGCGGAGCTGACCCAGCTTTCGCCGACGAGCAGGACGTTCTTCATGGATTACCTCGGATCAAAGAAGGCTAAAGCGGGGTTCTCGGTGACGAGCGCCAAGGCCGCGGCGGGGTCGAGGCCGTGGCGCGTTAGACGCGGCAGGAAATGGCGGGTGAGGTAGGCGTAGCCGTTGCCGCCGTGGCGGGTGAGCATCATCTTGAGGAAGACGTCCTGGCTGAGGAGGATGCGGTCGGCAAAGCCGGCCTCGATCAGTTTGAGGATGCCGCGGGCGGCCTCGTCGTCGGAGGGGCACTGGACCTGCTGGTCGGCGTAGAAATAGTCCATGCCGATCATGTCATACTCGATGAAGGCCCCGCGCGCGGCGAGGGACGTCTGGTAGGCCGTGTCCATGTGGCTGGGGTTCATGTGGCAGAGCACGGTGTGGCGGGGGTCGGCGCCGGCGGCCTCGGTGATGTCGAGCACCTCGTGGCCGAGGCGGAACCAGCCGGGCAGGTGGACCATGAGGGGCAGGCCGGTGCGGGCCTGGGCGAGGGCAGCGGCGCGGAGCGACTTGCGCTCGTCGGAGGTGAAGTCGGAGGAGACGCCGATCTCGCCGATGAGGCCGATGCGCACGCCGTCGACGCCATCGGTCGCTTCCGCCACGATCTGGTCGGCGATGGCGCTCTCCGAGAGCGTGGCGACCTCGGGCGGGTGGGAGCTGTGCAGGTAGTAGCCGGCGCCCATGACGATGTTGAGGCCGGTGGCGCGGGAGATGCGCTGGAGGGCTGCGGGGTTGCGGCCGATGCCGCGGCAGGTAGGGTCGATGACGCTGCGGCCACCATGGTGGGCGAAGAGGGCGAGTTCCTCGATGGCGGCGGGCTCGTCGTCGAGGGCGATGTTGGCGCGGTTCACGAAAGGGTCCTGGCGCAACTCCCAGAGGATGTCGGGGGTGAGGGGGGCGTCGGCGAGATGCGCGCGATCGGGGCCCGGCGGGTTCCACCAGCAGGCGCAGTCGTTGAGGATATGCTCGTGCATGAGGGTCACGCCGAGGTCCGCGACGGGGATGTCGCCGAGCACGGTCATGACACGGCCGGAGCGGGTGTGGGCAATGGAACGTTCGGTCATGACTTGCGCCTGCGGGGCTTGAGGCCCGCGGTGAAGATGCGGGTATTGAGCCAGATCGCGATGAGGATGATGGCCCCGGTGACGATCTGGGTGAAAAAGGGCGAGATGTGCATGAGGATGAGGCCGTTGCCGATGACGGCGATGGTGAGTGCGCCCAGCGTGGTGCCGAGGATCGAGCCGCGCCCGCCCATGAGGGACGTGCCGCCGAGGACCACGGCGGCGATGACCTGCAACTCGAAGCCTACGGCGGCGTTGGAGGAGCCCGACCCGAGGCGGGCCGCGATCATGAGGCCGGCCAGCGCCGAGGCCGCCCCCGTCAAAGCGTAGACGGAGGCGATGGTCCAGCGCGCGGGCATGCCGACGCGGCGGGCGGCCTCGGCGTTGGAGCCGACGGCGATGACCTGGCGGCCGTATTTCGTGGTGTTGAACACGAGGGCGCCGAGGGCGATCACAGCTATGGCGATGAGGGCAGGGATGGGGATGCCGAGGGCGGAGCCGCGGCCGAGGGCAAAGAAGCCGGGGATGGGGGGGACGGGGATGGAGTAGCCCTCGGTCAGCCAGAGGGCGATGCCGCGCAGGATCGAGAGGCCGGCGAGGGTGACGATAAAGGCGGGGATGCCCTGATAGGCGATGAACCAGCCCTGGGCGAGGCCGATGGCGGCTCCGAAGGCGAGCATGAGCACCACGCCGGGAATCCAGGGAAAACCGGCGGCGAGGATCATGGCGGCGACCGCGTTCACGAGGGCGACCTGGCTGCCGACGGAGAGATCGATTCCGGCGGTGACGATGACGAAGGTCATGGCGACGGCGACGACGAGGATAGGAGCGGCCTGGCGCAGGATGTTGAGGAGGTTCACGGGCATGAGGAAGGTGGAGCTGCCGATGGCGAAGAAGACGATGCAGGCGAGGAAAAAGGCGAGGATGGAGAGGACCTGCGCGTTCTCGGCGAGCATGTCGGCCATCACGCTGCCCTGGCGGCGTTCGGTATACATCAGTGGGTTCCCTCGCCGACGATGAGGCGCACGAGATCGGTGAGGTCGGTGTCCCCGATGGCGCGCTCGGCGACCTTGGTGCCCTCGTACATGACGGCGATGCGGTCGCAGACGCGAAAGAGGTCCTGGAGGCGGTGGGTGATGAGCACGACCGCCACGCCCCGCGCCTTGACCCGGTTGATCAGCGCCAGAACGGCCTCAACTTCGGCGACGGCAAGCGCGGAGGTGGGCTCGTCCATGATGAGCACGCTGGGCTCGAACGCGGCGGCGCGGGCGATGGCGATGGCCTGAC
The DNA here is from genome assembly GCA_038209095.1 of Rhodobacterales bacterium. GTDB lineage: Bacteria > Pseudomonadota > Alphaproteobacteria > Rhodobacterales > Rhodobacteraceae > Amaricoccus. The sequence goes on from JBBQYB010000009.1 coordinate 23,139, forward strand.
GCTGGCCGCCCGAGAGCATGGCGACCTTGGCGGTGAGGCGGGGGATGCGGATTTCGAGGTCCTCGAGCATGCGCCGGCCCTCGGTCTGCATGCGCGCCCGGTCGAGGAAGGGGCCGCGGGTGGGCTCGCGGCCCAGAAAGAGGTTGCCCGCCACGTCGATGTGGTCACAGAGGCTGAGGTCCTGGAAGACCATCTCGATGCCGGAGGCGCGCGCGTCGCCTGGGCCGGTGAGCCGCAAGGGCGCCCCGTCCATCTCGATGGTGCCGTCGTCGGGGATGTAGACACCCGAGAGGACCTTGGTGAGCGTCGATTTGCCGGCGGCGTTGTCGCCCACGAGGCCGAGGCATTCGCCGGGCCAGAGGTCGAGATCGACGCCGCGCAGGGCCTCGACCGAGCCGAAGCTCATGGTGATGCGCGACAGGCGGATGCGGGGGGTCCGGGGGGCGGATGCCCCCCGGAGGTCAGGCGCAGGCGGCACTGGAACATGGGCCGGAACTGGTCGACGTTCTCCTGGGTGACGATGGTGATCGGCACGCTGATGACGGGCTCGACGGAGCCTCCGTCCGCGATTGTGACGAGCGCCTCGATGGCTGCGGCCCCCATGCCGGCGGGATCCTGCTGGACCACGGCCTTGACGTAGCCCGCATCGATGCCCGCGACCGCCTGGGCGGTGAGATCCCAGCCGAAGACGCCGACCGTGTCCTGGCGGCCCTGGCTCTCGACTGCGGCGATGGCGCCGAGCAGTGCGGGCTCGCCGGTTGCATAGATCGCCGTCATGTCGGGGTTGGCAGTGATGAGGTTCTCGCCGGCGGTCAGCGCGAGATCCTGCACGTTCTGACCGTCGACCACGCCCGCCATCTCGATGCCGGCCTTGTCCGCGAGCGAGTCCGTGAAGCCGTCCTGGCGCACGTTCTGGATGAAGGAGTTGAGGGCGCCGACGACGCCGAGCTTGGCTCCGCCGTCGCCGACGTAATCGGCGAAGAAGGCCCCCATCTGGGCACCGGCATCGGCGTTGTCGACGCCGACCTGGGCGCGCTGCGGGCCTTCGGGCAGGATCGCGTCGACCGCGACGACGGGAATGCCGGCCTCCTCGGCCTGGATGACGGCAGGCATGATGCCGTTGACGTCGATGGCGACCACGACGATCCCGTCCACGCCCTCGGCGATGTAGGTCTCGATCGCGCTGTTCTGGGCGGCGGGGTCGTTGTTCGCGTTGAAGATGAGAAGCTCGGCGCCGGCGGCGTCGGCGGCGGCCTGGGCCCCCTCGTTCATCTGGTTGAAGAAGAGCGCCTGCTGGTTGATCTGGACAAGGGCGAAGGTCTTCGCATCCTGGGCGACGGCGGGCAGGGCGAGGCCCGCGAGGGCGGTCGTAGCAAGCGCGAGGGAGAGGCGGCGGGTCAAGTGCATGGCAAAAACTCCTGTCGGGGTTATGATTATCGTTGCGTGGCGGTGCGGCATCGCGGGTGAGACGGGCGCTCCGGCCGGCGGCCGGAACGGTCCAGGACGGCCCGGAGCGCGGCGAACCTGACAGCCGAACCGGACGCGGTCAAGCGCAAGGACGCCCACGTCAGTCGAGGAAGCGCACGGCACCGATATGGGGCAGGTTGCGGTCGCGCTGGGCGTAGTCGATGCCGTAGCCCACCACGAAGCGGTCCTCGATCTCGAAGCCCGTCCAGTCGGCGCGGACCTCCACCTCGCGGCGCGAGGGCTTGTCGAGGAGCGCGCAGACCTTGAGCCGTGCGGGCCTGCGCGTGCCGAGGATGGCAAGGACGTGAGAGAGGGTGAAGCCGGTGTCGACGATGTCCTCGACCACGAGCACGTCGCGGCCCTCGATCTCGCCGCGCAGGTCCTTGAGGATGCGCACCTCGCGGCTGGATTCGGTGGAATTGCCGTAGGAGGAGACCTCGAGAAAATCGACCTCGAGGGGCAGTTCGATCTCGCGCACGAGATCGGCGATGAAGATGAAGGAGCCGCGCAGGAGGCCCACGACGATCAGCTTGTCCGTGCCGTGAAAATGCCCGGAAATGTCGCGCGCCAGCCCCTCGACGCGGGCGGCGATGGCCTTGGTCGAGATCATCTCGTCGATGACATAGTTACGCAGCGACATCGGGACCGGCGGCCTTGCTCTTGAATTTGCGGGTATCCTATTGTCAACGTCCGCCCTCCACAATGCGCAACCCGAAGTCAAAAGCGATCCGACATGCCGACACACGCCGAGAAGCGGATCATGCCCTACAGCGCCGAGCAGATGTTCGCGCTGATCGCGGATGTGGGGAAGTACCCCGAGTTCCTGCCGTGGTGCGCCGCCGCGCGCGTACGCAGCCGCACGCCGCTGGCGGAAGGCGCGGGCGAGGTGATCGAGGCCGATCTGGTGGTGTCGTTCAAGCTCTTTCGTGAGCGGTTCGCGAGCCGGGTGACGCTGCGACCCGAAACGCGCGAGATCGACGTGGAATACCTCGACGGGCCGTTCAAGTACCTGCGCAACCACTGGGCCTTCGACCCGCGGGGGGCCAACCATTGCGAAGTGGATTTCTTCGTGGACTTCGAGTTCCGCTCGGCCTTGTTGCAGAAGGTGATCGGGCTGGTGTTCAACGAGGCGATGCAGCGGATCGTGCGGGCATTCGAGCGGCGCGCGGAGGCGCTCTACGGGGCGCGTGCGGCGAGCTGAAACGCGAGATCGAGGGCCGTCTCGACGCTGCGCTGGCGGATCGCCGCGCGGCCGAGGGGGCCGAAATCCCGGCGCAGGCTGGTGACGTGGTCGGCGGTCGCGGCGGCGAACCAGACGAGGCCCTCGGGCTTTTCCTCCGAGCCGCCGGGGCCCGCGACGCCGGTGACGGCGATGGCGAGATCGGCGTCGGAGGCCGCCAGCGCGCCAGAGGCCATGGCGCGCGCGACGGGTTCGCTGACGGCGCCGTGTTCGGTCAGAAGCTGTTGGGGGACGGCGAGGAGGCCCACCTTCGAGGGATAGGAATAGGTGACGAAGCCGCGGTCGAAGACGTCCGAGGCACCGGGCACGTCGGTGAGGGCTGCGGCCACGAGACCGCCAGTGCAGCTCTCGGCGGTGGCGATGCGCCAGCCGCGCAGGCGCAGGGCGTCGATGAGCGTGCGGGCGGCCCCTTCGGCGATCATCGCAGCCACCCGTGGGAGATGGCGGCGGCCACCGTCACGACCACGGCGGCCATGGCCCCCGCGATGACGTCGTCGAGCATGACGCCGGTCGGGCCCTTGCGGCGGTCCGCCCAGCCGACGGGGCCGAGCTTGCTGACATCGAAGAGACGAAACAGGAGGAACGCGCCGACCCAGCCCGGCCAGGGAAAGACATGGGGGGCCACGGCCGCGTGCCAAAGACCGAAGGAGAGCGGCCAGAGGGCGATCCACTGGCCCACCACCTCGTCGACGACGATCTCGGAGGGATCGAGGTCGTCCATGTCGAGGATCTCGATGCGGGTGGCCCAGTAGCCGACGCCATAGAGGAGGGCGGTCGCGAGTGCGAGGAGCGGGAACCCCCCGAGCCAGTGCAGCCCGTAGGCGACCGGGATCGCGGCCATGGAGCCCCAGGTGCCGGCGGGACCCGGGATGAGGCCGATGTAGCCGAAGGTGGCGACCGCCTGGCTGGTGCGCAGTTTCATCGGCGCACCAAGGTCGCGGTGGCGATGGCTGCGATGCCTTCGCCCCGGCCGGTGAAGCCGAGCCCCTCCGAAGTGGTGGCCTTGACGGAGATGCGGTCCGGATCGAGGGCGGTGATCCGCGCCAGCGCCGTGCGCATGGCCTGGGCATGGGGTCCGATCTTGGGCGTCTCGCAGATCAGGGTGCAGTCGAGATGGGTGACGGCGAAGCCACGCTCGGTCGTGCGCTCCATCGCCTTTTGCAGGAAAACCTCGGAGGCGGCCCCCTTCCACTGTGGATCGGAGGGGGGGAACCACTGGCCGATGTCACCCTCGGCCAGCGCGCCGAAGATCGCGTCCGTGAGCGCGTGCATGCCGACGTCGGCGTCCGAGTGGCCGAGCAGCCCGTGGGTGTGGGGCACCTCGATGCCGCAGAGCGTCACGGCATTACCTTGCGTGAAGGCATGCACGTCGAACCCCGTGCCGGTGCGAATGTCCATCGAGCCCTCCAGCGTGCGCCGGGCCTTGGCGAGGTCGCCGGCGGTGGTGATCTTGTAGTTCTCCTCGGCACCGGGCACCACCCTCACGCCGAGACCCGCGGCGCGCGCCACCGCGACGTCGTCGGGCGCGTCCCCGACGTGGCGGCGGTGGGCCGCGAGGATGTCGTGGAAGGCGAAGCCCTGGGGCGTCTGGGCCCGCCACAGATGCACGCGGTCGATGGGATCGGCCACCATCAGGCCCTCGCCGGCCCGCCAGAGCGCATCGACGAGCGGCAGGGCCGGGAAGGCTGCGGGGGCCTCGGCGAGGGCCGCGACAACGGCGGATATGACCGGTTGCGACACGAAGGGACGGGCCGCATCGTGGATGAGCACCTTGTCGGGGCCGTGGCCCACCAGAGCCTCGAGCCCAGCCAGCACCGAGGCGCAGCGGGTCGGCCCGCCCGTGACGGGCGAGGCGAGACGGGTGTCCGCGATGCTCGCCACGCAAGTCTCGTAATGCGCCCGGTCGTCGGGGTTGATCACGACCATCACGGTCCCGACCGCGGGATGGTCCAGCAGGGCGCGGATCGCACGCGCGAGCACGGTGGAGCCGCCCAGTCGCAGATACTGCTTTGGCATGTCTCCGCCGAGGCGCAGCCCGCGTCCGGCTGCCACGATCAAGCCGGCAGTTCGCATGGCCGCTCCCGAAGATCCCTTGCGCGTCTTATAGGGGCACGGCGAAGCGGGGCACAATGGCACAGGGCTGCGGACCGGGAAGGCGAAGCCGCAAGGATTCTTCGGCCGGCCTTGTATCGCGGTGACCGCTCGGATATCACGATGGTTGAATGCACACGGATTGGGCGCATGTCTGACGCAATAGATCGCATAATCCAGAGGTCGCCCGTTTTTCTTGCACCCCTCTCCGGAATCACGGATGTGCCGTTCCGGAGCCTCGCGGTCCGGCTCGGGGCCGGGCATGTCGTCTCCGAGATGGTCGCGAGCAATGAGTTGGTCACGCGCAGCGCGGACGCGCGCAGGCGCGCCGATCTCGGGCTCGGAACCGCGTATACGTCGGTCCAGCTCGCGGGACGCGATCCGGTCTGGATGGCGGAGGCCGCCCGCATGGTGGCGGATGCCGGCGCGCGGGTCATCGACCTCAATATGGGATGTCCCGCGAAGAAGGTGACCGGAGGGCTCTCGGGAGCCGCCCTGATGCGGGACCTCGATCTGGCGCTGCGGCTGATCGAGGCGGCCGCCCGGGCGTCGAGCGTGCCGGTGACGCTCAAGATGCGGCTCGGGTGGGACGCGCAGACGCTCAACGCGCCCGATCTCGCGCGGCGGGCCGAGGCTGCCGGGATCGCCATGATCGCTGTGCACGGCCGGACGCGGGTGCAGTTCTACGAGGGCCGGGCGGACTGGGCCGCGGTGGGCGCAGTGAAGCGGGCGGTGCGCATCCCGGTCCTGGTCAACGGCGACATCGCGACCGTGACCGAGGCGCGGGCGGCGCTGAGCGCATCAGGCGCTGACGGCGTGATGATCGGCCGCGGCGCGCAGGGACGGCCCTGGGTTCCGGGCCGCGTTGCGGCGCAGCTTCGGGGGGAGGTGCCCGCACCGGTCCCCTCGGGCGGGGCGCTGCGGGACCTGATCCTCGGGCATTACGCCGAGATGCTCTCGTCCTATGGCGCGCATACGGGGCTCCGGGTCGCGCGCAAGCATCTGGGCTGGTATCTCGACGGGATCGAGGGCGGGGCCGCGCTGCGGGGACAGGTGCTCCGGTGCGACGATGCCGGGCAGGTCGCGCGCAGGCTCGCGGCGGGTCTCGCCGATTGCGGCGACGTCCTGGAGCGGGCGGCATGAGCGCGCTGAACTTCGAGACGATCTGGGGGGCCATGCCCTATCCCGCGCTGGTGATCGCCGCCGACGACACGGTGCGCGCGGCCAATTCGGCGGCCGAGGGGTTCGGTGGGATGTCGATGCGCCAGATGGAGGGCCGGCTCCTGGAGCGATTTCTCGGGGACGGCAGTGCGGTGATCGACGTGGTGCGCCAGGCCCGGCGCGGCGGTGTGTCCGTCGCACAGTACGACGTGGAGGTCGGCTGGGCCGACCAGCCCCCGCAGTCGCTGAATGTCCACGCGGCCCCGTTGCAGGAGCCGCCGGGCGAGGTGCTGCTTCTGATGCATCCGCTCGGCATGTCGGAGAAGATGGATCGCAGCATGGGTCACCGCTCGGCCGCCCGGTCGGTGACGGGCATGGCCGCGATGCTGGCGCACGAGATCCGAAATCCGTTGGCCGGGATCTCGGGGGCGGCGCAACTGCTCGAGATGGGCCTCGGGGATGCGGACCGTGAGCTGACGGGGCTGATCCAGGCGGAAGCCGCGCGCATCGGCAAGCTGGTCGACCGGGTGGAACAGTTCGGTGACCTGCGTCCCGCCCAGCGCCGGCCGCTGAACATCCACGACGTGCTTGACCGCGCGCGGCGCGCGGCCAAGGCCGGGTTCGCGGCGCATGCCCGGATCAGCGAGGATTACGACCCGTCCCTGCCGCCCACGGCAGGGGATCCCGACCAGCTGTTGCAGGTGTTCCAGAACCTGCTGAAGAACGCCTCCGAGGCGATCCCAAAGGTCGGCGGGGCGATCACCATGGCCACGGCCTACCGGCCGGGGGTCAAGCTGATGCGACCCGGCGGCGCGAGCGAGAGCCTGCCGCTGCTCGTCACGATCACCGACAACGGGCCTGGCATTCCCGAGAACCTGGTGCGCGACATCTTCGATCCGTTCGTGAGCTCGAAGGCGAACGGCTCGGGCCTCGGGCTGTCGCTGGTCTCGAAATTCGTCTCGGACCACGGCGGGGTCGTGGAATGCGACAGCCGGCCGGGGCGGACGCGGTTCCGGGTGCGCCTGCCGGTCTGGCGGGGTGCCGTGCCGGACGACGATCACGCTGCAAAGACGGGGGTCTGAGAAATGGAAGGCACTATCCTGGTCGCGGACGACGACCGGACGATCCGGACGGTGCTGGCACAGGCCCTGACGCGCGCCGGCTGCCGGGTGCGTGCGACCGGGACGGCCTCGACGCTCTGGCGCTGGATCGAGGAGGGCGAGGGCGACGTGGTCGTCACCGACGTGATGATGCCTGACGGCGACGCGCTGGACCTATTGCCCGCGATCCGCAAGCGCCGTCCCGGCCTGCCGGTGATCGTGATGAGCGCGCAGAACACGGTGATGACGGCGATCCGGGCGGCGGAGGTGGGGGCCTACGAGTATCTGCCCAAGCCCTTCGATCTGAAGGAAGTCCTGAGTCAGGTCTCGAAGGCGTTGAACCAGAAGGCGCGTCCCGCCATGGCTCCGGAGGAGGAGCCGGTGGGCGGCGACAACCTGCCGTTGATCGGGCGCAGCCCCGCGATGCAGGAGGTCTACCGCATCGTCGCCCGGCTGATGAACACCGATCTGGGCGTGATGGTGACGGGCGAGAGCGGCACGGGCAAGGAGCTGGTGGCGCGCGCACTGCACAATTTCGGGCTGCGCAAGGGCGGGCCGTTCGTTGCGATCAACATGGCGGCGATCCCGCGCGATCTGATCGAGAGCGAACTGTTCGGCCACGAGAAGGGCGGGTTTGCGGGGGCCGACCGCACGGTGCCAGGCAAGTTCGAGCTCGGAAACGGCGGAACGCTGTTTCTCGACGAAGTGGGCGACATGCCGCTCGATGCGCAGACGCGGCTGCTGCGGGTGCTTCAGGAGGGCGAATACACCCGGGTCGGCGGGCGGGAGGTCCAGACGGCCGACGTGCGCATCATCGCCGCCACCCACCAGGACCTGCGCAGCCTCATCAACGAAGGGCGGTTCCGCGAGGATCTGTTCTACCGACTGAACGTCGTGCCGATCCGCCTGCCGCCGCTGCGCGAGCGGCTCGACGACGTGCCGGATCTCGCGCGGGCGTTCCTGCGCAAGGCCGAGACCGAGGGACTGGCCCGCAAGCAGATCTCCAAGGAAGCGCTCGACATCCTCAAGAAGCAGGAATGGACGGGCAACGTCCGCGAGCTGGAGAACCTGATGCGCCGGCTGTGCGTGCTCTGTCCCGACGACATGATCTCGGGGGCGGTGGTCACGCAGGAGATCTCGGCTCGGCCGAGTTCCGCCGCAGGGCCCCAGGCGGCGCAGCCGCAGCGGCTGAGCCAGGCCATCGAGACGCATCTGCGCCGGTACTTCGACCTGCACGGCGATGGTCTGCCGCCGGACGGGCTTTATGACCGCATTCTTAAGGAGATGGAGCTGCCGCTGATCGCACTTTCGCTGTCGGCGACGCGGGGCAATCAGGTGCGCACGGCGGAGCTGCTGGGGATCAACCGCAATACGCTGCGCAAGAAGATCAAGGATCTGGACATTCGGGTTACGCGTGGCAAAAGAATGATGTAAGATTGCCACAGTCGAGCAGTTGACACGAAGCGTCCCGAGAGAATGCGCAGCACGGCCCTGACCTACGCGGACCGCAAGCTGGGCCGCCTCCTCGCGAACACGGTCGTGCGCAGGACGGCCCTATGGTCGATGATCGTGCTAGGGCCGGTTCTGGCGGGATTGACCTTTTTTGCCCTGTCCGAATCCGACGTTCTGGGCGGCGGGGCCAAACTTCGCTACGTGTTGCTCGCCGATTTCGTCTATGCGCTGGTCGTGGCTGCGTTCCTCGCGCGCAAGCTGGTCGAGATGCTGGCCGCCCGGCGCAAGCACTCGGTGGGGTCGCGGCTGCATCTGCGGCTGATGCGGGTGTTCACGCTGGTGGCGCTGGCCCCGACGCTGCTCGTCGCGGTCTTCGCGACGGTCACGCTCAATTTCGGACTGGAGGGCTGGTTCTCGGAGCGGGTGCGCAACGTGGTCGCGAACTCGCTGGAGGCCGCACAGGCCTACGAGGACGAGCACCGGCACACGCTGCGCGCCGATGCCATGACGCTCGCGCGGTATCTCGACGAACAAAAGGCGCGCTATCCGCTGCTGACGGGGGGGCTCTTGCGCGAATTGCTGACCCGCGGGCAGTTGCAGATGCAGCGCGCCTTGCCCAAGGCCTATGTCATCGACGGGGACGGAGCGCTGAGGGCGCGCGGCGAGCGCAGTTATCTGTTCGACTTCAACCCGCCGACACCGGGAGAGTTGGCGCGCGCCTTCGACGGCGAGGTGGTGGTAATCGAGGACTGGGCCAATAATGAGTTTCGCGCGCTGGTCCGCCTCGAGGCGTTCGCCGATCATTTCCTGTTCGTCAGCCGGGAGGTGGATGGGAACGTGCTGCGGCTCCTCGACGAGACGCAGGCGACCGTGCGGCTTTATCAGCAACTCGAGGCCGACCGCGGGCGGCTCCTGTTCGAGTTCGCGCTCATCTATCTCGGGTTCGCGCTGGTGGTGGTGCTCGGGGCGATCTGGATGGGGCTGTGGTTCGCCGAGCGGCTGGCCCGGCCGGTCGGGCGGCTCGCGGCGGCCGCGGCCCGGGTAGGCGAGGGGGATCTCGACGTCCGGGTGGCGGAGGCGCGCGGCGACGACGAGATCGCCCTGCTCGGGCGCGCGTTCAACACCATGACCCGCCAGGTCAAGGGCCAGCGCGACGCGCTGATCGAGGCTAATATCGAGACAGAGCGCCGCCGGCGGCTGTTCGATAGCGTGCTGAGCGGCGTCACCGCGGGCGTGATCGGGCTCGACGGCGAGGGCCGGATCGAGGTGCTGAACGCTGCGGCCGCGATGATGCTCGACCTCGACCCGGAAACGGCCTGGGGGCTGGAACTGACCGATGCCGCACCGGAATTTGCCGAGACGCTCGGACGGCTGGAGGGCAAGCGCTCCGGCACGGCCCAGGGCGAGGTGCATCTGCGCCGCCGCGACAAGGCGCGCGATCTTCTGGTGCGCGTCGCCATGCGCACGACCGGGGAGGGGGCGCTGGAGGGCTATGTCGTCTCCTTCGACGACGTCACGGATCTGGTGGTGGCCCAGCGCATGGCCGCCTGGGGGGACGTGGCCCGGCGCATCGCCCACGAGGTGAAGAACCCGCTGACGCCGATCCAGCTGTCGGCCGAACGCCTGCGGCGCAAGTTCGGCCCGATGGTCGGCGCGGAGCGCGCGACGCTCGAGCAATATGCCGACGTCATCATCCGCCAGACCAGCGACCTGCGCCGCATCGTGGACGAGTTCTCCAAGTTCGCGCGGATGCCCGCCCCCGAGCGCAAGCCGCTCGATCTCGGCAAGCTGCTCGGCGAGACGGTGCTGCTCCAGGAAAGCGCGCGGCCCGACATCGCCTACCGGCTGACCCTGCCCGAGCACGCCGTGCTCGTGTTCCTCGATCCCACGATGATGAACCAGGCGCTGACGAACCTGCTCAAGAACGCGGCCGAGGCGATCGACGCGTGCGGGGGCGATGATCCGGCGGGCGAGATCCGGGTGGAATTGTCGGTGGATACCGACAGTTTCGCCATCGACATCCAGGACAACGGGGCGGGCCTGCCCGACCAGCCGCTCAGGCTGTTCGAGCCCTACGTCACCCACCGCACCAAGGGCACGGGCCTTGGCCTGCCCATCGTCAAGAAGATCGTCGAGGAGCACGACGGGTTGCTTACGTTGCAGCCCGCGCCGGTGTTTGCGGGCGGGGTGCGGGCAGGGGCCTGGGCGCGCATCGAGTTGCCGCATGCGGTGCCCGGGCGCGGCTGGGACGAGACCGAAACGACAACGATAAGCAAGAAATTGAGAGAGAGCATGTGATGACCGACATTTTGGTAGTGGACGACGAACCCGACATCCGGTCGCTGATCTCGGACATCCTGCAGGACGAGGGGCACGGCGTGCGCGAGGCCGGCGACAGCGACGCGGCCTTCGCCGAGATCAACCGCGCCGCCCCCGATCTCATCATCCTCGACATCTGGCTCAAGGAGAGCCGGCTGGACGGGATCGACATCCTCAAGCAGGTGCGGCGCGACAATCCGGCGATCCCGGTCGTGATCATCTCGGGGCACGGCAACATCGAGATCGCGGTCGGCGCCATCAAGCAGGGGGCCTACGATTTCATCGAGAAGCCCTTCAATATCGACCAGCTTCTGGTCGTGTGCACCCGCGCGCTGGAGGCCTCGCGGCTGCGGCGCGAGAACGCGCAGCTGCGGGAACGTGACGGCGAGTGCCAAATGGTGATCGGCGTGTCCGCGGCCTTCCGCCAGATGAAGGTCCAGCTCGACAAGGTCGCGCGCACCAACAGCCGGATCCTGCTGAGCGGCCCCTCCGGCTCGGGCAAGGAGGTGGCGGCGCGCTACATCCACGCGCATTCGGACCGGGCGCGCGGGCCCTTCGTGACGGTGAGTGCGGCCTCCGTCGGGGCGGACCAGATGGAGGACGTGCTTTTCGGACGCGAGACGCCGGAGCGCGGCATCGAGGCGGGGCTGCTCGAGCGCGCGCATCGCGGCGTCTTGTTCTTCGACGAGCTGGCGGACATGCCGCCCGGCACGCAGTCAAAGATCCTGCGGGTGCTGGTCGATCAGGCGTTCCAGCGGGTCGGCGGATCGGACGTGGTGCGCGTGGATGTGCGGGTGATCTCGGCCACCAGCCGCGATCTCGCGCGCGAGGTCGCAGCAGGCCGGTTCCGCACCGAACTCTATCACCGGCTCAATGTCGTGCCCATCGTGATGCCGGGGCTTGAGGCGCGGCGCGACGATATCCCGGCGCTGGCGCGGCATTTTCTCGAGGATCTGAGCGCCTCGCAGGGGCTGCCGCTGCGGCTGCTGACCCCCGAGGCGGAGGCGCAATTGCAGACGCTGCGCTGGCCCGGCAACGTGCGCCAGCTACGCAACACGCTGGAGCGCGCGCTGATCCTCGGGGCGGGCACGGGACCCATTGCCCCCGAGGAGTTGCTGGCGGAGCCGCCCAACGCGGGCTCGCCGGCTGGGGCAATGCTCGGGGCGGCCTTCGCCGGGCTCGCCCTGCGCGAGGCGCGCGAGGTGTTCGAGCGCGAGTATCTCATGGCCCAGATCAACCGGTTTGGCGGAAACATCTCGCGCACGGCCTCGTTCGTCGGAATGGAGCGATCGGCCTTGCATCGAAAACTCAAGTCGCTGAACGTCATCAGCGCAGGCCGCACCGGCCGCGCCGAGGACGCCGAGACCGAAAGCGTCTGACGCCTTGGACCAACGGGCCGCGGGACGGCGGAGCGGAACATGAAGATCATCATCTGCGGGGCCGGCCAGGTCGGCGGCCAGATCGCGCGTCATCTGGCCCGGGACGAGGGCGCGAACCAGGTGACGATCATCGACAGCAACGCGAGCCTCGTGCGGCGGATCACCGAAGCCTACGACGTCGGCGGCGTGACCGGGTTCGCCTCGCACCCTGACGCCCTCGAACGGGCAGGGGCCCGGGACGCGGACATGGTGATCGCGGCGACCCAGTCCGACGAGGTCAACATGGTGATCTGCCAGATCTGCCATACAATCTTCTCGGTGCCGCGCAAGATCGCGCGCCTGCGGAGCCAGGCCTATCTGACGGCTATCTATTCCGATCTCTACCGCACGGACGCGCTGCCCATCGACGTGGTGATCTCGCCCGAATACGCGGTCGCCGACGCCGTGATGCAACGGCTGACGGCCCCGTCGGCCTTCGACATCGAAGGGTTTCTCGACGGCGACGCCCAGTTGATCGGGATCGCGATCGACGACGCCTGCGCCGTACTGAACACACCGCTGCGCCAGTTGTCGGAACTCTTCACCACGCTGCGTGTGGTGGTGATGGGCGTGCGGCGCGGCGAGAAGCTGTTCGTGCCGGATGCGACGGACCAGTTGTACGGGTCGGACCAGATCTATGTGATCGCCGCCACCATGGACGTGGCGCGGGTCATGGAGGTGTTCGGCAAGAAGCACCTGACCGTCAACCGCGTGCTCATCATCGGAGGCGGCAACATCGGGCTGAACGTCGCGCAAAAGCTCGAGGCAGACGGACGCAAGATCCGGCTCAAGATCATCGAGAGCAACCAGGAACGCGCGGAGATGGTGTCGGACGCGCTCAAGCGCACGGTCGTGCTGAACGGCGACGGGCTCGACACGGATCTGCTGGAGGAATCGAACGTGGCCGGGATGGATGCGGTCCTGGCGCTGACCGACGACGACAAGACCAACATCCTCGCCTGCGTGCGGGCCAAGACCGAAGGCGCCAAGATGGTCGTGGCGCTCGTCAACGATTCCTCGCTGATCGGGCTCATCGCCCCCATGGGCATCGATGCCTATGTCGATCCGAGGGCGACGACCGTGTCCTCGATCCTGCGCTACGTGCGCCACGGGCGCATCCGGTCGGTCTATTCGATCGGCGACGGCGAGGCGGAGGTCATCGAGGCGCAGGTGCTCGGCACCTCGGCGATCGCGGGCAAGACGGTCCGCGAGACCGACATCCCGGCCTCGGCGCTGATCGGCCTCATCCGCAAGGGGGACCGCATCATCACGCCGAAGGGCGACACGCGGATCGTCGAGGGAGACGTGCTGACGATCTTCGCGCTGCGCGAGGCGGTGGCGGACGTGGAGCGGCTGTTCCAGGCGGGCCTGGACTATTTCTGACCCATGACAACCCTGCGACAGTTTCCGACCCTCGCGGTCCTGATCCTGATCGCAGCGGGGTTGATGCTGGTGCCGGTCCTGCATGCGGCCCAGGCCGAGGACTGGCTGACCGCGCGCACGTTCCTCTATCACGGCGTCTTCTTCGCGGTGATCGGCATCATCGTGGGCCTCGCGCTCGCGAATCGCAAGCCGCGGATCGCCGCGCGCTATCACCTGACGACGGTGCTCGTGGCCTATGTGGTGCTGCCCGTCCTGCTTGCGGCCCCGATGGCGCATCTGGTCCCGGCGCTCGGCATGTCGGGGGCCTATTTCGAGATGGTGTCAAGCTTCACGACGACCGGGGCGAGCCTGTTCAACGGACCCCGGCAAGTGTCCGACACGCTGCATCTGTGGCGCGCGCTGGTGGGCTGGAGCGGCGGTCTGTTCATCCTCGTGGTGGCTTTCGCGGTGCTGGCCCCGCTCAATCTCGGGGGGTTCGAGGTGGGCGAGGGGGGTGCTGGCCAGTTGCTGGGCCGGCGCGGCGGGTCGGTGGAGGAAGTCAGCGCCCGCCTGATCCGGGTGACGCGCCGGATAGCGCCGGTCTATGGTGCCTTCACGGCGCTCCTCTCGCTGATGCTGATCCTCGCCGGCGACCGCCCGTTCGTTGCGATCTGCCACGCCATGTCCACCCTGTCGACCAGCGGGATCTCTCCGGTCGGGGGCCTGCGGGGCGCGCAATCGGGTCTTCTGGGCGAGATGGCCATCGCGGTGTTCCTGATGCTCGCGATCTCGTATCGGTGGATGAGCCTCAACGTGCGGCGCGATTGGCGGCTGGGGCTCGAGGATCCGCAGGTCCGCCTGATGCTTATCGCTGTCCTCGGCGTGACGGCGGTGCTGTTCCTGCGCAGTTTCATCGGCGCCACCGAGATCGACCGGCAGGACAATCTTGTGGCCGCGGTCCGGGCGGTCTGGGGCGGGCTTTTCACGGTGCTGTCGTTCCTGACGACGACCGGCTTCGAGAGCCGCGACTGGCTGACGATGCAGATCTGGTCGGGCTTGCCGGAGCCGGGTGTCATCCTGCTCGGGGCGGCCGTGATGGGCGGCGGGATCGCCACCACCGCGGGCGGCGTGAAGCTCCTGCGGCTCTTCGCGCTCTACCGGCACGGCCTGCGGGAAATGGAGACGCTCGTGCATCCCAGCAGCGTGATGGCCCGCGGGACCGGCGACAGCCTGATTACGGTGCGCGGGGCGCGGGTGGCTTTCGTCTTCCTGATGCTGTTTCTCGCGTCCATCGCCCTGATGATGCTCGGCCTCGCAGCGACGGGCCTCGGGTTCGAGCAAAGCCTGTCGCTCGCGATCTCGAGCCTGACAACGACGGGGCCGGCCGTCGCATCCCTCGATCAGGATTTGCGGTACGATATGCTTGGAGATGCCGCGCGGGCGGTCCTGTGCGTCGGGATGATCGTCGGGCGCATAGAGGCCCTCGTGCTCATCGCCCTGTTCAACCCGTCCTTCTGGCGCTGACGGCAGGCCCGGAGGGGCATTTGCGCATCACTGGCCGCACAATCGTCCACGGCGGTTTCGAAAATCCGCCGATCCACTGGAAAAGCTTTAGGGGCGAACCCATACTCACCACCAATAACAACACGGGTCACGACTTTGGTGGCTCCATACAACTTAAGGCTGAAAAAATGGCTGCCGACAAACAGAACCTCCAGGACGCGTTCCTGAACAACGTGCGCAAGGCCAAGGTGCCTGTGACGATCTTCCTCATGAACGGCGTGAAGCTGCAGGGCGTGATCACATGGTTCGACAATTTCTGCGTGTTGCTTCGCCGGGACGGGCAGTCGCAGCTTGTCTACAAGCATGCCATCTCCACGGTGATGCCATCGCAGCCCATCACACTCTATGAAGCCGAGGATAGCTGATCCGTCGCCGCGGATGCTGACCCTGGTCCTGCATCCCGTTCTCGCCAGATCCGCAAACGCTAGAGACCCCGCAGACGCGCTCGCGGAGGCGGTGAGCCTCGCCCTCGCCCTCGATCTAGAGGTCGTGCGCTCGATGACCGTGCCCGTGCCGCGCAAGCGGGCCGGGACGCTCTTCGGCAGCGGCAAGGTCGAGGAATTGGCCGAGGCAGTACGGACGGACGAGATCGGGCTTGTCATCATCGACGGGCCGCTTTCGCCGGTCCAGCAGCGCAATCTGGAACGGGCCTGGAAGGCCAAGGTGCTCGACCGAACCGGACTGATCCTCGAGATCTTCGGCGAACGCGCCCAGACCCGCGAAGGCGTCTTGCAGGTGGAGCTTGCCCATCTGAGCTACCAGAAATCCCGCCTCGTGCGGTCCTGGACCCACCTCGAGCGCCAGCGCGGCGGCTTCGGCTTTCTCGGCGGGCCGGGCGAGACCCAGATCGAGGCCGACCGGCGTGCGCTCGACGAGCGGATCGACCGCATCCGCGAGGCCCTCGCGAAGGCCGTGCGCACCCGCGGCCAGCACCGGGCCGCGCGCAAGCGCTCCGCCTATCCGGTGGTGGCGTTGGTGGGTTACACAAATGCCGGCAAATCGACGCTCTTCAACCGCCTGACGGGCGCGCGGGTCATGGCCAGGGACATGCTGTTCGCCACGCTCGATCCGACCATGCGCGCCATCGAGACGCCTTCGGGCCAGCGCGTGATCCTGTCGGATACGGTGGGCTTCATCTCGGAGCTTCCGACGCAGCTTGTGGCGGCCTTCCGGGCGACGCTCGAGGAGGTTCTGGATGCTGATCTGATCCTGCATGTGCGCGACATCGCCCATCCCCAATCCGAGATCCAGGCCGAGGACGTGCGGGGTATCCTCGTGGATCTCGGATTGCAGCCCCAGGCGCTGGAACAGGTCTTTGAGGTCTGGAACAAGATCGATGCGCTCGATCCGGATGCGCGCGACGCGGTCTGCCAGACGGCGGCGCGCATGCCGCGGGTCGCGGCGATCTCCGCCGTGACGGGGCAGGGGATCGAGGCGCTCCTCGCCGGGATCGTGGAGGATCTGGCTGATCCCGTGCGCGAGGAGACGCTGCATCTGGCGTTCGACGCGGGCAGGCGGCGGGCCTGGCTCTTCGAGCACAAGCTCGTCCTCGCCGAGACCAAGACAGAGGCGGGCTACCGCATGGATGTGCGCTGGTCCGCCCGGGACCGCGCGACCTTCGAGGCGCTCTGAGCGAGGATGAAGGACACGGCCCCGGGGTCCGTGGGATCAATGGCGTGCCAGTCCGGCATCTGGTTGCGAAACCAGGTGCGCTGGCGCTTGGCATAGCGGTGCGTGGCGATGCAGGCGCGGTTCGTAGCGGCCTCGAGCGAGTGCCTGCCGTCGAGATGGTCCATGAGATCCGAAGCCCCCAGCGCCCGACCCGCCGGCAGGTCCAGCAGCAGACCCGCGTCTCTGTAGCGCCGGCATTCGTCGAGCGCGCCGGCGCGGAGCATGGCATTGAACCGGTCGTCCAATCTCTTGTTAAGTATTGATATTTCAGCGGAAAGGGTTATGTTGATGGAGGCGTCCACCAGCGGCGGGGCCGTCCGGCTTTGCCAATCCGCGAGGCCGATGCCGGTGGCCTCAAGCACCTCCCAGGCCCGCTGGATGCGTCGCGGGTTGTAGATGTCTAGGCCGATGAGCGTTTCGGGGTCGTCTCGCGAGAGACGCTCAACGAGGATCGAGAGGTCACCATTTGCAATGTGCCGGCGCGCGGCCTCGGCCACGTCCGGCGGGATCGCCGGGATCTCGGCAAGGCCCCTGGTGAGCGCGCCGAAATAAAGGCCCGTACCGCCAACAATGATCGGCCGTGCGCCGGCAACATGCGCGTCCGAGAGCACGCCTGCCATTTCGCGCAGCCAATGACCGACGGAATACGTATCGAGTGCGCGCACATGCCCATAGAGACGGTGCGGTGCGCGGCGCAGATCGGCCTCAGTGGGGCGTGCCGTCAGGATGCGCCAGCAGTCATAGACCTGCAACGCATCGGCGTTGACGACCCAGCCGCCCGTGCATTCGGCGAGCCTAAGCGCCAGGGCCGACTTGCCGCTGCCGGTCGGTCCGGCGATGAGGATGGGCGCCCGGGACACGAATGATCAACTCTCGCGGTTGGAAGTCCATAACATAATCTTGCTTATGCGATATTTTGTATCGACCATCGCAGTTGCCCAGCGGATATGCCCCGCCCCATGCATTTTGCAAAGAGCGGTTGACCCCGGGCCGTTTTCGGCCTGCAATGGTGCAAACAAGGCCAAACCCTCGGGAGAGTTCGATGCCCCATCCGACGATCAACGACAAGCCGGTGCACAAGGCGGTCGAGCGACTTGCCGAGGACGCGCGCACCGGCGGCATGGACCGCCGCGAATTCCTCGCGACCGCGACCGCCCTCGGGCTGACGACTTCCGCGGCCTACGGCCTCCTCGGCCTGCCGACACCGGCGCGCGCCCAGGCCCGGGACGGCACGCCCGGTGGCACGCTCAAGATCGCGATGTCAGTTCTGCGGCTCGAGGATCCGCGGGTTTTCGACTGGTCGGAGATGGCGAACTGCGCGCGGATGTTCGGCGAGTATCTCGCGCGCTACACGGCCGACTTCACCTTCGAGCCCTGGCTGCTCGAATCCTGGGAGGTCAACGACGACGCCACCGAATACACGCTGCGCCTGCGCCAGGGCGTCAAGTGGAACAACGGCGACGATTTCATCGCCGACGACGTGATCTTCAACTTCGAGCGCTGGGCCAAGCGCGAGGTGCCCGGCAATTCCATGGCTGCCCGCATCGGGACGATGATCGAGAAAAAGGGCGAGGAGACCTTCGTTGGCGACGTGACCAGGGACGACGGCACGGTCGTCCAGGAGGAACAGGTCCGCGAGCTGTTCGGCCTGATCGACGGCTCGGTTACCAAGGTCGACGATCACACCGTCAAGTTGACGCTGCCGGTGTCGGACATCACCATCATCGCGGGGTTTTGTGACTACCCTGCCCTCATCGTGCACCGCAGTTTCGACGAGACCGGTGCCAGCCTCCAGGAAAACCCGATCGGGACCGGGCCTTGGGTGCTGGTCAACCACGAGGTCGGCGTGCGTTCCGTCTACGAGCGGCGCACCGATCCGGACGGCTGGTGGGGCGATGCGGTCTTCGGCCCGGTGCTGCTCGACGGGGTCGAGTACATCGACTACGGAACCGATCCTTCGGCGCTGATCGCGGCCTTCGAGGAGGGCTCGATCCACACCAACCACGAGAGCTTTCCCAACTATGTCGACATCTTCGACGCGCTGGGTCTCACGAAGTCCGAGGCGATCACCGCCTCCACGGTCTGCGTGCGCATGAACGCGACGCAGGCGCCCTATGGCGACCAGAAGGTGCGCAATGCGGTCCAGCTCTCGGTGGACAACGCGGTCGTGCTCGATCTGGGCTACCGAGGTCAGGGCTTGGTCGCGGAGAACCACCACGTCGGGCCGATGCATCCCGAATACGCGGAACTGCCGCCCGTGCCGCGCGATCCGGAACGGGCCGTGGCCTTGATGACCGAGGCCGGCCATGCGGACACAGAGCTGGAGCTGATTTCCATCGACGACGACTGGATCCGCAACACCTGCGACGCGGTCGCGGCCCAGATGCGCGACGCGGGCCTTTCGGTCAAACGCACGGTCCTGCCCGGCAACACCTTCTGGAACAACTGGACGGGCTATCCGTTCTCGGCCACCAACTGGAACATGCGCCCGCTGGGCGTGCAGACCTACGCACTGGCCTACCGCACCGGCGAGGCCTGGAACGAGGCGGCGTTCTCGGACGCGCGGTTCGACGAGTTGCTGACGCAATCGCTCGCCCTGCCCGATCCCGAGAACCGGCGCGTGCTGATGAAGGACATGGAGGCGATCCTCCAGTCCTCGGGTGCCATGGTCCAGCCGTACTGGCGCTCGCTCTACCGGCACATGACGCCGATCGTGCAGAACCTCGTGATGCACCCCACGTTCGAGAACCATCTGGAAGCCGTCTGGCTCTCGGAGTGAGACGCAACGCCGGTCCACGCGACGTGGACCGGCCCATCCCGGGGGGGAGGCCATGGGCGTCTTTCTGCTGAAGCGCCTCGGCGTGATGATCCTGACGGCGATCTGCTTGACCCTGATCGTGTTCACGCTTGTCAATCTCAAGCCGAACCTGGTCAAGCTCGCCAAGGAGCAGAACAACAACCGCATGACCGACGACCAGGTCGAATTCTGGCTCGACGAAAACGGGTTCAACCGCCCGCTCGTCACCCGCTATGGTGAGTGGCTGGTGGGGGTGGTCCAGGGCGATTTCGGCCAGTCCTCGCGGTTCGGTGCGCCGGTGGGCGAAGTGCTCTGGCCGCGGCTCGGCCTGACGGGCATCCTGATGTTCTGGGTGCTCGTGGTCATGATCCCGAGTGCTCTGGCGATCGGCGTGCTCGCGGGCATGCGGGAAGGGTCCTCGCAGGACAGGGTTCTCTCGACCTTTGCCATCGCCACGACCTCGACGCCCGAATACGTCTCGGGCGTCGTGCTGACCGTGATCTTCGCGAGCCAGATGGTCGGGTTGCAGTGGTTCTCCGGCTCCGCCACGGAGGCCGCCGACGATGGCCCGACATTTCGCAACTTCACCCTGCCCGTGCTCACCATCGC
>JBBQYB010000010.1:0-42956 GCA_038209095.1 Rhodobacterales bacterium
TTTCAGTTTTACAAAATCCCCATATCAAAATGCAACACATCCTCCCGCACCCCCATCCCTGAATAAATTGCCACCGCCGGCCCGTCCTCCGGATCGGCCTGCACGAACATCCCCTCGGCCCCCGCCGCCAGCGCGATCTCCCGCGCCCGGCCCATCAGCGCCCGCGCGATCCCCCGCCGCCGAAACCGGGCCGCCACCGCCAGGTCGCGCACATGACCCTCCGCCCGCTGCCGCCTCGGCCACCAAAGTACCCGAACAACCCCCTACCCCGCAACGTCCCGGACACCCGTTAACCAACCTTTCGATCCGGTAAACGGAATCCGGATCACACAACGAATACAGACACTTACCCATTTGTCCACGCGTGGACAAAGCCCACGTCCACGCCCCTCACTGCAAATCCCTGAACGCCGCCCGAAGCCGCGTCACCGCCTCCACCACCCGCACCCGCGGCGTCGCGAGGTTGAACCGCAGGTAGCTCTCGCCCCCCGTCCCGAAGGCCGGCCCGTGATTGGCCGCGATCCGCGCGCCTCCCTCCACCCGCGCCGTGACCTCCGCAGGCTCCATGCCCGTGCCCGCGAAGTCCACCCAGGACAGATACGTGGCCTCCAGCGGCATCGACCGCAGCCCCGGGATCCCCGCGACCCCGTCGTCGAACACCCGCACGTTCTCCGCCAGATACGCCACCAGCGCATCCACCCACGCGTCCCCGTGCGCATAGGCCGCCGTTGCCATCAGCACGCCGAACCGGTTGGGCCCGCCCCCCGCCGCCGCCAGCACCGCCGCCAGCCGCCCGCGCAACTCCGCATCGGGCACGATGGCATTCCCGGTCAACGCGCCTGCGATGTTGAACGTCTTCGTCGTCGCGGTCAGCATCACCACCCGGTCCGCAAACTCCGGGGCCGCCACCGTCATCGGCACATGCCGCGCCCCCGGCAACACCAGGTCGTGGTGGATCTCGTCGCTGACCAGCACCAGCCGGCGCTTCGCGCAGAACTCCGCCAGCGCCCGCTGCTCCGCCACGCTCCAGACCCGCCCCCCCGGATTGTGCGGCGAACAGAACACCACCACCCGCTCGTCGCCCGTAAGCTGCGCCCCCAGCGCCTCCAGATCCATCGCGTACCGCCCGTCGCGCAGCACCAGCGGGCTCTCCACCACCCGCCGCCCGTTCGCCCGGATGATCCGGTGGAACGCGTGATAGACCGGCGTGAACAGGATCACCCCCTCCCCCGGCGCGCTATAGGCCTGCAGGCAGAACCCCACCGCCGCCACCAGCCCGTGCGTCGTGAGGATCGTGTCCGGGTCCACCGTCCAGCCGTGCCGCCGCGCCATCCACCCCACGATTGCCGCCCGGTACTCCGCATCGTCGCCGAAATACCCCGGCACGCCCGCCGCGACCTCGGCCGTCAGCGCCGCCATCACCGCGGGCGGCGGCCGGAAATCCATGTCCGCGACCCACATCGCCAGCCCGTCGCTGGGGTCCACCCCGAACGCCGGCTCCATCATGTCCCATTTCATGCTGTGGCTGCGGCGACGGTCGATCACCTCGTCGAAATCGAACATGCTGTCTCCCGGAAATTGCCGGCGCATCCTGCTTTGCCCTCAGACCGGGCGCAAGTCCGGCGCGACCCGGTTCCGGCTTGTAAAAGCCGGCCGTTTTCCGTACCTCGCGGGGCATGAGCATCCGTCCGATCCTGATCCACCCCGACCCGCGCCTGCGCAAGGTGGCCCTCCCCGTCGAGACGGTCGACGCCCAGCTGCGCGGCGTGATCGAGGACATGTTCGACACCATGTACGACGCCCCAGGCATCGGCCTCGCCGCGACCCAGGTCGGCGTCATGAAGCGCGTTTTCGTGATGGACTGCGGCGGCAAGGACGACCCCCCGGAGCCCGTCGCCCTGATCAACCCGGAGGTGCTCTGGACCTCCGAGGACCAGGCCACCGCCGAGGAAGGCTGCCTGTCGATCCCGGACGTCTTCGAGGACGTTACCCGCCCCGCCCGCATCCGCATGGCCTGGACCGACATCGACGGCGCGCGCCGCGAGGCGGAGTTCACCGACCGCTGGGCCACCTGCGCTCAGCACGAAATGGACCACCTGCAGGGTAAGCTGTTCATCGACTATCTCGGGACGGTCAAGCGCGCGCTCATCACCTCGCGCATGAAAAAGCTCAAGCGCGAAAAGGCCCGCGCCTGATCCGGGACCCGTCATGCGCCTGATCTTCATGGGCACGCCCGCGTTTTCCACGCCGGCCCTTGATGCGCTGATCGCGGCCGGCCACGAGATCGCAGCCGTCTACAGCCAGCCGCAACGCCCCTCCGGCCGCGGCCAGCGCCCCCGTCCGAGCCCCGTCGAGGCCCGGGCCCGCCAGCATGGCCTCCCCGTCTTCACGCCGTCGAGCCTGCGCGATTTCGAGGTCCGGGACACATTCGCGGCCCATGAGGCGGACGCCGCCATCGTCGTGGCCTACGGGCTGATCCTGCCCCGCGCGATCCTCGACGCGCCGGCCCGCGGCTGCCTCAACATCCACGCCTCCCTGCTGCCGCGCTGGCGGGGTGCGGCCCCCATCCAGCGCGCACTCCTCGCGGGAGACAGTCAGACGGGCATCTGCATCATGAGGATGGAGGCAGGTCTCGATACCGGACCGGTTCTGAAACGCGCAACCCTCCCCATCCTGCCGACCGACACTACGGGCAGTCTGCAGTCGCGTCTGTCGGATCTGGGAGCGGGGCTTATCGTCGCGGCCCTGGCCGAACTCGATACGCTTACCCCAGAGCCGCAGCCCGAGGCGGGCGTGACCTATGCTGCCAAGATCGACAAGGCCGAAGCCCGGATCGACTGGAGCCAGCCGGCGGTGCAGGTCGACCGCCAGATCCGCGGCCTCTCGCCCTTTCCGGGGGCCTGGTGCGAGATTGCGGGCGCGCGGGTCAAACTGCTGCGCTCGGAACTCGCACCGGGTCATGGCACCCCGGGCGTGACCCTGGACGACATACTGACCGTGGCCTGCGGCACCGGAGCCGTGCGCCTTCTGGAGGTACAGCGAGCCGGACGCGGAAGCGTCCTGACGGAGGAGTTCCTGCGCGGTTTTCAGGTCGCAAAGGGCACGAGGCTCGGCTGAGAACTTGGCCGCCGGGGGCTCAGGCCACCCCGAGGCCGAGGCGCATGGTCGCCTGCCGGATCGGCGTGATGCCGTGCAGCGCCCGCAGCCCCATGCGGCGGACATCGCGGAAGGGCTGCCAGCCGGCCATGGCTGCCCGATTGAGCATGTCTACGCCCGCAACGCGGGTGCGGATATCCCCGAGCCGCATCTGCGCATACCGGCTCAGGATCTGCGGGCCGCCGTAATCCTCGCCCCGGTCACGCGCGGTCGCACAGAGATCCCGCAGGGTACGAATGTCCCGCAGGCTCATGTTCAGGCCCTGGGCTCCGATCGGAGGAATGACATGGGCTGCCTCCGCCACAAGGGCCACGCGGGGCCCGTCGAGCCGGTCTGCCACCTGGGTGATGATGGGCCAGATCCTGCGCTCCGAGGTCAGACGCAAGGTCCCCAGCACGCCGCAGGCACGCGCGTTCAACGCGCTTTCGAATTTCGCCGTGTCCATGTCGAACAGGCTCTGCGCCTCGGGGCCCGCATCCATCCAGACGACGGCGGATGCGCGTTCTCCCGGGAGGGGCACGAGGGTGAAAGGACCGCCCGATCGGTGGATTTCCGTCGAGACATTCTCGTGGGGCAGCTCGTGGCCGACCGTGAACACGAGCGCCTTTTGTCCGTATCCCCAGCGCCGCACCCCGATCCCCACTGCGTCGCGCACGAAGCTGTCGCGTCCGTCCGCCGCGATCACCAGACGCGCCTTGACGGACGCGCCGTCCGACAGGCGGACGATCGCTCCGTTGAGCCGGGTCGTGATCCCGACGACCCGCGCGGGGGCCCGGAGCGTCGCGCGCGGGTCGTCGGCTAGATGGGCCATCATCTCCCGGCGCAAAAGCCAGTTGGGGAGATTGTAGCCGAAGACATCCGCCCCGAGTTCGTCCGCACCGAAATCCGCGGTTTCCCGGATCTCGGCCTCCGGGCCCCCGGCATCGGCGATCCGCATCACCCGCAGCGCCGCGGCATGGTTAGACAAACGGTCCCAGAGCCCGATCTCGCGGAAGAGATCAACCGACGGACGGAGGAATGCCGTGCTGCGCATGTCCGAACCCGCGGCCTCGGCCTCCGTCACGGGCGGCACGGGATTGACGACGATCACGTCGAACCCGGCCTCAGCGAAGGTTGCCGCGGCGGTCAGTCCCGCAACGCCGCCTCCCGCGACCAGAATGTCGGTTTGATGCATTTCCATGGGGATCCAGATAGCCCGACTGGCCGTCGCCGGCTAGTCGGTCCCGATCAGCCGCGTCAGAAAGTCCGCGAGATCCTCGGTCTGGTGATGGACATGCATCGCGACCTCCGCCGGCCCGACGAGGACGGTGCGCATGCCGAGCCCATGGGGGACCATGAGATTGCGCTGATCGTCCTCGAACATCGCCGAGCGGGCCGGCTCGAGCCCGTCGCGGGCGAAGACCCGGCCGAACGCCGCGGCGCGTGGCTTTGGCTCGTAGCCTGCGTCCTCGAACCCGTAGAGCGCCTGGAAACAGCCGCCGATGCCCAGCGCCTGCGTGACCCGCCGCGCGTGCTCACGCGATCCGTTCGTGTAGACCACCTTGCGTCCCGGCAGCGCGTCGATCGCCGCGGCCAGCAACGGGACAGGCGGCACCGCCGACAAATCGATGTCATGGACATGCGCGAGGTAGGGCTCCGGGTCGAGCGCATGTTCGGCCATGAGACCCGCGAGCGTCGTCCCGTGCGTCATCCAGTAATGGTGACGGAGATGGTTCGCCCGCGTCTCCTCGACCCCCAGCGCCTCCATGACATAAGCCGTCATCCTGGCCTCGATCTGATCGAACAGCCGCAGGCCAGGCGCGTAGAGCGTGTTGTCGAGATCGAAGACCCAGGTCTCGACATGGCGGAAATCAGCTTGCGGCATGACCTCCCCTTAATCCGGTTGAGAGGTCCCGGCAACTGGACGCTCGATTTCCCCCAGAGCGCACAATACGGTGCGCCTCGAACCAAGAGGATGAGAGCGGATGGCGACGTCGCAACTGGGTCTCAAGGACGCGTACCACCTCGTTCTCGAGGCGATCGACCAGGGCGAGTTCCGTCCCGGCGACCGATTGGTCGAGTCCGAGCTCGCTGAGCGCTTCGGGGTCTCGCGGACGCCGATCCGCGAGGCGCTCCAGCGGCTCGAGACGCAGTCGGTGGTCGCCCGGGACGGAAGAAGCCTCGTCGTCTCCAGCCTCGACCACGACCAGCTTGGCGAGCTCTATGTCGTGCGCGCCGAGCTGGAGGGGCTGGCAGCGCGCCTTGCGGCGCAGCACGCGGCACCGGAGGAGATTTGCGTGCTCTGGGAGATGATCCGCAAGGATCGCGACCTCGTCCGACGGCCGGATCTGCTCGCCCGGGCGAACAAGCGGTTCCATCGTCAGATCCATCTTGCCTCGCACAACCGTTATCTGATCCAGCAACTGGAGATGGTCCACCGATCGATGGCGCTGGTCGCGAACACGTCGCTCTCGGCCGAAGGGCGCGGGGCGGAAGCCTTGACGGAGCACGAGGCTGTCGTCAGGGCCGTCGAGGCGCGCGACGGACCGGCAGCAGATCAGGCGATCCGCGATCACATAAGCCGCGCTTTCCAGACGCGCCTGCTGCGCGACGCCGAACGACGCAGCTAGCATGCTCTGTCAGCCCTGTGCGGGACCATCGATGCCGTGCTCGGTCTTGTGCCAGTAGAACGGGGCGTAGAACGCCTCAAGCACGGCGCGATAGGCGGCGACGGCGCCCAGTGGCCAGTAGAACGGCAGTGCGAGCACCCAGAGCGCCAGCCCCTTGCGCTGGCAATCGATTGCGGCGATCACGGCCGTGACCAGCATGATCACCTGGCCGAGAAGCATCGAGGCGAGAAAGCCGATCATCAGCGGTGCCGGGAAACTGTGCCAGAATTCGAGGCCAAGCCCGATTGCGCTGACCCAGATCATCCAGAAGAGCGGCATCGCGAGGTACGAGGTGATGGCGCCAAGGAAAAGCACCTGGAAACCCCAGAAGCCGCGCGGTCCGAGGTCGCGCCAAAGGGCGGCGGGGTTGCGCATGTGGCTGGCCCAGGTGATGGCATAGCCCTTGAGCCAGCGCGAGCGCTGCTTGATCCAGGGGATAACGCGAAAATTCGCCTCCTCCCAGGTCGTTGTCTGGATCATCTCGCAGCGATAGCCGTACCGCGCGAGGCGCATGCCGAGATCGGCGTCCTCGGTGACGTTATGGGCGTCCCAGGCACCGATCTCCTCGAGCATGCTGCGCCGGAAGAACACGGTCGTGCCGCCAAGCGGGATCGGGATCCCAAGCTTCTGGACGCCGTGCAGGATGACCCGGAACCAGATGGCGTATTCCAGGGTGAAGCAGCGCGAGAGCCAGTTGCGGTCGGTGTTGTAGAAGTCGAGATAGCCTTGCACGCAGGCGACATCGGGCCCCGCTGCCAGCAGATGGGCGACGACCGTCCGGATTTGCGACGGATCAGGCCGGTCCTCGGCGTCGTAGACCCCGACGATGTCGCCCTCGCAGAAGGGCAGCGCATAGTTCATGGCCCGTGGTTTGGTCTTGAGACCGTCGGCGGGCACCGTGATGACCTCGATGGTGGGGGGCAGGTCGGCCCGGCCGATGGCGGCCCGAGTGATTGCGTCGTCCTCTTCGAGCACCAGCTTGATGTCGAGGAGCGCAGGCGGATAGTCCATCGCCTCCAGGGCTTCGAGAAGCCTGCCGGCCACCGCCTCCTCGCGCAGCAGGGGCACGAGAATGGAGACGCGCGGCAGCTTCTTGAAATCAACCAGCCGCGGTGCGCCGGATATCGGAACGCGTCCGCCCTTGAAGCGCGCGAAGATCGCGACGAGCCGCAGCCCCATCGTCAGCGAATTCACGACGAGGATCCAGGCCATGACGACTTGAAGCGCGAGGAGCGGCGCGAGGGCAACCGCACCGACGCAGGCACCCGCAATCGCCATCATCCGTCCCCGGCGGCTCGCGACCTGCCAGCCACGGCAGCTGTATTCATCGGGGCAGCGGAGGCTCGCATCTTCGCGCAACCTGCCCTTGCAAGCCTCGGTGATGGCCCGTCTGATCGCGTCCGGCTCCGCGAGGGCGAGTGCCACGCGCGCCGCTCCGCCGCCCAGCGCTTCCATTGCCGCAGCGGCCGTCTCGGGGTTGCTCACCGCGATCACGCGCGTACCGCCGATATGCCGCCACGGGACTGCGCCCAGGGAAAGGCAGACATATGGATCGACGTCTTGGAGGAGATCGCGGTCCGGCGGCGAGGCCTCAAGATCGATCCTGCCGAGGCCGGACTGGCGCGAGAGGGCGGCAGACAGGTCCTCCGAGGATATCGAGCGATTTGCAAGCAAGATCCGCCCGATGCGCTGATCGTGCAGGCGCTGCTGTTCGAGCGCCTCGGCAAGTACGTCTGCATCGAGCGCGCCGGTCTCTACCAGCAAGTCTCCCAGGAGAGCCCGCTCCGTTGCCGCTGCCGGTGACGGGTCGACCGACGGCTGGTCATCGGAGGGCTTCGCAAACGGCAGGACCCGGGCCATACAAATCCCTCACGAACTCACGTTCGCGAGAGTGATGCACCACCTTTAAAAAATACTTAAAGTCGTTGAAAGGAAATCGTTAATTGCAGGACAGAACCGCGTCAGGCCATCATGCCGACGAAGCGTTCGAAGAGATAAAAGCTATCCTGCGGGCCCGGGCTCGCCTCGGGATGATGCTGCACCGAGAAGACCGGCCGGTCCTTCATGGCGATACCGCAATTGGAGCCGTCAAAGAGCGAGACATGGGTCTCGACCACGTGCGCCGGCAGCGTCTGGCTGTCCACGGTGAAGCCGTGGTTCATGGACGTAATCTCGACTTTGCCGGAACTCAGTTCCTTGACCGGATGGTTCGCACCGTGATGGCCGTGGTTCATCTTGATCGTGCGTGCCCCCAATGCCAGAGCGAGGATCTGGTGTCCGAGACAGATGCCGAAGATCGGAATCTCGCTGCGGGCCATGACATCGCGGATCATCGGCACGGCATAGACGCCCGTCGCCGCAGGATCGCCCGGGCCGTTCGACAGGAAAATTCCCTCGGGGTTCTGGGCCAGAACATCATCCGCAGTGGCGGTCGCAGGCAGAACGGTCACATCGCACCCTGCCGAAGCCAGACTACGCAGAATGTTGCGCTTGGCCCCGTAGTCGATCGCCACGACCCGCCGTCCGGGCGTTTCGCGCGCGACATATCCCTCCGGCCAGGCCCATCGCCGCTCGTTCCACCGGTAGCTCTGGGCACAGGTCACATCGAGGGCGAGGTCCATTCCCACAAGTCCGGGAAACGCCCGCGCCTGCGCCAGCAGATCGTCCAGGTTGAACTTTCCATCCGGCGCGTGACAGATCGCGGCATGGGGCGAGCCCTGAAGCCGGATGGCTCGGGTCAGGCGGCGGGTGTCGATCCCGCCGACCCCGATGCGTCCCCGGCGTTTGAGCCAATTCGCCAGGGTGTCGGCCGCGCGCCAGTTGGATGGTTCGGTCGGGTCCCATTTCACAACCACACCAGCTGCAACAGGCTCGGATGCTTCGTCGTCCTCGGGTGTCACACCGACGTTGCCGACATGCGGAAAGGTGAATGTCACAACCTGACCGGCATAGGAGGGGTCGGTCAGGATCTCCTGATACCCCGTCATCGCCGTATTGAAGCATAACTCCGCAACGGCCGATCCTGTTGCTCCAAACCCGCGTCCGTAGAAAACCCTGCCGTCGGCCAGCACGATGCAGGCGGTAGCCCTGAGGGCGTCATCCGGCGCGGAGGCGAGCGCCCGGTCCGAAGGGGCGGCGCGAACAGTCATGGGATGTCTCCTGAAAGGTCGAGCCGGTGATACGCCCGCCAAACCCGGCGGTCAAGTTGCCAGGCCACGCCTCGGGGCAAGCAATATCAATGTGTTAAGGGATTTTCCGTCTCTTGCCTTGGCGGCTTCCTGATCCTACATGAACAGTCGTTGTCGCAGACGCGACGCTGAACCACGGTGATTGATGCTACGAGAACGTTTCGCGGCCGATCTGAAGGCTGCCATAAAGGCGCGCCAGCCCCAGCGCGTATCGACCCTTCGGCTGATATCCGCGGCGGTGAAGGACCGCGACATTGCGGTACGGTCACAGGACGGGGCCGAGGACGTGCCCGATGAGGAGATCGTGACGATCCTGTCCAAGATGATCCGCCAGCGCCAGGAAAGTGCGCGGGCCTATCAGGAGGGCGGACGCATCGACCTTGCGGAGCAGGAACTGCAAGAAATTAAGATCATAAACGAGTATCTTCCCAGGCAGCTGTCGGAAGAGGAGGTCCGGGAGGCCATTGCGCGGGCCATTGCGGATACCGGTGCCACGTCCATCCGGGACATGGGCCGGGTGATGGCCGAATTGAAGGCACGACATAACGGCCGGATGAACTTCGCCGGTGCGAATGCCGCCGTGAAAGACGCCTTCTGCTGAGCATCCACTGGCAGGTCCGTCGGACCTGTGCGGTGTTGCAAAGGGCGCGCTGGCGATCCTATATCACCGCTGCCCGAGACGGGGGACCGGATGCAGAACTATCTCGAATTCGAAAAGGGTCTGGCCGAGATCGAGGGCAAGGCGCAGGAACTGCGCACACTCGCCCGCAAGACACCGGAGATGGACGTCGAGCAGGAAGCGGCCGGTCTCGACGCCAAGGCGAATGCGATGCTGGACGATCTCTATCGATCGCTAGATCCCTGGCGAAAGGCGCAGGTCGCCCGCCATCCCGACCGTCCGCACTGCAAGGATTACATCGACGCTCTCTTTTCGGAATGGACGCCTCTGGCGGGCGACCGGAACTTTGCGGACGATCACGCAGTGATGGGTGGACTTGCGCGTTTCAACGACCGCAGCGTAGTGGTCATCGGGCATGAAAAGGGCCACGACACAAAATCTCGGATAGCGCATAATTTCGGGATGGCGCGGCCGGAGGGGTATCGCAAGGCGATCCGCCTCATGGACCTTGCCGACCGTTTCGGTCTGCCGGTCATTTCGCTGATCGATACGCCCGGTGCCTATCCGGGGAAAGGCGCCGAAGAACGCGGTCAGGCCGAGGCAATTGCACGCTCCACCGAAAAATGTCTCGGGGTCGGTGTTCCGCTCATTGCCGTCATCATCGGCGAGGGCGGTTCGGGCGGTGCCGTCGCCTTCGCGACGGCCGATCGCGTCGCCATGCTCGAGCACTCGATCTATTCGGTGATCTCGCCCGAGGGCTGCGCCTCGATCCTCTGGAAGGATCCCGAAAAGATGCGCGAGGCCGCCGCAGCACTGCGTCTGACGGCACAGGATCTGCTGGGCCTCGGCGTCATCGACCGCATCGTGGACGAACCGCGCGGAGGTGCACAACGAGACCGGCAGGCCGCCATTCGAAGCGTCGGTCTGACAATTGGCGAATTGCTGAAGGAAGTGTCCGGCCGCAAGCCGGATGCACTGCGCAAGGCGCGCCGACGCAAGTATCTAGAAATGGGTTCGAAATCACTGGTTGCCTGACAACGACGTGTCAGGCGGAATTTTATGGAACCCGGCTTCCCGCATCAGGACATTGGATCGCGCCTCGACGACGCTCTCGATGCGCTTCATGAAGTCCATCATCGTCAAGCCCGGCTGGATCGGGTCA
This sequence comes from Rhodobacterales bacterium, assembly GCA_038209095.1. Classification (GTDB taxonomy): domain Bacteria; phylum Pseudomonadota; class Alphaproteobacteria; order Rhodobacterales; family Rhodobacteraceae; genus Amaricoccus. The sequence goes on from JBBQYB010000010.1 coordinate 10,774, forward strand.
AGGAACTCGACGACGGCCAGTCCCGGTCGGCGGTAAGGGCTTCGCCGCGCCCAGAACACACCCACGTTCGTCGCGGCCGGCACGCAAGGTTCGTCGAGCCGGTCATAGAGGACGCCTGCGCCGATCTTGTAGGGAAGCGTCGCACCCGGCAAGACGCGGGTGCCTTGGGGATAGATCACGAGCTGGCGTGGCTCCGTCTGGGCCTTGGCGACATGGGCCACCATGTCCTTCATCGCCTTGGACTTGGCACCGCGGTTGACCGGTGTCGAGCCGATACGCATGGCGTAAAGGCCGAAGATGGGGGCCCACTTGAGTTCGCGCTTCATCACGAATTTTGGCCGGGGCACGTTGGCGACGATGATCAAGATGTCGAGAAAGGATTGGTGCTTGGCAGCAATCAGCACGTCCCCCGTGGGAACCACGCCGCGCACCTCCGTGCGCAGGCCGCAGGTGACACCCAGGAGCCAGAGGGCCGCGCGACAATAGATCTTGACCGCCCGGTAGGCCCCATCGACCGACCAGAGCGCCATGGGCGCAAACAAGATACCGAGGACTGCCATCATGGCGTACATCAGGACGTCGAAGAGAAGCGACCGCAGACGCAGCATGTTGCGTTCAGAGCTCCGCGCTTAATCCGCGACGCACGGCTAAGGCCGTGACGATCCAGGAGAGGGCGACGCAGGCCGGTAACAAGAGAGCCAGCGCCAGCCAGTCGCTCCCCTTCGGCGCAACCGCAGCGAGAGAATATCCCTCGGTTCCGACCTTGGTCAGGATCATGAGGATAGCCAGCGCGCCGACGACACCCGTCAGGCTACCGATGGCCGCGTTCCGGCTGAATTTGCGGGTGAACACCCTAACGATGTAGCTGTCCCGCGCGCCGACCTGACGAAGAATACTGATTGCCGAAAGATGGGTCATTCTCGTCCCGCTGGCCGCAAGCCAAACGCTCATCGCAAGAAGGGCGGTCAGCAACCCAAGCGCCGTGAATGCCACGAGCTGTAGACGCTCGGCGGTCTCGATCAGCGGCGCACGCCAGGCCGTGTGATCGTCGAACGCGGCACCCGGTGCCTCGCCGGCGAGACGTTCCACAAGGGCCGGCTTGTCGAGAAGATCCCGATCGGCCTCGACCTCGATGAGAAGGGGCAAGGGCAGGGCGTCGAGCGCGAGGCCCGACCCGAACCACGGCTCGAGCATCGCATGCTGTTCGGCGGCCTCGATGATCCGCACCGATTGAACCCCCGGTGTCGAGCGCAGCACATCCAGGGCCGCGATGGCTTGCGGCTCGACACTGTCTGCGGACGCATAGACCTGCAGCGTGGCAACCGAGGCGAGCTCGCCGCTCCAGGTCTCGGCCATCCGTCCCGCCGCGAGCCCGAGGGCGAGGGCGAGCACACCCAGAAAGACGCTCACGGCTGCGACCACTCCCACCAGATAGGCGGCCGCGAATGGCGGCAGGACACGGTCCACGAAGGCTGAACCCCAGGGCCGGACCATCACGCGACAGCCTGCGCGACTTCGGCGCGACCTTGCACGAGGCCGAGGGTCCGGACCGGTGCCCGAGCCGCCGCAAGGCCGACCAGATCCAGATCTTGGGTGGCAATCACCACCGTCTTGCCCATGCGGTTGAGTTCGATAAAGAGCGTCAGGATCCGCTCGGCCATACCCTCATCGAGATTGGACGTCGGCTCGTCCGCGAGGATGATCTCGGGGCTCAGGATCACGGCACGGGCGATGGCGGCGCGCTGGCGTTCGCCGCCCGACAATGCGCGCGGCAAGACAGACACCCTGTCCGCAAGATCGACCCATTCGAGCAATGCCGTCAGATCGTCTGCGCGATCCGCTGCATCGATCCCCCAGACGTGGAGCGGCAGGGCGATATTCTCCAGCACGCTCAGGTGATCGAGGAACTGACACTGCTGCGGAACGACACCGATGGTCTTTCGCAGATCGGCGACAGCGTTTCGATCCTGCGGAGCAACCGTCCGTCCGAGAATTCGTACCGCACCTGCGGTGGGCACGAGATCTCCAGCGCAGAGCCGAAGAAACGTCGTCTTGCCCGCTCCGGACGGACCTGTCACAAAATGGAAGGCACCGGGGTCCAGCGTCTGGGTCACATCCCGCAAAACAGGGAGGGATCCGAAGCTGAAGCAAGCCTGCTCGAACGCAATCACAAGAGCCTCCGGCACCACATGGGCGACTTATACGAACCCGCTTATAGGACGCAACCACGACGGACCCACGTACGCACCCCGGCCCCTTGCAGGTAAAGGATCGGTTAACTTCGGACCTGGCTCGCTGAACCGTCCCTAAATTCACCTCCGAATGCTTTTAAGGATCCCGACGCGCCCGGAAAAACACTCGAAGGATCTCAGCGCATTTGGCCTCGGCGACACCTGCCACGACGTCGGGGCGATGGTGCGCCTGCGCATGCGCAAAGACACAGGCTCCCTGCTCGACACCTCCCGATTTCGGATCGGCAGCCCCATAGACGAGCCTCTCGAGACGTGCAGACACGATCGCAGCGGCGCACATGGCGCAGGGCTCCAGCGTCACATAGAGGGTACAGCCGCGCAACCGCTCCGTGCCGAGGACGCCGCAGGCGAGACGGATGACGAGCATCTCGGCGTGAGCGGTGGGATCGAGCAATTCGCGCGTCCGATTTCCGGCCCGAGCGATAATCGTGCCATCTGCGCCTACAACAACGGCACCCACGGGCGTCTCGGCGCGAGTGGATGCGGCGACGGCCTCCTCGAGGGCGATGTCCATGAAAGGCGCAAACCTGGTCATGCCGTTCTCGTCGTCAGTTCCCGAGGGTCGTTCAAGCCAAAGGCGGGAACGTGCGGGCCAGAACCGTGCCGATGATCTGCGGTTTCGCTTGGCGCGCGGGATTGGGCAGGATAAGCGCAGGTCATGACCGATCAAATGGCTCCCGAGAGGATCGCAAAGCGCCTGGCGAGAGCGGGTGTGGCCTCCCGCCGCGGGGCGGAGTCCATGATCCTGCAGGGTCGCGTCCACGTCAACGGACGCGTCATTGAAAGCCCAGCCCTGAACGTCAGTGGCTCGGACACGATTCTCGTGGATGGCAAGCCGCTTGCCTCGGCGGAGGTGTCGCGGCTCTGGCGTTATTATAAGCCGATCGGGCTTGTGACGTCCGAGGCCGACGAGAAGGGGCGCGACACGGTCTTCAGTCGACTTCCGGCCGAGATGCCGCGTGTCGTAAGCGTGGGCAGACTCGATCTGAACTCCGAAGGCTTGTTGCTTCTGACGAACGACGGCGATCTCAAGCGCAGGCTGGAGCTGCCGTCGACGGGCTGGACCCGCAAGTACCGCGTGCGCGCGAAGGGCACGCCGACGGACGAGAGCTTCGCGCCGTTGCGGCGCGGAATGACGGTCGATGGCGAACGCTTCGCGCCGATGACGGTCACGCTTGATCGACAGCAGGGAGCCAATGTCTGGATCACGGTAGGTCTCCGCGAGGGACGCAACCGGGAGGTACGCAGGGCACTCGACACCATCGGGCTTAGCGTCAACCGACTTATCCGCGTATCCTACGGACCGTTCCAACTCGGAGAGCTTAAGCCCGGCGAAGTAGACGAGATCCGTGCCAAGATCCTGCGGGACCAGCTCGGCCTGAACGGTCTCAAGGCAGACGCGCCAGAACCACCTGCCCCGAGCCCGCGCGGTCGGAGACCGGTCAGACCCTGAGGTCGCCGGCACTCTTGCGCCCGTCACGGCCGTCGATCAGCTCGTATTCGATCGGCTGATTGTCTTTGAGCGATTGAAGTCCCGCGGCCTGAACGGCAGTGATATGGACGAAAATGTCCTTGCCCCCGTCATCTGGTTGAATGAAGCCGTAGCCTTTTTCCGTGTTGAACCACTTGACCGTCCCTTTAGCCATTCCTCGATGCCCTCAGTCCATCATGACGCGACATGCGCCAGCTTCGCTTCGCGTTTCGGGTCAGGCACACGGATCGAACGACCCATGCAAACTCGAAACGGCTTGTCCTGAAAATTTACCCTGATTCGTGCTTTAAAAAAAGTGCCATGTCGCATCTGCACAGTGCGGGGCTGGTCAGTGGACGGGGCGGTGATTATGTTTATCTCGTCGGCGTCCAGGAGGTCGAATGCCATGAAATCTTCGTCCATGCGATGGGCTGCCTACGTCGTGCTCGCGGTCGTGCTTCTCGTGACGAGCTTCGGCGCTTTGGGACCGTCCTGATGGCAGGTCAACGCGCCGAAAGCGGACGCTCCGCCGGACAGAACTCGAACGCATCCCGTCTGCCGCTGCCTCGCAGGTTTCGGAACGGCGTGGCGGCTCGGGTGAGTGTGCGGGCACGGCTGATGTACATTCTCCCTCTGCCCTTGTTGTTCGGCGGCCTCGGCGCGATCGGGCGCGGCGATGCGGCCCAAACGCTGGTCGAACTGGGTGGGTTCGCCGGACTGATGCTCTCGGCTTGGCTTTTAAACGAAGGGTTGCGTGCCGAGGTCGCCTATGACGCGCGGACAATTGCCAAGCCGCCGGCCATTCCGCGAAAGGCTCTGGCGGCCGGTTTGACCGGGTTCTGCGTGCTGGGCATCGGCGTGCTGAGCCGCGGACAGGATGTCCTGACGGGTTCGGCGTTCGGAATCGTGGCGGGATTAGCGCTCCTCGGGGCTTTCGGGCTCGATCCGACGCGAAGAAAGGGTATGGACGGCGTGGACGATCTGGCCACGGACCGCGTGGCACGCGCCATCGATCAGGCCGAAGCACTGGTCGGCGACACCCTGTCGGCCGCGGCGCGTATGGGGGACAGGCGATTGCAAAAGCGTGTCGAGCGTCTGTGCGATCAAGCGCGCGAGGTTTTTCGCGCGCTTGAGGCAGATCCGCAGGATCTGACCCGGACCCGTGCCTTTCTCAGCGTCTACCTGCTGGGCCTGCGCGATGCGACCATGAAGTTCGCGGATCTACAGGGTCGGATGCGGGATGCCGACGCCCAGGCGAAGTACGAGGCGCTCATCGGGGATCTGGAGGCCAGCTTTGTCGGCCACCGCACGGTCCTGCTCGCAGACGATCGCAGCGATCTCGAGGTCGAGATCGAAGTGCTGCGGGACCGGCTGAAACAGGATGGGCTATTGGCACGCTAGATGACACAGGGAGACGCCATGACAAAGGACAAGCGGACCGAAGCGCAGGCGCTCGTGCAGGACATCGAGGCCGTGACGGCCGCGCAATTGGCGGAACCACAAGGCGAGGTGGTCTCTCTGGACACGGCCGACTCCGCTCTCAGGGCCGAGATCGAACGTCGCAAGGCAGAAATCGATCTCGGCCAGATCCAGTCCATCATCCGCTTCGGATCCACAGCGCAGGTCGAGCTGCAGGATATCAGCCGGAACATGCTGGAAGGCGTGCGTAGCAAGGATGTCGGCCCTGCCGGGGATAGCCTGCGCGAGATCATCACGTCCATACGGGGGTTCTCGATCAAGGAACTCGATCCCAACCGCAAGCAAAGCTGGTGGGAGAAGCTCCTGGGCAAATCCAAGCCGATGGCCGAATTCATGGCTCGGTACGAGACAGTCCAGGATCAGATCGACGCGGTGGCCGGCCGGTTGCTCACCCATGAACACACCCTGCTCAAGGACATAAAGTCTCTCGACAAACTTTATGAAAAGACAATCGATTTCTACGACGAGCTCGCACTCTACATCGCGGCGGGCGAGGCGAGGCTCGGCGAGCTCGACAGAACCGAGATACCCGAAAAGGAGGCGAAGGTGCAGGCCGCGCCCGAAGGCCAGGCTGTCATGGCGGCACAGGAGCTACGCGACATCCGCTCGGCCCGGGACGATCTGGAACGGCGCGTGCATGATCTGAAGCTTACCCGACAGGTCACGATGCAGTCGCTGCCCTCCATCCGGCTGGTTCAGGAAAACGACAAGAGCCTCGTGACCAAGATAAACTCGACGCTGGTCAATACCGTGCCGCTGTGGGAGACGCAGCTTGCCCAGGCGGTGACTATACATCGTGGCCGTGAAGCCGCGGCCGTGGTTCGAGAGGCTACGAATTTGACGAACGAGCTGCTCCAGAGAAATGCCGAGAACCTTCGTTCGGCAAACCGGGAAATCCGAACGGAGACGGAACGCGGTGTTTTCGATATCGAAGCCATCGAAAAGGCCAATGCCAACCTGATCGCGACGATCGAAGACAGTCTCCTGATTGCAGACGAGGGAAAGGCGAAACGCGCTACGGCGGAAGCCAGCCTTCTGAGGATGGAACAGGAATTGAAGACGACCTTGGCCGCGGCGACGGCCGGGGCCGGCCTCAAAGGGGCACAGGTCGGGGGCAGCGCCAGCGGTTGAGGGCTGCGGCGCAGGGCGAACGGGGAGGCGAGGTGTCCCAGAACGGATCCGCAGACAGGTGGCCGAACTGCAGGCGAACGGCGACGATGGTCCTGCTGTTCGCAAGCCTGTGCGGATGCAACCGGTCGTTTATCGATCCCTCGCCTCAGCTTCACGCGACGGAAGCAATTCCTGGCCCCGTCGAACCGCTGGATGAAATGCCTGTCGAGCCATCGGATCCGCTGGTCGAATTCTACGCGGACGTCGAGGGGGAACTGACCCGCAGCGGACGAATGCGGATCGAGACAGCACCGACAGATGCACCGTTCTCGGTCGATGATCTCGTGCGCAATTTTACCCGCATCGCGCTCTACGATGAATACGTCGACCTCGGCGGTCGGTTCGTTCGGCGTGAAACCCCAGCGTTGCTGCGGCGCTGGAACCAGCCCGTGCGGATCGGCGTGGTCACCGGCCCCTCGACCCCTCCGGACGTAGCTGCCCGGGACCGGGCGGCGGTCGCGGCCTATGCCGAACGCCTTGCACGCCTGACGGGAGTGGACATCCGCCTTACGGACGGGCTCGATGCGAACTTTCTGGTGATGATCCTGACCAGCGCGGAGCAGGCTTTCGCTGCGGAAGCCACCGCACGGCGCTTCCCGGGTTTTCAGCCGGCCCTTCTCGGAGCGCTTGGGGGCACTCCGCTCGACACGTTCTGTACGGCCTATGCCTTTTCGGAGCCTGGCGGCTCTTCGGCCTACGCAGCCGTCATGGTGTTAATCCGCGCAGAGCATCCGCCACTGACACGGATATCCTGCGTCGAGGAGGAAATGGCGCAGGCCATGGGGCTGCCCAACGACAGTCCCGAAGCGCGCCCTTCGCTGTTTAACGACAGTCTCGAATTCGCCTTTCTGACCCAGCACGACGAGATCTTGCTTCGGATGCTCTATGATCCACGCTTGCGGCCCGGAATGACCGTGGCGGAGGCCACTCCGCTTCTGCCCGCCGTTGCACGCGATGCCATGGAGGCGCAGATGACCGGCGGCGGATCCGACGGACTGATGAATTGACCGCGGACCCTCAAGACCCTGACTCTGGTATCGGTGGCGGAACGATCAGCAGGTCGGAGCTTTCTGGGATACAGATTAAGTGATCGAAAGGGACTTCAGCCGATGAAGCGTTCTATGGCGGTCTTGATCGTTGCTGGTCTGTCAGGTCCGGTCACCGCCGCAGGCTTGCCGGCGCCGCTCGAGGTTTACGCAGCGCAACAGACCACGCTTTGCACGGAGCAAGGCGGCATTGCGCGGGTGGGGCCTGCATTCGCGACGCCGGTTGATTTGAACAGCGACGGGTTGACCGATTACATCGTCGACCTTGCTGGCATCGAATGCGCCAACGCCTGGTCCGCGTTCTGCAGCGAAGACGGGTGCCCGCTTTCGGTGTGGATTACCGGAGCAACCGGCCCCGTGCGCGAATGGGACGGGCAGGCATCGGGCTGGCGCATCGAGGATACGGACGAGACCGTACAGGTTGCCGTCGAGCAGACCGGCGAGGGTTGCGACCCCGACCCCGGACGAGAGGTCTGTACACAGCGACTGAGCTTCAAGGCTCCAGTGATGCCGCTGCTCGACCCTGTATCCGCCCCAAAGGCAGACGACCCGGCCGCGGCCACTTTGGCTGAGGCCCTGCCCCTGTCGGCACCCGACGAGACGGGCTGGACGCTGCGCGCCGTGCCCGGTGGTACGCCCGTCGCGGTCAGTGCCGCGCCGGGTTCCTTCGAGAGCCTTGCCGCTTTTTGCCTCGGCGGAGAACCCTTTCTGGCTGCGACCCTCGACATGCCTTTGTTGTCGGACACGGCCGAGATCGGATTCGCATTTTCGTCAACCACCGTCACCGCGGCGGCGCAACGCGAGGATGGCGCAGGAGGTGCCTTCGTGATCCCGCTCCGGGCGTCGCCCTTGATGGACATGCTGGCCGGTCGCGACAATAACGTGGACCTGAGCCTGGTCGGGACGTCCGAGGGTCAGATGTCCTTGCGCGGCTCCACCCGAGCGATCCGAAGCGCTTTGAAATCGTGCACGCCGGGATGATGCTCAGGACGGGCGGTGTTGATAGTGCGGACGACGCGGTCACGCTCCGAGGTAACGGAACCCTTTCGGAACCAGGCGATGCCCCGCTTTCGCCCGGCGGCGCTGTCCCCATCAGCGGGTTCGGCCACGAGGAGAGTTTCCCGGGCCGGGACCATCAGGCGTGCGGCCCCCGGACCCTCCTCTCCCAACCAGAGGCCGAAGTGCTCGGGCCGCACGATCACCGGCATTCGGTAAGGGATTAGGGCGAGCGTCTCGTTGGCCGCGCAAGTTACGATGGAGCAGGTCGCAACGGTGCCGTCCGGACCATTCCAGTCGCGCCAGATGCCGCAATCGCGACCAGATCCTGATCCGCATGCCCGATCATGGAGTGCGCCCCTCGAGTTGGACAGATCGAGCGACTTGCGATTGTGCGTGTTTCGCATGATCATGGGCAACGATTTCAGAGGATGATGGGCGCGGATTTCGCGCGATGATGGGCGGCAATTGCACGGGAACGCGCCCCAGTCGCTGCGCGAGAAGTTCATCGACGTCGCCGGCCGTATGACGTTGATCCGGGAACTGGCGGCGCTGCGGCCGGGCTCGATGACCTCGACCACGGCTTCGGCCAAGACCGCGCTGCGCGCGCTGGCGCGCCGATGGCTGGCGCTCGACAGCGAGATCAGGGAGCACGACGCCGCCCTTGAAGCTGGTCTGCAAGCGCGCGCCGGCCCTGATGGCGGCTCCGGGCATCTCCACCGGCACGGTTTCCAAGATGCTGATCGTCCTCGGCGACAACCCCAAGCGTATCCGCTCCGAGGCCGCTTTCGCCAAGCTCTGCGGCGTCTGCCCGATCCCGGCGTCGAGCGGCAAGACGACCCGCTATCGCCTCAACAGGGGCGGAAGCCGGCGCGCGAACGCCGCCTTGTACTGGGTGGCCGTCATCCGAATGCGAAGCCACCCGCTGACGCGCGGCTACGTCCAGCGCGTCACCGCCGAGGGCACGTCGCCACGCGAGATCCGCAGATGCCTGAAGCGCTACATCGCCCGCGAGATCTTCGGCCATCTCTGCGCGGAACGGCTCTCGAAATCACCCGCCCTAAAAACCTCTTGACCGACATGGGAGCTTCAACGCCACGGCGGAAAACTTCATGAAGACCCTTAAGGTCGAAGCGGTCTACCTTGCCGAGTACGAAACTTACGACGACTTCGCCGTCGACAGTCCCCGCTTCATTGACGAGGTCTATAACGCGAAGAGACTACATCCCGCCTTGGGCTGTCTCAGCCCCATCCAGTTCGAGGACCGCAACACCCGCGCCCATGTCAAAACCGCCGCCTGATCCTGTCTAACGACAGGGGCTCCATTCCATCACATAGGCGTGTCCGCAATGGTCTCGGCCCTCGCATTGATCATCAGTGGACCAACCGTCGCAGTCTTGCCCCAGATTCGAATAAATCTCCAGCACATCAAGACAACCAGCCGCACACCCTCTCGTGCGATGACGACAGGAACCGACTGGGCTGGACTGATATTGACCCTCGGACCCAAGGGTCGCACATCGTCCGGAACCGCGTCGAACAACTGCGCCACGGCGACAAGGGGTGATGTGATCACATAGCGGCCGCACATCCGGTGAGGCTAAACGAGGAAAAAGCCATGCCAAAGCACTCTCCGGCTCATGCCTGTCTCCAGGCATTAATTATGGCGCTCCTAGTCTCGGTGCCGAGCGGAAAACCGGCTAACGCTCAGATCACGTGCCGCCCGAACGCCTTGGGAAGCGAGAGCTGTGTCGGCGTGCTGGCACCGGACCCAAGCGAGAGGCCGATCTTTCGGCCGCAGAACAGAGGCCTAGGGGATGTTCAGCCGCGCCTCGGGGTACCCACCGGCCCGGTTTTGACCCCGGGATGGCGCACCGATGCTCTCGGAAACACGTTCCTGACCCAGGACGATCTGCCGCCGGAACGCACGCTTCCTGCCGTGCCCACACCGCGCAACTGCACACGCGACAACTTGGGGAACCTCATCTGCAGGTAGCCGTCTTGGCGTCTTTCCCGGTTGTAGGCTCAGCGACGAAACCGATCAGTCGCTTCGCGAGATCCTTCCCTCCAAAGCCGGTGTGTAATCCGGATTGTCGGCGAGGTAATCGGTGAGGACGTCATCGAGACCCGGCCCGAAATCATAGGCATCGGTCGCCTGATCCCTCAGGACGTCGTATCCATCTCCGCCCCGACGCATGAAGTCGTTCGTCGCAACCGCATAGACCGCGTCAGGATCGAGCGGCACGTCTGTTCCGTTCTGCATGATCTGAACGTCGGTCACCCGCGATCCCGGCTACGCTTTCGGGTCCCAGGCGTACGTCATGCCTGCGACCTGGGCAAAACGACCTGCACCGTCCTCGACCTGGCTCAGCCCGTTCTCGAGGGCCGCCCGCAGCCCCGCTCCGGTGATCCTGAAGGTGGCGAGCGTGTTCTGGAACGGTAGGACCGTCAGAACGTCGCCCTTTGTCACGTCGCCTGCGTCGATGGAGGCCCGCAACCCACCGCCGTTGGTGATGGCAACCGTGACGCCTTGATCCTTGACCCGCGCCAGCATGGCGTCGGTCACGAGGTTCCCCATTTCGCACTCCCCCGTCCGGCAGGTCTCGCGGCTGCCGTCGACGGGTGTCGCGAGGTTCGCCACGATCTCGGACTTGAGTGCCTCGATCGGGGCGCCGAGTTCCTCGATCCGCGCCAGAATGCCGGCGTCCGGAGGAACGCTCGCATCGAGCAGGATGGTATCGCCCGCGACCTCGGTTACCACGCCGTCGGCGTTGAACGTGAGGATCATATGACCCAGATATTTCGAATAGGCCTCCGCCGACACGACCGGCACGCCGACCCCGGAAGGTCCGGCAACCATCTCCGGATAGGGATAGGCGGCATCTTCGATGGTGTTGGAAAAGAGCGTGTGGGAATGCCCGCCGATGATCGCATCGATCCCCGGGACCGCCGCGGCTGTCGCAAAATCGTAGGTGGCCCCCTGGTGGGTAAGTGCAATGACATGCCGCACACCCTGAGCCTCAAGCGCCTCCACAGCCTCCGTCAGGTAGGCGTTCACTTCCGCGAAATCGACGCTCGGTCCGGGCGAGGATATCTCCTGCGTGTCTGTCGTGACCGCGCCGACGATCCCGATGCGCTCGCCGCCCACGCTGAGGATGACCGGATCGCGGTTGAGCGGCCCAAGGCGAGTGTCACCCGCAGCCTCGACATTGCCGAAGACGATGGGGAATTCCGCCTTCTCGACAAAGGCCACGAGCGGCTCGATCCCCAGATCGAATTCGTGATTGCCGAAGACCATGGCATCGAAGCCGATGCGGTTCATGAATTCGACCTCGGCCTGGCCCTGAAACGTCGTGAAGAACAGCGATCCCGCGAATTGATCGCCAGCATCGAGCACGATCACCGGCTCGCCCGCGGCCATCAGCTCGCGGCGTTTCGCATCAATGACGGTGAACAGACGGGCAGCGCCACCGAAACATTCGCCGGCCTCTTCGGCCTCGGCGTCGCAGGTCGATCCCGAAGCGGAAATGGACTCGATCCGGCTGTGGAAATCGTTGATGTGAAGGACGTTCAGCGTGAAGGCCTGACCCGGACCCGCCAGAACCAGAGCGGGGGCCAACAAATACAGGGCGCGGAGGGTCATGGGGGTCTCCTTCTGAGGGGCCGGCCGGTCGCGTGCCGCGGCAATATCCTGCCAGCGTCCGCCTTGACTGCCAAGGCAGAACGGCCGCCCGTGGAGCCATTAACCGCATGGCGGGTTCATTGACCACCTGCGGTCGGAAGCCTAGACTAAATCCTCATTCATCAGCCCCCGGATCAATCATGAACCAGCCGCTCTCGAACTCCCAGATGCGCGATGCCGAGGCGTTGCTTCATCCCTATGCAAACTCTGTCGCCCTCCGGCAGACGGGCGTTCAGATTATTGATCGTGGCGAAGGCATCCATGTCTACGACGAGGCCGGGCGGCCCTTCATCGAGGCGATGTCTGGTCTGTGGTGTGCGGGTCTCGGGTTCGGCAATGCCGAACTGGTGGAAGCTGCGCGACTTCAGATGGAGAAGCTGCCCTATTATCACGTCTTCAGCGGCAAGAGTCATGAGCCTGCCGTGGAACTGGCCGAGAAGATCAAGGCCCTCGCCCCCGGCCGCATGGCACGGGTCTTCTACCAGTCCTCGGGCTCGGAGGCGAACGAGAGCCAGGTCAAGATGATCTGGTACTACAATAACGCGCTCGGACGGCCGGACAAGAAGAAGATCATCGCTCGCATCAAGGGTTATCACGGTGTCACCATCGTCTCGGCGTCGATGACGGGCCTGCCCTACAACCACAAGGATTTCGACCTTCCCGTCGACAGGATAAAGCACACCTCGACGCCGCACTTCTGGAAGAACGCGCACGAAGGCGAGACCGAGGTGCAATACTCCGCCCGCCTCGCGAGCGATCTCGAGGCCATGATCCTAGACGAGGGTCCGGACACCGTCGCTGCCTTCATCGCCGAACCGGTCATGGGTGCGGGCGGCGTGATCGTCCCGCCTGCGGGCTATTTTCCGGCCATCGCAGAGATCTGCCGGAAATATGACATCCTGATGATCGCGGACGAAGTGATCTGCGGGTTCGGCCGCACGGGGGAATGGTTCGGATCGCAGACGCTGGATTACCCCTGCACCTCGATCTCCATGGCAAAACAATTGACGGGTGCCTACCTGCCGTTGTCCGCCGTCGCGATCAACCAGGACATGGCGGACGTGATCGAGACGAATTCCGGCAAGCACGGGACGTTCGGTCACGGCTTCACCTACGGCGGGCATCCCGTCGGTTGCGCCGTCGGCATCAAGACCCTCGAGATCTACGAGCGCATGGACGTCCCCGGACGCGTGCGCGCCCTGGCACCGCGGTTCGCGGCACATCTAGACCGGCTGGCCGAACACCCACTTGTGGGCGAGGCCCGGCACGTAGGACTGATCGGCGCGCTGGAACTCGCGCCGAACAGGTCTCCCAGGGGCTTCGAGGCAACGGGTAAGGTCGCCCAGAAGATGGCCGCAGAGATGCTCTCGCGCGGTGTCATCGTCAGGGCGATCGTAGACAGCATCGCGTTCTGCCCGCCCATGATCATCAGCGAGGACCAGATGGACGAGATGTTCGCGCCGGTCGAGACCGCGCTGGACGCGACCTATGCTTGGGCCGTGTCGGAGGGCCACCTCTCCTGAACATGCCCTTCGGAACCGGGCGTCTCGGCCTCTTCGTGCGCCGGATCCTCCGGCGCATGTGGTTTCGTGCAGCCCTCTATGCGGTCGCGGCCCTGGTGACGGTCACCGTCGCGGCTTGGATCGGCCCGGTCTTGCCGCGATCCTGGGCCGCGCGCGTGACCGAAGGCTCCGTAAACAGTCTCCTGGAGATCATGGCGTCGAGCATGCTCGTGGTAGCCACGTTCTCGCTCGGAACCATGGTCAGTGCCTTCACGGCCGCTGCGAGCGTCGCGACGCCCCGCGCCTCCAACATCCTCATCGACGACCCGATTTCGCAGAACGTGCTGGCGACGTTCGTCGGGGCCTTCGTGTTCTCGATCATCGGCCTGATCGCCATGAGCCTCGGGCTGTTTGGCGGTGACGGCCGGATCGTGCTGCTGGTCGTGACCGTGAGCGTGATCATCGCCGTGATCTTCACGCTGTTCGGATGGCTCGACTATCTTGCGAACATGGTTCGCCTGGGCGAGATCCTGCGCAAGATCGAGGCCCATGCGCTGAACGTGATGACCAAGCGGGCGGAGACCCCGTTTCTCGGCGGACGCATGTTTCGCGGCCAGCCGTCCGGCGGCACCCCCTTCAAGACGAATGTCACTGGCTATGTCACGAGCATCGACATCGAGGCTCTGCAGGATATGGCTTACAAGGCTTCCGGCGTCGTTCATGCAGCGGTCGGGCCAGGGGATCACGTCGATCCGGACACGGTCGCAGGCTACACTACATGGGCTCCGAACGCGGAAGACCAGGCCGTGCTGCGGGCGGCGTTCGTCATCGAACCCGAGCGCTCCTTTGAGCAGGACCCCCGCTATTGCCTGATCGTCCTGAGCGAGGTTGCCTCCCGGGCGCTGTCTCCCGGGATCAACGATCCCGGGACCGCCATCGGGATCATAGGGCGCCTGCAGCGGGTCCTGACGGTCTGGACGAGCGCCGGGGACGGCGTCCAGCCCGCATACGGCCTCGTTCACATGCCGGCGCTCAGCACCGACGATCTCTTCGAGGATGCTTTCGGGCCGCTCGCGCGCGATGCGGCACCGGCGCTCGAAGTCGGCCTGCGTCTGCAAAAGGCTCTCGGCGCGCTTGCGCGGATCGGCGGGCCGACTTTCGCCGAAGCGGCGGCCCTGCAATCGGCACGCGCGCTGGATCACGCCCGCAGCAAATTGGTGCTCGAGGCTGACGTGGAGCGGCTGAAGGCGCTGGCCTTGGACGTGCAGAGTGCTAGGGCCCGCTCATGACGGAGTTCGTCCAGAATCCTCTGCGCGGCATTGCGATGAAAATTCTCTCCGTGTGCGTCTTCACCCTGATGGCCGTCTGCATCAAGGCATCCGCCGAGCACGTGCCACCGGGCCAGGCCGTGTTCTTTCGCTCGTTCTTTGCGATGCCGGTGATCCTGACCTGGCTCGTGGTGACCCGGAATCTAGCGCACGGGCTGGAGACCCAGCACCCGCTCGGCCATTTGTGGCGGGGGCTGGTCGGGGCCACGGCGATGGGTCTGGGCTTCACCGCACTCGGTCTGTTACCACTGCCGGAGGTGACGGCCCTCGGCTACGCGGCACCTCTCCTCACGGTGATCTTTGCGGCGATGTTCCTCGGCGAGCAGGTGCGCGCCTTTCGCCTCAGCGCCGTCGTCCTCGGGCTTGTCGGGGTCACGATCGTCCTCTCGCCGCGCCTGACGCTTCTCGACTCGGAGACCGTCTCCACGGTGCAGACCGTGGGGGCGATGGCCGCGGTCCTGGGCGCGGTCTTCGCCGCCCTCGCGCAGGTTTTCGTGCGCAAGCTCGTCTATACCGAACAGACTGCGGCGATCGTGTTCTATTTCTCGCTGACGGCCACACTTTTGTCGCTCGCGACGCTGCCCTTCGGCTGGGTCGTACCGACGGTCGGCGAAGCCACGCTGCTCGTCGGGGCGGGCTTTCTCGGCGGGGTCGGGCAGATCCTCCTGACCGAGAGCTACCGACACGCCGAGACGAGCGTGATCGCACCATTTGAGTACGTCTCTATGATCCTCGCCCTCACGCTCGGCTATGTCGTGTTCGACGAGGTCCCGACGGTCACCATGCTGGGCGGGGCTGCGCTGATCGTAGGTGCGGGTCTTTTCATCATTTGGCGCGAGCACAAGCTCGGGCTCGAACGCGCTAAGGCACGGGGCGTCATCACGCCGCAAGGATAGGCCATGATCTACAAGATCTTTCGCGCGCCGGAGATGGCGGAGTTCTGTGCGCACGGACGGAGTGCAGGCGCGCCCGTGGATGTCGCGGACGGATACGTGCATTTCTCGACGCCCCCTCAGCTGCCGGAGACAGTTGCCCGGCATTTCGCCGGCGAGGACGACCTCTGGCTCTTGGCGTGCGATCCCGGCAACCTGGACGCAGCTCTGCGCTGGGAGCCGTCCCGCCACGGTGCGCTTTTTCCGCATCTCTACCGCCCGCTCGAACGTGGTGACGTCGTTTGGGCCCGGCCCCTTCCGCTCGGCCCCACAGGCCACATCTTCCCCGAGGGCCTGGAATGAGCGCGTTCGAGCGGTTCGCACTCGCCGGTCTGCATCGGCTTGACCCCGAGACGGCGCACGAAATCGCACTGACCGCCCTTCGGGTAGGCCTGGGCCCACGGCCTGCACCGGTCGGATCCGCGCGGCTTCGGTCAACTTTGGCGGGACTGGCGCTTCCCAATCCGTTGGGCCTCGCGGCCGGCTTCGACAAGAACGCCGTGGCGCTCGCACCGCTCCTGAGCGCGGGTTTCGGGTTCATTGAGGTCGGGGCAGCGACCCCCGAGCCGCAGACAGGGAATGACCGCCCTCGCCTGTTCCGGCTGAGAGAAGACCGGGCTGCCATCAACCGCTTCGGGTTCAACAACGACGGTGTCGAGGCCATCACCCGGCGTCTGGCACGGCCAAGGCCTGCCGGCATCGTGGGATTGAACCTCGGGGCCAACAAGGCGAGCACCGACCGCGCGGCAGATTTCGCGAAGGTCCTCTTGCAGGCGGGAGATCACGTGGATTTTGCCACTGTCAACGTCTCGTCGCCCAATACGGAGCGTTTGCGCGACCTGCAGGGAGCCGCTGCTCTGGACGCGCTGCTTGCCGATGTGATGGCCACCCGAAAGGCAATGGCCAATCCCGTTCCCATCCTGCTCAAGATCGCCCCGGATCTCGACGACGCCGCCTTGGTGGATCTGCTCGCCGTGGCGCTGGAGCGGCGCGTCGACGGGATCATCGCGACGAACACCACCCTCGCGCGCGACGGGCTGCATGGACCCCATCGCAATGAGACAGGCGGTTTGTCCGGTCAGCCACTCTTCGAGCGTTCGACACGGGTTCTGGCACGGGTTCGGGTTCTGACGGGCGGGCGCGTCCCGCTCATCGGCGTGGGCGGCGTCGCCTCTGCGGCACAAGCCTATGCCAAGATCCGGGCCGGAGCGAGCGCCGTCCAGCTCTACACCGGTCTCGTCTATGGCGGGCTCGGACTGGTCGGCGAGATCCTGCGCGGTCTCGACGTCCTCTTGCAAAAGGACAGTTTCCGATCCGTCGAGCAGGCGGTCGGGATCGATGCCGAGGCCTGGGCCTCCTGACCGTCGGGGCTCAGGGTGCCGCGTGCCGCTCCAGCGCCGGATAGCGCACGGCCAGCGTCAGCGTCCGAGCCAGAAACAGCACCATCATCGAGGCCCAAAGCCCGTGATTTCCAAGAAGGCCAGGCAGGATTGCCAACGCTGCCAGATAGATCAGGCCCGAGAGGATCATGGCATTGCGCATCTCCCGCGTCCGGGTGGCTCCGATGAACACGCCATCGAGCATGAACGCCGCAACGCCGAGGAGCGGACTCAGAACCATCCAGGGCAGATAGCGCACGGCCTCAGCGCGGACGTCCGGGGCGGTCGTCATCAGGGCGATCAGCGAAGGCCCGCCAAAGGCAAAGACGAGGGCCAGAGCCGCGGCAAAAGCCCCCGCCCATTGCGACGCCCGGATCGCGGCCCGGCGCAGCGTCGCGGCCTGCCGTCCGCCCATCGCCTGTCCGACCAGCGCCTCCGCTGCGAAGGCAAAGCCGTCCAGCGCATAGGCGGTCACGTAAAAGAACTGGAGCAGGACCTGATTCGCGGCAAGAGTAACGTCGCCCAGACCTGCACCGTAGAACAGGAAGGACGTGAAACTCGCCTGAAGGATGACGGAGCGCACCAGAATGTCGCTGTTGACTGCCGCCATGACGCGCAGACGTCCGCGATCGAGCACGCGGGTCCAATCCCGCCAGCATCCGTCTGCGAAACCGGCACGGCAGAGCCAGAGCCCGAGCCCGAGCCCCAGTATCTCGGACAGGAGGGTCGCCGCGGCCACGCCCCGCACCCCCCAACCGAGCCCCAGCACCAGGCTCACGGACAAGACGACATTGGCTCCGTTCATCGCGAGTTGCAGCACCAGAACGGCGCGCGTGCGTTCCATGGCGATGAGCCAGCCGGTGATGGCATAGAGGGCGATGGTCGCCGGAGCCCCCCAGATGCGGACGACGAGATACCCGCGCGCGAGGCCCTCGACCTCGGCACTCGCCGGGGCGAGGCGGAAGGCCGCATCGAACAAGGGCCCTTGGGCACCGATAAGAACTAATCCGGCCGTTCCCGCGATCATCAGGCCACGGGTCAGCAGCGCAGACGCCTCGGCATCGTCCCCAGTACCGCGGGCTTGCGCGACCAACCCGGTGGTCCCCATGCGAAGAAATCCAAAAACCCAATAGAGCGTCGTCAGAATGACCGCGCCGAGGCCTACCGCCCCGATCGGGGCCGCGGCCCCGAGCCGGCCGATGACCGCCGTATCCACCGCACCGAGCAGAGGAACCGTGGCATTCGAGAGCACGATCGGCAGAGCGATGGCCAGAACCCGTCTGTGGGTGATCGCCTCAGGCTCCATTCAAGCGCACCAGGACCCCGACCTTCCCGTTCTCAGAAACATCTCCGTCAGCATCTCGCTCTAGCACGAAACCCGCAGAACCAAAGGGCCAGGAGCCGTCGGGCGCTTCCGCCGTCCTGGGATCCCGGCCGCAGAAGATTGCCCCGTGACAGTCCGCGGGGCTTGAACAAGAACCCTGCATGGCCCGATAAAGCGGAATGACAACACTCCCAAGCTCCACGGACCGCGCGCTCGGCCTCGTCATCGACCTCGACATCTGTGTCGGCTGCCACGCCTGCGTGACGTCGTGCAAGGAATGGAACACCTCGGGTGCGGGCGCGCCCCTGTCGGACACGGACGCCTACGGCGGCAACCCCGAGGGCACCTATCTCAACCGGGTCCACAGCTTCGAGGCCGTGCCCGACCTCGGCACACCCCGCCTTGTCCATTTCCCCAGATCCTGCCTGCATTGCGCAGACGCGCCCTGCGTGACCGTCTGTCCTACCGGTGCCAGCTACAAGCGCACCGAGGACGGCATCGTACTCGTGAACGAGGACGATTGCATTGGTTGCGGGCTCTGTGCCTGGGCCTGCCCCTATGGCGCGCGCGAAATGGATCAGGTCGCCGGCGTGATGAAAAAATGCACCCTTTGCGTCGACCGTATCGAGAACGTCCACATCCCCGAGATCGACCGGGTTCCGGCCTGTGTGCGCGCCTGCCCCACCGGTGCTCGCCATTTCGGCGACTTGCAGGATCCGGAGAGCGCCGTCTCGAAACTCGTCGCCGCCCGTGAGGGTTTCGATCTCATGCCGGAACAGCGGACGCGCCCCGTCAACAAATATCTGCCTCCGCGCCCCGAGATCGACCTGCTGGCACCTTTGCTCGAACCCGTCCCGGTAGAACAGGGCGGTTTTCTGGGCTGGCTCGACCGCACGCTCGCGCGCCTCTGATCCATGCACCCTGCCCCGTCGATCATCGCCTTCACGACCCTCTCGGGTCTCGGGTTCGGGCTCATGGCCTGGCTCGGCCTCGGCCAAATCCACGGTCAGGGTCTGGTGGCGCTGGCGTTTTCTGCCCTTGCCTTGTTTCTCGCGGGAGGCGGGTTGCTCGCGAGCCTGGCACATCTCGGCCAGCCCCGGCGCTTCCTCAAGGCCTTCAGCCAATGGCGTTCCTCATGGCTCAGCAGGGAGGCTGTGCTCGCCTTGGCCACGATGGCGATGTTCACCCTCTATGCCGCGCTCTGGATCGCCGGCCTCACCCTCGCCCCGCTCGGCTGGCTCGTGACGGGCCTCGCCCTCGCCACGATCTTCTGCACCGCCATGATCTACGCGCAGATGCGCAGCGTGCCGCGCTGGCGAAGTCCCACGACCCCCACGATCTTCCTGCTCGCGGCCCTCGCAGGAGGTGCGCTCTTGTCCGATGCCATCCCGGCGGCGCAGATCCTGCTCGCGGCGCTCCTTCTCGTGCAGGCCCTCGATTGGCACCTCGGTGCCCGCCGCCTCGCCCGCTCCGGCACGACGCTTGCCACCGCGACCGGCCTGGGCGCTCTCGGCCGGCTGCGCCTGTTCGAGCCCCCACACACCGGTGGGAACTATCTGTTGCTGGAAATGGTCCATGTCGTGGGCAGGAACCACGCCCGAAAACTGCGCGCGATGGGGCTCGTGCTGGCAGCCCTGGCACCTCTTGTCTTCAGCCTCGTCCTACCCGTGGGGCACCTCGTGGGCGGGATCGTGCTGCTGTCGCATTTGGCTGGAATGCTGATCCTGCGCTGGCTCTTTTTCGCCGAAGCCGAGCATGTTGTCGGGCTCTATTACGGTAAACGCTAGGGATCGGGCGACCATCCGCCCCAGAACGAAGGCTCGATGCCAAAAAAATCCACCCAGATGAAACGAAGCGCCGCCGCGGCCTTATCCGCACCGGGGCAGCCCCCGAGCCTGCAGGTCGGTGCCCTATGCTGGCGACGCTCGGGCGCGGGTGTGCTCAAGATCCTCCTGATCACGAGCCGGGATACTGGACGCTGGGTCATCCCGAAGGGCTGGCCCATGCGCAAGCGCACCGAGGCCGAAGCCGCCGCCCGCGAGGCCTTCGAGGAAGCTGGCGTCCGGGGCGACATCTCCACACGCAGCCTCGGGCTCTTCTCCTACGTCAAGGCGTTGCCGAAGGGCCGGAGCCGGTACTGTATTGTCCGCGTCTTCGGCATCGAGGTGCGCGAAATGCTCCGCCAGTATCCCGAAACGGGCCAGCGACGCATGAAATGGTTCACCGCGGACAAGGCCTCACGCAAGGTCTCGGAGGCGGAACTGGGCCTGCTGATGCGCGACTTTGCAAAATCTCAGGCCGTCCGGTAATCGGCCTCGCGCAAGGTTGCTAACCTGACGAGCCCCAACGTCGCACGGCTCGCGTCACCGAGAGCCGCAATGCCGGCCGCCACTGCGCGGACGACCGGCTCGGGCGCTTGCGTACGAGCGGTGATCATGGGCAATCCGGGGGTCGGCGGGGTCCAGTCCAGCACACGAAGGCGGCGGGCCGCAGGCTCGTGGGCAAGGGCAAGCCGCCAAGTGACCGCATCAATGGCCGCGATGTCGGCGGCCCCTCGGGCGACTGCCCGGACAGACGCCCGATGCGCGCCGGTCTCCAGACCCCGACCGGTGGAGAGCGGCCCGAGCGCCGCCCATCCCGATTGGGACGTCGCGGAATTGAAGGCGAAGCGCGCACCCGCGAACGCCGCGGCAGACCGCCTCGGATCCTCCGCGCGGACCACGAGCGCGCTGCGATAAAACCCCGGCGCGCACCCCTCCAGCCCGTAATCGGGTGTCCCGATCAGCGTCACCCGCGCATGAAGCCCCAGGCGGTACGGCATCCCGCAAGTCTGGCTCAGCACCAGCCCCGGATCTTCCCAGTGAGGTCCGTCCCGCGACAGGATCTCGGGTGCGGCGATCCGTTCCTCGGCCAGGGCTTCGCGCAGACAGTCCCAGAGCCTGTCGGTGTCCGGACGCACCTCCGGCCAGTCGTACATCGGCAGGCTCGCGACCGGCGTCATTCCCTCTCCCACAAGGGATGCGCCACCGGATCCTTGCGTCGCAAGAGGTATGTCCGCAGGACGGCCGCATAGTTCGGGTATCTGTATCCGAGGTTGCGTTGCAGGTACTCCGACCGTCGCGCCGAGTACCAGGACGGGAGACGGTACCAGGCAAGCTGCGGATGCGCGTGATGAACAGCATGAAAGTTGTTGTTCAGGAACAGAAATGCAAGGATGCCGCGATCCTCGATGATCACGGATCGCCCAAGGGCACGCTCATGCGCCTGATGCTCCAGAAACGTCCGAATTTTCAGGATCGACATCGCGAGATAGGCACCGCCCAGATAGGCCGCGATCGGGATGGTCCCGACCGTCGAGAGCCAGGCCAGCACCCCGAGACAGCCGACGATGTGCCAGACCCAGGCGCTGAGGACAGCAGGGTTCCCGCCCCGGATCGCGCGATACTCGCCACGGTAGAATTGAAGAAGGCCTATGAGCGGCCCGAGCGCCATCCGCCCGATGAGCGTATTGTTCACCGAAAACAGCCAGCGTAGCGGTACCGTCAGCCCTGACCAGACTGCCGGGTCGAGGTAGTTGCTCTCCGGATCGTCATAGGGATCCGTGAGGCTCGCATCCCGATGATGTGACAGATGCAAATCGCGAAAGCGCGGATAGGGCACCGCGAGCCCCAGCGGAGGATAGACCAGAGCCTCGGACACCCGTCTGCTGGGCAAGGGATGCCCGTGCATGATCTCGTGTTGCAACGAGGAATGTAACGTCAGGCACAGGGCAAGGCCAGGAACTGCGATCCAGAGACCCAGCGACCCGGCGAAAACCGTAAGGAGGATCCAGAGGCTGGTGACGGCGGCAATGAGAATCAGAGTGGGCCACTCCGGCCCGTCGACAAACGACTTCTCGGACATACACACACGAAAAAAGGCAGGTTCGGCTGAAGGAACTTCGCGACCGGACGAATCATGGCTACCTTGCCTGCGACGATCCGTCTCGTCCGTTTGCGACATGCCTCACGTGGGCAAGCGTCCGATTAACGACATCTCGCGTGGCCTCGATTACAAATGACCGTCTCCATAAAATGGCGTCATCTCGGCCACGATCACCGCGTTGTCCGTACCGGCCTGCGCCATGAGCGCCCGTTCCTCGGGCGATATGTCGTGCCCCTCCGCCAGACGCTCCTCCAGCGTCCCGTATCCCGTAACGTCCAGCGGGGCGAGGTCGGCGGTCTTCAGGACCGCGACGGTCTCCCGGACGGCTTCCTCCTCGTCGGCACCCGCCGCATAGCAAAGCAAGGCCGCGCCCGTTGCTCCTTTGGGCAGGCCGTCACCCGCCTTGCGTCCGACCTGGACGAGCAGCGTGAAAACCGCCGGATCGGATTTCTTCGTCGCCCGCGTCATCGTCCAATAACTCGTCCCTGGTTTGTGCACGGCAATAGATCCTGGCACATCGCGCCACAAGGCAAGGCGATTGACAATCTCGGGCCGGGTGCATCAGCCTCCGCCCGCCGTCCGATTGCCGGAGACCGTCATGACTTCCCGAGCCTACGAACCTCTCGCCCCCGAAACGCTCGCAGCGCGTCTCGGCGATTTGCCAATCCTGCGCGACCGCGTCGGCGGAGATCCACAATCCTGGCACGCGGTCGAGGTCGGCGACGGGAACCTGAACCTCGTGTTCATACTCTCGGGACCGGCCGGCAAGGTCGTGGTCAAGCAGGCGCTGCCCTATGTCCGCCTCGTCGGCGACAGCTGGCCCCTGCCGCTCAAGCGCTCCTGGTTCGAGTACAACGCCCTCATCAGGCAGGCCGAGCGCGCGCCGGGGTCCGTGCCGGAGGTCCTGCACTTCGATCGCGATCAGGCGCTCATCATCATGCAGTGCCTCGAGCCGCACGTCATCCTGCGCCGAAACCTCATCGCCGGGGTCGAGCATACGGGTCTCGCGGAATTTCTGGGCGTCTTTTGTGCGCGCACGCTTTTCCGCGGCTCCGATCTGTCCATGAGCCCCGCGGTGCGCAAGGCCGATCTGGCGCTCTTTGCGGACAATATCGAGTTGTGCGACATCACCGAGAACCTGGTGTTCACCGATCCCTATTGGGACGCTCCGCTCAACCGTCACACCAGTCCGCAGCTCGACGCGCTAGTGGCGGAATTGAGGGCCGACGCGGATCTCAAGATCGTGGCACAGCAGCTCAAATCCGACTTCGCCGTGCGCTCCGAGACGCTGCTTCACGGCGATCTGCATACGGGCTCCGTGATGGCCGCGGGTGACAGCATCTATGTGATCGACCCGGAGTTCGCGACCTACGGTCCCGTCGGGTTCGACGTGGGCATGCTGATCTCCAACCTGCTGATGGCGTTCTTCGCGCAGTCGGGCCATGAGACGGCCCCCGGCGACCGGGATGCCTATCGGGGTTGGCTGCTGCGGACGGCGCGGGGCGTGTGGGATCATTTTGCGGACGAGTTCGGCCGTCTGTGGCGCACGGAGCGCACGGGCATGCTGTATCCGGCAAGGCTTTTCGAGGATCAGGGCCAGCCCGAGGCGGCGGAGGCGGCGCTCCGGCAGCGGCTCGACCAGATCTGGACGGACGCGGTCGGGTTCTGCGGCGTCGAGATCCACCGCCGCATCCTCGGCCTCGCGCATAATGCGGATTTCGAGAGCATCGGGGATCTCAACCGACGGGCGGCCTGCGAGGCCGGGGCCCTGCGGCTCGGACGACGCCTGATGCTCGAGCGGCAAGCGACGGGTCCGGAATTCATCGCGGCGCTGGGAGCGGACCGGGCCCCCTGAGGGCGACCTGGGGCAGCCAACCCGTCTGGACACCGAACCGCGCCTCCCCTAGAGCAGCGCGGCGCCGCCAGGCAAAAGGGGAAGGAAAAAACCATGCGGGTCTATTACGATCGCGACTGCGACATAAATCTCATCAAGGACAAAAAAGTCGCCATCGTCGGCTACGGTAGCCAGGGCCATGCCCATGCCCTGAACCTGCGCGACAGCGGTGCCAAGAACATCGTCGTGGCGCTGCGCCCCGGCTCGCCCTCCGAGAAAAAGGCTTCCGGCGAGGGGCTGAAGGTCATGGGCATCGCGGAGGCGGCGGCCTGGGCGGATGTCATCATGATGACGATGCCCGACGAGTTGCAGGCCCAGACCTACAAGGCCCATATCCACGAGAACCTGCGCGACGGAGCAGCCATCGCGTTCGCGCACGGGCTGAACGTGCATTTCGGGCTGATCGAGCCGAAGCCCGGCGTCGACGTGATCATGATGGCCCCGAAGGGTCCCGGCCACACGGTCCGCGGCGAATTCGTCAAGGGCGGCGGCGTGCCCTGCCTCGTGGCAGTGAACAACGATGCGTCGGGCAATGCGCTCGAGATCGGCAAGTCCTATTGCTCGGCCATTGGCGGCGGGCGGTCGGGGATCATCGAGACCGATTTCCGGCAGGAATGCGAGACGGATCTCTTCGGCGAGCAGGCGGTGCTGTGCGGGGGTCTGGTCGAGTTGATCCGCATGGGTTTCGAGACGCTGGTCGAGGCGGGCTACGAGCCCGAGATGGCCTATTTCGAGTGCCTGCACGAGGTGAAGCTGATCGTGGACCTGATCTACGAGGGCGGCATAGCCAACATGAACTACTCGATCTCGAACACGGCCGAATACGGCGAATATGTCTCCGGGCCGCGGGTGCTGCCCCGCGTCGAGACCAAGGCGCGGATGAAGGCGATCCTCGAGGACATCCAGTCGGGCAAGTTCGTGCGGGACTTCATGGGCGAGAACGCCGTGGGCCAGCCGTTCTTCAAGGGCACGCGCCGGATGAACGACGCCCACCAGATCGAACAGGTCGGCGAGAAGCTGCGCGCGATGATGCCCTGGATTTCCGCGGGCAAGATGGTGGACAAGGCGCGCAACTGACGCCTATCGCTCGCGCACCCGCAGCGAGACGGGGAAATGGTCGCTGAAGCCGTCCGGATCGACGTTCCGGGCGGCATCGCCCCTCGGCAGGCCGAACCGGACCGGACCCCGGCCGACCCGGTGGTCGACCATACGGGGCGGAGCGATCACGCCCGCACTTCCATCGATCAGCGAGAAGGGGCTCCGGCCGTTCAGGAGCGAGGGGCCGACCAGCATCTGGTCGAACACGTTGCCGTCGTCGTCGAAATAGAGGGTGCCGTCGAGGACCCGCAGGTTTCCCCGCCGGTCCACCGCCTCGAAGGTGAGATACTCCCAGGCGAGGTTCAGGAACCTGGCGGAGTCCGCCCGCGCCACGTCGCCGCGTTCGCGCCAGGCGACGGCGTTGAAGCGCAGCGACGGATCGAAGGGGTCGTCGTTGAAATCGCCCATGGCGATGACCGCGGTGTCGACGCCGGCCTCGGCCCGGATCCGCTCGTGCCAGTAGCCGAGCGTCTCGCCGGCCGTCGCGCGAAACCCGGCGCTCGCGATCGCGCCGCCCTTTCGCGACGGCCAGTGGTTGCACAACAGGACCAGATCGTGGCCGGCATCGGTGCGGAAGGTCGCCTGCAGGATGTCCCGGGTCCCGGTCCGGCGCATGACCCAGTGGTTGAAGATCAGGGACGGATCGACCGTGTATCGCGCGGTGTCAAAGAAAAAGGCCGTGTCGATGCCGCGCCGGTCGCGGGTGTTGTCGGCATGGACGACGCCGTAGCGCCGGGCAGGCAGGACCTCGCGCAGAGCCTCCGCGAGATCCGCGAGCACGCCCGCATCCTCGATTTCGCAGACCCCGAGGACGTCCGGTCCGGTCCGGTCGTTCATCTCGCCTACGACCGAGGCGAGCTGGCGGAGTTTGGTGGCGTAGAGTTCGGGCGTCCAGCCGGCGAGATCGGCGGCCAGGCGGTCCGCGAGCCAGTCGAGGCGTCCGGGATTGCCTTCGGGTGCGAAGAGATTTTCCACGTTCCAGAAGGCGATGAAATGGTCGCGCATGTCTGCCCCCCGAGCCTGCCGGCGGCCCAATCTTGACGGCAGTCTAGCACGGACCTGGGCGAAAGGCGCGGGCTTCCCAAAGGCGGCGCAAAGGTCTAGATCACTGGCCAGAACCCGGGTTTCGGAGCGTCACACGATGTGACGCTATCCAAGTATCTGAAATTAAAAGAAAAACACAAAGTCGCGAGTTTTGGGGCGCCAGATCCGGATCCGAACCTGCCATGGATGACCTCGCCCTTGCCCTTCGCACCGGCCTGCCAGATGCGCTGCGCGTGCTCGTCGAGCGGTATCCGCGGACCGGGTGGGAGGCGCATCCGCAGTTCAACGCGCTCATCCGGTTCTGGCTCGACCGGCACCTGATGTTTCGCGGGCTCCAGGCGAGCCTTTTGTCCGAGACCGAGGCGTTCCTCGACGACCGGCGCGAGGCAAGGGCCTATGGGGCCGGTCTCGCGCGGACTGCGGGTCTGTTCCTCAACGAATTGCACGCACATCACGGCATCGAGGACGCACAGTATTTTCCCGCCCTGCGGTTGCAGGATCCCCGCCTCGAGGCCGGGTTCGATCTGCTCGACGCGGACCACCACGCGCTCGACGGGCATCTGCACGGACTGGCGGAGACGGCCGGTGCGGTGTTGCGATCCTTGCAGACGGACCCCGTGCCCCGGGATCCCGCCGCGCGGCTGCACGGCACGCTCGCCGGTTTCGGGCGGTTCCTCGACCGCCACCTGGCGGACGAGGAGGAGCTGGTCGTGCCGGTGATCCTCGCCTATCGCGGCGGCGGGGTGTCGTGACATGGCCCTGCTGATCCCGCTCCTGTCGGCCGGCAACTTCGTCATCGGGATGGGGGCCTTCGTCGTCATCGGCATCCTCGGCCCCCTCGCGGCCGAGTTCGGCGTGACCAGCGCCGATGCGGGCTTCGTGCTCACCGCCTATGCGCTCGCCTATGCCGTCTGCTCGCCGCTCGGGGTGGCGCTCACAGGGGGGCTGTCGCGGCGCGTGGTGCTGGTGGCGGGGCTCGCCGTATTCGCGGCCGCGGCCCTTCTCTGCACGCTCGCCGAGAGCTTCGGCGGCCTGCTCGCGGCGCGCATGCTGGCGGCCTTCGGCGCTGGCCTCTACACCCCGAACGCCGCCGCCGTCGCCGTCTCGATCGCGGAACCGGAAAAGCGCGGGGCCGCCCTCTCGAACGTCTTCGTCGGCCTGACGCTCGCGCAGGTCCTCGGAGTGCCGGCCGGCGGTCTGATCGCCTACGCTTTCGGCTGGCAGGCGGCGTTTCTGGTGGTGGCAGGGCTCGCGGTCCCGATGCTGGTCGGGCTCTGGCGGATCCTGCCGCCTGCCCTCGCCTTTCAGCCCACCCGCCTCGCGACGCTGGGGGCCGCGCTCGGGGACCGCAGGGCCATGCTCACCGTCCTCTTCACGACGACGTTCCTGAGTGCCGTCTACGTGCCATACACCTATCTCGGGCCGATCCTGACGGCGGCGCTCGGTTTCGGCGGGCCTGGGATCGCCGCGGCCCTTCTGACCTTCGGCGTCGGGGCAGTTGTGGGCAACCTGCTCGGGGGACGGCTCTCCGACCGGATCGGACCGCGGCGGACCCTGACCGGCCTCGCCCTCGCGCAGATCGCCCTCATGCCGTTCCTCTCGATCCTGCCTCTGCCGGTGCCGCTGGTGTTCGGGCTGATCTTTCTGTGGTCGGTCTGCGGCTGGAGCTTTCTCGCGCCGCAGCAGTCGCTGCTGGTGAGCCTCGCGCCCGACCGCGCACCGGTGATTCTTGCCCTGAACGCGGCGGCGATCTATGTCGGTGCGGCCGCGGGCTCGGCGCTCGGGTCCGGGGTCATCGCCTGGGGCGGTCTCGGCAGCCTCGGGTTGGCGGGTTCCGCCGCCGGTCTCCTCGCCCTCGCCAATCTGGCCCTCGCCGACCGGGTCCCCGCCCGCGCCTGACCATCGCCTCCGTCGCGGCGGCGGAACTTTTCCAAGGAAAGACCGTGCCCACCGAGGAGATCCCGTCCAACAGCCTGCGCCGCCACGTGACGCGCACGCTGATCCTCGCCTGGCCGATGATCCTGTCGCGCGTCGGGATCGTGACCATGTTCACGCTCGACGTCATCGTGCTCGGGCGGGCGGGCGCGCAGGAGCTTGCGGATTACGTGCTCGGGCTCGCCATCCACGACAGTCTGCTCGGGATGGTGATCGGCCTTCTGATGGGCGTGCCGGTCCTGATCGCGCGCGAGACGGGGGCCGGGAACGACGCGGCCGCCGCCCAGATCTGGCGGCGGGGGCTGGTGCTGGCGCTGCTGCTCGGACTGGTCCTGGCGGGTGCGATGCAATTCGCGGAGACGCTCTACCGCGCGACGGGCCAGGACCCGGTACTCGCGCAGAGTGCGGCGCGGGTGACCCGGGTGGTGGCGCTGTCGCTGCCGTTCGTGGCGCTTTACTATGTCTCGGCGGCGTTTCTCGAGGCATTGCACCGTCCGGGCGTGGCGTTCGCGGCGATTTTGCTGGGGAATGTCATCAACCTCGGCCTGAACATCCTCCTGGTGTTCGGCGCGGGCCCGATCCCGGCCATGGGGGCCACGGGCTCGGCGCTCGCCACGGTGCTGGTCTTTGCGGTGCTGAGCCTCGGGATGGCGGTCTATGTCCTGCGGGTCTTTCCCGAGCGGCGACGCTACGGGTTCGGCACGCCGGGGCTCGCGATGGCCCCGCCCTTTGCCACCCAGATCCGCCTCGGTTTTGCCTCGGGCGCGTCGTTCCTGCTGGAATCGGGGTCCTTCAGCGTGCTGACGCTGATCGTGGGCGCGCTCGGGACCCTGGCGCTCGCGGCGCACGGCGTGCTGTTCCAGTTCCTGGCGCTGACGTTCATGGTGGCCTACGGGGTCGCGGGGGCCACGCAGGTGCGCGTCGGCAACGCCTGGGGGCGCGGCGATCCGGTGGGCATGGCGCGGGCGGGCTGGACCGGGCTCGGTCTCGCGATCCTTGCCACGGGCGCGGTGACGCTGGGGTTTCTCGTCTTTCCCGAGCCCGCCCTGCGGATCTTCACCACGGATCCGGCGGTGATTGCCGCAGCCGCCCCGGTGCTGATCTGGGTGGGGCTCGCGACGGTGTTCGACGGCGGGCAGTCGGTGATGAGCAACGCCTGTCGCGGGCGGGGCGACGCCTGGTTTCCGACGCTGCTGCATTTCGGAAGCTATGTGCTGGTCATGACGCCGCTGGCCCTGGTCTTCGCGTTCACGCTCGGGCAGGGGCTCGCGGGCGTTTACCAGGCGATCCTCGCGGGCAGCGTGATCTCGCTCTCGATGATGAGCGCGCGGTTCGCCTGGCTGCGCGGCCCAAGGCGTGCAAGGCTTGATGCGACAAGGCGTGATGCGACAAGGCGTGATGCGACACGGTGACCGGCGGACCGGATGGCGGGAACTTCGCCGTGGCGGAGGCGTTCCTCGGTCAGATGCAGCCGTGGACGTCGTCTGCGGCGCGGTGGGGAAACGGACGGGAACGGGCCTCGGAGGCAATAGCGCACATGTGTAAACTGCGTCGAAAGTTACAGTTGCTCTCGCCCGGCAAATGCATATCTTGCCGCCACACCGCCAGGGGTCCGAGACCGGGTCCCCGTGCGCGAGACTGACAGAAACCGAAGTGGATCGAGGTTGAAATGCGTCTAAGATTTCTCACAGCAGCGTTGCTCGTGTCGTTCGGGGTCGGCCCCTTTGCCGGCGCGGCCCTTGCGGACGAAGCGCTGATCGCCGAGGGCGAGAAGGTGTTTCGCAAATGCGCCGCCTGCCACATGATCGGGCCGGATGCGGTCAATCGAGTCGGGCCGGAACTGACGGATGTGATCGGGCGGACTGCGGGTTCCGTCGAGGGGTTTAAGTACTCGAAGGCCATGATCGAGGCCGGCGAGAACGGCAAGGTGTGGAACAACGAGACGCTGCACGACTATCTCGAGAACCCGCGCGGCGTGGTCAAGGGGACCAATATGGCGTTCGCCGGGCTGAAGAAGCTCGAGGAGCGCGACGCCGTGATCGCCTATATCGAAGCGCAGCAGGGCCCGGCGTCCTGAGGCCAGACGTTCCGGAGTGCGGCCACGGGCGGCACTCCGGACCCTTGCGCAGGGACCCCGCGGCGGTATAGGCCTCCGCGATGCGCCTCAACCCTCCCGATTTGCGACCCGACCGCGCCCCGGCTGCGCGGTCTCTTGACGTCGGTCGCAGCGGACAGCCGCGGATCGGGATGGTCTCGCTCGGCTGTCCGAAGGCACTTGTCGACAGCGAGCGGATCCTGACGCGGCTTCGGGCGGAGGGATATGCGATCTCGCCGGATTATGCGGGGGCCGAGGCGGTGATCGTCAACACCTGCGGGTTCCTCGACAGTGCGAAGGCAGAGAGCCTGGATGCCATCGGCGAGGCGCTGAGCGAGAACGGGCGGGTGATCGTCACAGGATGCCTCGGGGCGGACGAGGTGTTCATCCGGGCGGAGCATCCGCGGGTGCTGGCGGTCACGGGGCCGCACCAATACGAGCAGGTGCTCGATGCGGTGCATCGGGCGGTCCCGCCGAAGCCCGACCCGTTCATCGACCTGGTGCCAGCGAGCGCTGTTCACCTGACGCCGCGGCATTACAGTTATCTCAAGATTTCCGAAGGCTGCAACCACAAGTGCAAGTTCTGCATCATTCCGGACATGCGGGGGGCGTTGGTCAGCCGGCCGGCCCATGCGGTGATGCGCGAGGCGGAGCGGCTGGTGGAAGCGGGCGTGCGCGAGCTGATCGTCATCAGCCAGGACACTTCCGCTTACGGCGTCGACCGGCGGCATGACGCGCAGGACTGGCGCGGGGCCCCGTTGCGCAGCCACATCACGGATCTCGCGCGCGCGCTGGGGTCGCTCGGGGCCTGGGTGCGGCTCCAGTACGTCTATCCCTATCCGCATGTGCGCGATCTGATCCCGCTCATGGCCAAGGGTCTGATCCTGCCCTATCTCGATATTCCGTTTCAGCACAGCCATCCGGACGTGCTTCGGCGCATGGCGCGACCGGCGGCGAGTGCGAAGACGCTCGACGAGATCGCGCGCTGGCGTGCGGTCTGTCCGGATCTTGCGCTGCGCTCGACGTTCATCGTGGGCTATCCCGGCGAGACGGAGGCGGAGTTCGCGTATCTGCTGGACTGGCTCGAGACGGCACAACTCGACCGGGTGGGATGTTTTCAGTACGAAAACGTGGCGGGGGCCCGGGCCAACGCCCTGCCCGGTCAGGTGGCGGACGAGGTCAAGCAGGACCGCTGGAACCGCTTCATGGAGAAGGCCCAAGGTATCAGCGCGGGCAAGATGGCGGCGCGGGTCGGCCGGCGTCTGACCGCGCTGGTGGATACGGTGGACGCGGAGGGGGCCACCTGCCGCACGGCGGCCGATGCGCCGGAGATCGACGGGAACCTGTTCCTCGACGCGGATTTCGGTGACCTGCGTCCTGGGGACATGGTCGAGGTCGAGGTGGAGGAGGCGGCGGACTATGACCTCTGGGGGCGGCGCGTCTAGCCGAGGGGCTGTCCGCCGCGCCAGACCCTGCGCAGGTGCAGGCCCGCGTCGAGCCACACAAAATCTGCGGGATCGCCAAGCGCGAGCCGGCCCAGACCGATGAGGCCGAGCAGCTCGGCCGGGGTGGCGGTGACCATGCGGAGCGCCGTTGCGAGGTCGAGCCCGACGGGGCCGGTCAGGATGCGCA
>JBBQYB010000011.1:0-41132 GCA_038209095.1 Rhodobacterales bacterium
GGCCGAGCAGGTTGAACAGGCTCTCGCGCACCCGGTCGCCCGTCGGGCGCAGGCGCGCCACCGCATCGCCCGAGCCGACGTCGGCGAGCTTCAGCCCTCGCATCCGGCCGCCGATGATGCGCATCAGGCCAGCGTGCGCAGATCGACGTCCGCATCCGCCACGCCGTCCAGGTCCGGCGACAGGCCTGCCTCGATCCAGCGCTTGGCGGTCATGTAGGCCTTCGGGTCGTTCATCGCGTCGCAGGCCAAGAGCCGCGTGCCTGCATAATACCAGACCGATTGCCCTCCCGCCCGCGCGCCGGGCCGGGTCACCGTGCGCTCCCAGCCTGCGTTCAGGCCGGCGATCTGCAACTTCACGTCGTACTGGTCGGACCAAAACCAGGGCCGCGCCGCATAGGGGGTCTTTGCGCCGAGCATGTTGGCGGCCACCGCCTCGGCATGCTCGATGGCATGGGGCACGCTCTCGAGCCGCAATCGGGCGGCCCCATAGGGAAAGGATGCGCAATCGCCTGCCGCGAAGACGTCCGGATCCGAGGTGCGCCCGCATTCGTCCACCGCGATGCCATTGTCCGTGTCGAGGCCCGCCTCCGCCGCCAGCTCCGTCTCGGGGACGACCCCGATGCCGGTCAGGGCGACGTCCGCTGCCACCGTGCTGCCATCCGACAGGACCGCCCCGGTTAGCCTCCCCCCGGTCCCCTCGAGCCGCGTCAGACCGGTGCCCTCGCGCAGATCGACACCGTGGCCACGGTGCAGGGCTCGGAAAAAATCCGCCGTGGCGGGGGCCGCGACCCGCGCGAGGATCCGCGGGGCCGCCTCGATCAGCGTCACGTGCAGCCCTGCACCGATCAGGACCGCCGCGGCTTCCAGTCCGATATAGCCGCCGCCGATCACCAGCGCATTGGCACCTGTCCGCAGACGCCCGGCCAGCGCATCGGCGTCGGTCAGACCCCGCATCACCAGAACCCCGTCCAGATCGCCACCCATCTCGGCGGGCAGACGGCGCGGGGTGGCCCCGAGCGTCAGCGCCAGCATGTCGTAAGGCAGGCGACGACCGTCCTCGAGCGCCACGACCTGCGCCGTCCGGTCAACCGCCCGGGCTCGCACGCCCGTAATCAGATCGATGTCTTCCTCGACGTAATAGCTCGCCGGCCGCAGATACAGCCGCTCGCGCGCGAATTCGCCCTTGAGATAGGCCTTCGACAGGGGCGGGCGCTGGTAGGGCGGATCCGTCTCCACGCCCACCAGCGTCAACGGCCCGCGATGCCCGAGGCTGCGCAATTTCGAGACCAGCGCCGCACCGGCCTGTCCGGCTCCGACGACCACGATCCTCGCCCCTGTCCTGTCATTCATCCGTCTCGTCCCGCCTTGGTCTTTCGCACGGTCTGGGGTATACCCAGCCCGGCTTCCAGTGTCCCAAATGAAAAGGCCCACGGCATGACGCTTTCCACCGGCGACCGGCTTCCTTCGGCAAAGTTCATCGAGATGGGCGCGGACGGCCCCGGCACCGTATCGACCGACGATCTGTTTCCCGGCCGCAAGGTGGTGCTGTTCGCCGTCCCGGGAGCCTTCACCCCGACCTGCCACAACACCCACGTGCCGTCTTTCGTGCGCAACGCCGAGGCGCTGGCCGAAAAGGGCGTGGCCGAGATCGTCTGCGTCTCCGTAAACGATCCCTTCGTGATGAAGGCCTGGGGCGAGGCCACGGGTGCCAAAGACGCCGGCATCCGGATGCTCTCGGACGCGGACTCGTCCTTCACCAAGGCCATCGGCATGGACTTCGACGCACCGCCCGCAGGTCTTATGGCCCGCTCCAAGCGGTATGCCATGCTCGTCGAGGATGGCGTCGTCCGTGTCCTGAACCTCGAGGACAGCCCGGGCCAGTGCGGTATCACTGCGGGCGAGACGATCCTCGAAGCCCTCTGACCCGCGCCTTGACCGCGAACCTCACGCCGGGTTCGCGGCCCTCTCCTCGCACAGGCTCAGGATCGGCTCCGAATGGTCCGACTGCACCTCCGGCCCGGGCCCGGCGATGGCATCCATCCGCTTCGCGAGCCGGAGGTCCAGCTCGCTCAGCCCGCCGGCATCGTGCGTCGTCAGCGTGACGTCCACCACGTTGTAGACGTTGCGCCACTCGGGATGGTGGTTCATCTTCTCCGCGGCCAGCGCGACGCGCGACATGAACCCCCAGGCCGCGTTGAAGTTCTGGAACTTCCAGACCTTGCGGATCCCGTCCCGGTCCGGCAGCGCCCGCCAGCCCGTCTCCCCGAGCGCTGGCAGGTTCTCGTTGCGCGCCGCGGTGTCCAGTTTTTCGGCCATGTCGATCTCTCCTCTGTCCGGACCACGCTAGCGCGTCAGCCCGCCAGATGACAGCGCCTACCCGAGGCGGCCGCTCATTTGCGCACGTTTCGCAACGAGACGAGCGTCTGGCCGTCCTCCCGGCCGAGGGCCGTCAACGATCCGTCCGTCTCGAGGATCACCGCCGTGGCATCCGTCGGGGCTGCCATCCCCTGCGCGCGCAGCGCCGCCAGGATCTCCTCCTCCGTGACCCGCTCGCGCCGCATCGCACCGCGCAGCATCTCGCCCCGCAACAGCAAAATCGCAGGCTGCGCCTTCACCAGATCCTGAAACCTTTGCGACCGGATCGAGAGCCACGTGACACCGTACTGCATCAGGCTCAGCACCGCGATTGCCACCAGCCCTTCGGACAGGGTCACGCTCTCGCTCACCAGCGTCGAGGCGAGGATGGACCCGAGCGCCACCGTCACGATGAAATCGAAGGCGTTCATCTTCGACAGCGTGCGCTTGCCCGTCACCCGCAGCAGCGCCACGATTGCCGCGTAGGCGACGACGCCCACGACGATCACCCGCCCCAGATCACTCCAGCTGTCGAAGAACATCGGACCTCCTGACCGGCCTCAACCAGCCAGGCCACGCGCCGGTTCCCGTCAATCCGCCTCGCGCGCCTCCGCCGCCTCCGTCCGCCGGAAGGGGCCGTACGCCGTCAGGAATTCGATTTCGTCGCCCACCGCCCGCCGCTCGTGCTCGAGGAACTGCGCCACCGCCCGCCTGAACCCCTCGTCGCCGATCCAGTGCAGCGAATGGATCTCCGCCGGCAGATACCCCCGCGCCAGCTTGTGCTCGCCCTGCGCACCCGCCTCGACCCGCCCGAGCCCCTGCCCGATGGCCCAGTCGATGGCCTGATAATAGCACAACTCGAAATGCAGACAGGCATGCTCCTCGACACAGCCCCAGTACCGCCCGTACAGCGTCTCACGTCCGATGAAGTTCAGCGCCCCCGCAACCCAGCGCCCGTTCCGTCGCGCCAGCACAAGCAGCATGTCGTCCCGAAGCGTCTCCTGCGCTCGGTCAAAGAACGCCCGCGTCAGATAGGGCGTACCCCACTTGCGCGCACCCGTGTCCTGATAAAACCGCCAGAACGCGGTCCAGTGCTCCGGCAGTATGGCCTCGCCCGTCAAGGCCACGATCTCGCCGCCGAACGCCTGCGCCCGCTCGCGCTCCCTGCGGATCGTCTTGCGCTTGCGCGACGACAGATCCTCCAGGAACCCGTCGAAATCGCCGTAACCGCGGTTGTGCCAGTGAAACTGCTGCGTCGTGCGCCCGAGCAACCCGGCCGCCTCCCCCCAGGCACGCTCCTCCGCCGTGCAGAACGTGACGTGCAGGGACGACACCCCGTTGCGCTCCGCGAGCCGCACCGCCCCCTCCAGAAGTGCCGCCCGCCCCACCGCCTCGAACCCCGGCCGCGTCAGCAAGCGCCGCCCCGTCGCGGGCGTGAACGGGGCCGCCACCTGCAACTTCGGGTAATACCGCCCCCCCGCCCGCTCGAAGGCATGCGCCCAGTTGTGATCGAAGATGTACTCGCCCTGGCTGTGCGACTTCGCATAAAGCGGCAGCACCCCCACCACCGTCTCGCCCTGCCGCGCGACCAGATACCGCGGCTGCCACCCCGTCCCGGGCCCTACCGAACCCGACGCCTCCAGCGCCAGCAGGAACCGGTGCGTCGTGAACGGATCCAGAGGCCTCTGGCCCCCGCCGCCCGCCTCCGCACAGGCATCCCAGTCCGCGGCCGCGATCTCGCCGAGGCCGGTCAACACGCTCACCTCGATGCGTTCGGCGCCGTCCATCCCGCGTGATCCTCGCAAATCCCTCTCGGGCAGAACATGGAGGAACGCGAACCCGCGTCAATCCACCGGCAGGGGCGCATAGCCCTCGAAGGTGATATTGTCAGCCATCCGCCGCGCCGCCGCCTCGGACACGGCGCTGCGGATCGTCCAGGCGATCACCGGGACGCGCCGCGCCCTCAGCCCGGCCACCGCCGGATTGCCCAGATCCTTGTGGTCGTGGCTGATGAAACTGGCCCCCACCGCGTCGAAGTCCCGGATCTCGCCCAGATGCGACCGCCGGGCCGCGGGCAACGGCCAGGCCCCCGCACCAAAGGCGCAACTCGTGATGCCGCGCGCAACCAGAGGCGCGGCCTCTGCCACCGCCCCGACCGAATGCGGATTGAACGACATCACCGCAACCGGTCCAGCATACTGCGCGAGCAGATCGCAGACCCGTCCCTCCAGCGCCCCGACCTTTGGCCCGAGGCACCCGCTCTGGTCCTTGATCTCGATCAGGAGCGGCGCGCGCCCGGCCACCCGCTCCAGAATCTCGCCCAAGGTCGGGATCGTCTCTTCGCTGCCAGTCAGCCGCACCTCCCGCAGGGCCGCCGCCGGACGGTCCCGCACGGCCCCCCGCACCCCGGTCAGTCGTGCGAGGTCCTCGTCGTGGAACACCACCGCCTCGCCGCAGGCCGCGCGCTGGACGTCGATCTCGATCCCGTACCCCCCCGCGATCGCCCCGAGGACCGCCGCACGGCTGTTCTCGATCACGCCGCGCGCCCGGTCGTGCAGGCCGCGATGCGCGATCGGCGCGCGCAGAAATCCTGGGGCCAGCTCAGGCAAGCTCGAAAATCCCCTCGATCTCCACGGCGACGCCGAAGGGCAGGGCGGGCACGCCCACCGCCGAGCGCGCATGACGCCCCTTGTCCGCGAAGACCTCGACGAGGAAATCCGACGCGCCGTTGATCACCTTCGGCTGGTCGGTAAAGTCATGCGTGCTGCACACGAACCCGGTCAGCTTCACGATGCGGGCGATCCGGTCGAGATCGCCGCCTGCCGCCTTGCGGGCCTGGGCGATCAGCGCGATGGCGCACATCCGCGCCGCTTTCGCACCCTCTGCGATCTCCATCGTATCCCCGAGGCGTCCCAGGATCAGTCCGTCCGGACCCTGGCTGATCTGGCCGGACACATAGATCGTGCCCCCCGAGATGACGTAGGGCACGTAATTGGCTGCCGGGGCCGGCGCGTCGGGCAGGGTGACGCCGAGGTCGGCGAGGCGCTTGTCGATCGAGGACATGGGTGGCTCCTGTTGAATGCGTCCGCAGCCATAGCCGCATTGCCGCCGCGCGGCAAAGCCCGTCGGGCCGGATGCCCCGGAAATTCCGCGCGGCATCCCGTCTCGGCACCGGCGGTGGCGCCCGGGCGCAAACCCGGCTATCCACGGGGACGCGTCCGGAGGCGAGAGATGAAACGTACCGCTGTCACGCTCATCGCGATCGCGATCGCGGCCCTGGCGCTCGCGGGATGCACCGCCCGGCCGGCCCCCTCGCCGCCCCTGGACGAGGATCCGCTGGAGGCGAGCAACCGGGCGGCGCACGACGTGAACGTCACGCTCGACCGCACGGCCTACGGGCCCGTGTCGCGCGCTTACGGCACCTATGTCCCGGAGCCGGTGCGCAACGGCGTGATGAATTTCGTCGACAACGCGGGCCTTCCGGCCATCGTCATCCAGTACGCGCTGCAAGGCCGCCCGCTCCTCGTGGCCGAAACCTCCATGCGGTTCGCCGTCAACTCCACCTTCGGGCTCGGCGGCCTGCTCGATCCGGCCGCCGAGATGGCCCTTCCCTACCGCGAGACCAACGTCGACGAGACCTTCTATCGCTGGGGCGTCCCGGAGGGGGCCTATCTCGAACTGCCCGTCGGCGGCCCCGGAACCCAGCGCGACTGGCTGGGCTTCGCCCTCGACTTCGCCGTCGATCCCGTGATCTGGCTCACCTCCGGAACCACCGCCCTGACGCTCACGGGCCTGCGGGGGGCCGAGTTGCTGCATGACCGCTACAAGCTCGATCCCGTCGTGGAAGCTCTGCTTTACGACAGCGTCGACAGCTACACGGCCCAACGCATAAGTTATTTGCAGAACATGCGAGCACGCCTGCAAGGTGGCTCCGATCTCGAGACGCTGGAGGATCCCTATGACGATTTCTGACCCCCCATCCGCCCTCTCGCGCCGGTTTCTCCTCGCGACGGGTCTGGCGGCGGTGCTGAACGCGTCGGTCTTTCTGGGCCCGGCTCGGGCGGACGCCTCTGCAAGGGCGCAGGACCTCGTGGCCGCGCTCAGCCAGGAAATGATGGCGTTGCTGCGCGGCGGAAGATCGGACGCCCAGCTCGTTGCCGATTTCGAGCGGATCCTGTCGCGCTACGGCGACATGCAGATCGTCGCGGCCAGCGTGCTCGGCCCGCCGTGGCGCGGTGCCTCCAGCGCCCAGAAACAGGCCTTCACGACCGCCTTCCAGGGCTATCTTGCCCGCAAGTACGGCAAGCAGTTCCGGGACTACGACGACGCCAGCGTCGCCATCCGCAGGGCACGCGACGGCGGCAAGTCAGGCGTTTTGGTGGAGACCGCGATCACCCGGACGGGCCGGCAACCATTCGCCGTGGAGTGGCAGGTCAGCGAACGCAGCGGCGCGCCGCGCGTCGTGAACCTCATCATCGAGGGTGTCTCGCTGCTGACTAACGAACGCGCCGAGGTGGGCGCGCTGCTCGAAGCCTCCGGCGGAAACGTCGACCGGCTCATTTCCACGATGAACGCCGGGACCTGAGGGGATCTCACGCCGTTAACACAGATTGAAATCCGGTAAACGAAAATCAGAATACTGATTTAAAACAGACACTTAGGGTTTTGTCCACGCGTGGACAGATCTCGTCCGCGCGCAACCCCCGGATCAGTTGCCGCCGAACAACCCCCGGACGACGCTGCCGAACACGGACCGGACGACCTGATCGATCGCCTCGACGGGGTTCTGCGCGGGTCCGGCCGTCGATCCGGACCCGCCGCTCGCCACCGCCAGGGGGGCCGTCCGGCGCTCGGGCAGCCACATCGGCAGCGCCTTCGGGGGCATGCCCTCGTGAACCCGCGTCATGACCTCGTGCCAGATCTCCGCGGGCAGCCCGCCGCCGGTCACTCCCGTCAGCGGCGTGTTGTCGTCGTACCCCATCCAGACCCCGGCGACGTAATCCGCGGTGAACCCGATGAACCAGGCGTCGCGTGCCGCCGAGGTCGTGCCGGTCTTGCCCGCGGCCGGCCTGTCCGCGAGCCGCGCCCGCCCGCCCGTTCCCGTCTCCACGACCTGCGCCATCATCCAGATCATCGTGCCGGCCGTGCGCGCATCGAGCACCTGCACCGAAGGCCCGGGCCCCGCCGCCATCAGCCGGCTTCCGTCCGACCGCAGCCGCAGCTCGTTCATGCCGTAGGGCCTGGCCCGATATCCGTTGTTCAGGATGCCCGCATAGGCCCCGGTCATCTCGAGGAGCGTCGCCTCCGATGCCCCCAGTGCGATCGCCGGACCGTCCGCGATCGGCCCCGACAGCCCGAGATCGAGCGCCACGCTGC
Organism: Rhodobacterales bacterium; assembly: GCA_038209095.1. GTDB lineage: Bacteria > Pseudomonadota > Alphaproteobacteria > Rhodobacterales > Rhodobacteraceae > Amaricoccus. Next base: position 7,732 of record JBBQYB010000011.1, read on the forward strand.
GCACCCGGTCGCGTCCCGAAGCCTCCGCCACCCGCACCGCCGAGGTATTGATCGACTGGGCGAACGCCGTCGCGAGATCGATCTGGCCCCGGAATTCCCGCGTGTAGTTCTGCGGCGACCAGGGCCCGGAGCCTGCCACGTTGATCGTCAGCGGCTCGTCGAGCACGAGATCGAAGGGGTTGGCCCCCTGCTCGAGCGCCGCCGCATAGACGAAGGTCTTGAACAGCGACCCCGTTTGCCGGCGGGCCTGCGTCGCGCGGTTGAACTGCCCGTCCGCCCCGTCCACGTCCCGCCCGCCGATCATCGCCCGGACCGCCCCGTCCCGCGACATCACCACCACTGCCGCCTGAGCCTTCGAGCCTGCCCGGAGCTTCGTCTCGAAGACCTCGCTCAATCCCGCCTCGGCCGCGCGCTGGATCTGCGGATCGAACGTCGTCGAGACCGTGACGTCCTCCGTCGTCGAGCGGGTCAGGAAATCCGGCCCCGAAGACATCACCCAGTCGGCAAAGGAACCGCCGGTCCGCGCCGCCGCTGCCCGCGACAAGGCCGCGGGGTTCGCCCGCGCCTCCGCAACCTCCGCGCCCGACAGATACCCGAGCTCGCCCATCAGCCCGAGGATCACCCGCGCCCGCTCCTGCGCCAGCGCCAGGTTGTTCGTCGGCGCATACCGCGACGGAGCCCGCAACAGCCCCGCCAGCATCGCGGCCTCCGCCGGCGTCAGCCGGGAGGCGCTCTTCGCGAAATACCGCTGGCTCGCCGCCTCGAAGCCCGTGGCTCCGGCCCCGAGGTACGCCCGGTTGAGGTAGATCGAGAGGATCTCATCCTTGCTGAACTTCCACTCCAGCGCCAGGGCCGCCGGGATCTCCTTCAGCTTGCGCTCGATTGTGCGCGTATTGTCGAACCAGATCAGCTTGGCCGCCTGCTGCGTCAGGCTCGATCCGCCCTGCACCGTCCGCCCGGCTCGCAGATTGACGAGCGCCGCTCGTGCCGTTCCCTGCAGGTCCACACCGAAATGCCAATAAAACCTGCGATCCTCCGTCGCGATGATCGCATGCACCAGATGCGGACTCACGTCCTCGACCCGCGTGACACCGTGCTGCTCGCCGCGCCAGGCAAAAGTTTCGCCCTGCGCATCGAGAAGCGTGACCGACCCACCCTCGCGACCGTCGAGCAATTGCTCGAGATCCGGCAGCTGCGACACGTAATACCCGGTCGACACGCCCAGCACGATCGCGAGAACCACCGCGAGCCGCAAGCCCACCCACCATGCCAGCCTGAAAATACCGCCAAATAGCCGCCGAAGCACCCGTTCGGTGAAACCCACCCGAGAGCGCGCCTTCGCCTTGCGCCTGACTGTTCGCGCCATACTGACGTCTGCCTGTTATTTTTCTGCTCAGCCTCTGGAACAGACTACGCGTTTCCCCCCTCTCGCGCCAGTCGGTTGGTGCCACCCACCCCCATCGTGAACACGAACCTGAAATGCCGTCATTTTCGGCACGATCTGTTTTTTGTGCAGTTTTGGCGGGCGCCAAGGCATTCTTACGCTGCGGAGCTTCGGGAAAACGCCGGGAAATGTTGCAGCCTGGCCTTCGCGCTCTCAAGGCTGACTAGTAGCGAGAAGATTCGGCCTGGCACCCCGGTCGTCCTCGCCCGGTCGATTTCGAGGGAATTTCATGAAATTAATCGTTGCCGTCATCAAGCCCTTCAAGCTGGAAGAGGTACGAGAAGCGCTGACCGCCATCGGGGTTCAGGGCCTGATGGTGTCCGAAGTCAAAGGTTATGGCCGACAATCAGGTCACACTGAAATCTATCGCGGCGCCGAGTATGTCGTGAACTTCGTCCCGAAGATTAAACTCGAACTCGTCGTGGCCGATGCCGCCGCGGCTCAGGTGATCGAGACCCTCACCGCGACGGCGAAAACCGGCAAGATCGGGGACGGGAAGATATTCGTGCTGAATGTGGAGCAGGCCCTGCGTGTGCGGACCGGCGAAACCGGCGAGGACGCGCTGTGAGCGCGGTGTTTGGTATGGGGAAAGACTGCAAAATGGCGAATGTCACTAGACTAATGGTCCTCGCGTCGGCTGCGGTCGTCGCCGCAGCGCCGGTCCTCGCGCAGGACACCGTGGTGCTCGAAGACACCACCGCTGTCCTGGGGGCGATTGCCGAGGCCTCGGAACACACGGTCTTCATCCTGAACTCGCTTCTGTTCCTGATGGGCGGGTTTTTGGTGTTCTTCATGGCTGCGGGATTTTGCATGCTCGAAGCCGGTCTCGTGCGCTCGAAGAACGTGACGATGCAGCTGACCAAAAACGTAATTCTGTTCTCGCTGGCCGCGATCTTCTATTATCTTGTCGGGTTCAACCTGATGTACCCGGGTGATTTCAACGGCTATCTGGCCGTAGGCAATCTCTTTGCGCCGACGTCGCTCGAACCCGTTGGGGTCGCCGCGGACGCCGTGGCCGACATAACCTATGCAACGGTCGGATCCGACTTCTTCTTTCAGCTGATGTTCTGCGCCGCGACCGCCTCCATCGTGTCGGGCGCACTGGCCGAGCGCATCAAGCTCGTGCCCTTCCTGATCTTCACCGTCGTCCTCACGGCCTACATCTATCCGATCCAGGCCAGCTGGAAATGGGGCGGCGGCTTCCTCGACTCCATGGGGTTCCTTGACTTCGCGGGCTCCACGGTCGTGCATTCCGTCGGTGGCTGGGCGGCGCTGGCAGGGGCGCTGATCCTCGGAGCGCGCACCGGAAAATATGGCCCCGGCGGGCGCGTCAATCCGATGCCGGGCTCCAACCTCGCGCTCGCGACGTTGGGCATGTTCATCCTCTGGCTCGGCTGGTTCGGCTTCAACGGCGGATCGCAACTGGCCATGGGGACGATCGGCGACATCGCGGACGTCAGCCGGATATTCGTGAACACCAACATGGCCGCTGCATCCGGATCCGTCGCCGCGATGCTGCTGACGATGGTCCTTTACAAAAAGCCTGACCTTACGATGATCCTCAACGGGGCGCTCGCGGGCCTCGTGTCGATCACCGCGGAGCCACTCACGCCGTCCATCGGTATGGCGTGTCTCATCGGGGCGGTCGGCGGATGTATCGTGGTGTTTGCCGTGCCGCTGCTCGACAAGCTCAAGATCGACGACGTTGTCGGAGCCATCCCGGTCCACCTGTGCTGCGGCATCTGGGGGACAATCGCGGTCGTCCTCACCAATCCGGACTCGAGCCTGTTCGCACAACTCTACGGGATCGTGGTGGTCGGCGTGTTTACCTTCGTGGCCTCCGGGATCGTGTGGTTCATCCTCAAGGCCACCCTCGGCATCCGCGTCACCAAGGAGGCCGAGTTGGTCGGCCTCGACGTGGACGAAATGGGCATGGAGGCCTATCCGGAGTTTGCCAAGTCGGCGTGAGTTCTCCCTCGGGAAGAGGCGCCGTGCCCCGACCCCACCTTGGCCCGGCGTCAGCGCCGGGCCTTTTATTTGGTCCGGCGCTCTGGCTTCGAACGCGCGGCTGGGAATAATTCGGCGCACGGGTCCGGAAGGGGTTGAACCCGTGAGCAGACGCCGCAAACTAGGGCCATGTACAAGACCCCGGAGCCTTGGCAAGCCGTAACCTCCGACCTGATCGCCGTGGCCGCTCGCCGCGCCGCGGCCGACTTGGTCATACGCAATTGCGCTTGGGTCAACGTGCACAGCCGCGAGGTCCTTGCCGGTTCCGACATCGCGATCAAGTCTGGTCGTTTCGCTTCCTGTGGCCCGGATGCCACGCCCATGATCGGGCCCGACACGGTCGTGATCGACGCGGGCGGACGGTATCTGATCCCCGGTCTTTGCGACGGCCACATGCACGTCGAGAGCGGGATGCTGACCGTGTCGGAATTCGTGCGCGCCGTGGTGCCCCACGGCACCACGACCATGTTTGTCGATCCCCACGAGATCGCAAATGTGATGGGTCTGCCCGGTGTGCGGCTGATGCACGATGAAGCGGAGGTCCAGCCCGTGAACGTCTTTGTGCAGATGCCGTCCTGCGCACCGTCCGCTCCGGGTCTGGAGACGCCCGGTGCCACAATCGGGCCCGCGGAGGTGGCCGAAGCCATGGGATGGCCGGGCATCATCGGGCTCGGCGAGATGATGAACTATCCCGGTGTCATATCGGCCGATCCCAAGATGCTCGGCGAGATGGCGGCGACCCAGGCTGCGGGCAAGACGGTCGGCGGGCACTACGCCTCACCCGATCTCACCGATTTTCCCGCATATGCGGCGGGCGGAGCCGCCGACGATCACGAGGGGACCCGCGAGGAAGACGCCATCCTGCGCGTGCGGCAAGGCATGCGCGCCATGCTGCGCCTCGGGTCCGCCTGGTACGACGTCAAGGCGCAGATCACGGCCGTGACCGAGAAGGGGCTTGATCCGCGCTCCTTCATCCTCTGCACCGACGATTGCCACTCCGGCACCCTGGTGAACGAGGGGCACATGAACCGCGTCGTGCGCCATGCAATCAACTGCGGGCTCGATCCGCTGATCGCATTGCAGATGGCGACGATCAATACGGCCACGCATTTCGGACTGGAACGCGAACTCGGCTCCATCGCACCGGGGCGACGAGCGGACTGCATCCTGACGTCCGATCTGCGCCAGCTTCCCATCGAGACGGTCATCGCGCGGGGAATCGTTATCGCCGAAGACGGCGTTTGCCTTGCAGATCCGACCGGATTCACCTGGCCCAAGGAGGCACGGCGCAGCGTCAACATGGCCCGCGACGTACGGCCGGAGGATTTCGACATCGCGGCACCGCAGGCCGCGAACCAGGTTCGCGTCCGGGTCATTGGTGTCGTCGAGAACCAGGCTCCGACGAAGGCCCTGGAAGCGGAATTGCCCGTGCGCGACGGCCTGGTCGAGGCCACGGGTACGGTTTGCCAAATCGCGCTGGTCGAACGGCATCGTGCCACCGGCACGGTCGTGAACGCGTTCGTTTCGGGTTTCGGCTACGATGTGCCCTGCGCCGTCGCCTCCACGGTCGCGCATGACAGTCATCACATGATCGTCGTGGGCACGTCGAAGACGGACATGGCGCTTGCCGTGAACCATCTGCGCGCCCTAGGCGGGGGTGTCACGGTTTGGTGCGATGGGACCGAATGCGCCTCCGTGGCGTTGCCGATCGCGGGCATCATGTCCGATGCGCCAGCAGCGGACGTGGCGAGCGCGGCCCAGGGTATCGTTGCGGCGATGGTCGCGTGTGGATGCAAGCTCAACAACGCCTATATGCAGCATTCGCTGCTCGCGCTCGTGGTCATCCCCGAGTTGCGCATTTCCGATCTCGGCCTAATCGACGTAACTTGCTTCGAGAAGACCGACGTCTTCCTCCCATCCTGAGGTCCTGCCAGGTGCTGCACAGTGAACCGCTCGCCGAACTGCCCGTGATCACGCCCGCAGCGGAGGGGGATGCGCTGTTCACCGATGCGCAGGACGCCGTTGCGGAGATCAAGGCACGCTATGCCTGTGCGACGCGGTTTTTGCAGGAGCATTTTGCGGCCGTCATGGGCGGCGAGCCACCGAAGGGGCGGTTTCGGGCCTTCTATCCCAGTCTCAGCATCACGACCGGAAGTTTCGCCAAGGTCGACAGTCGCCTGTCCTTTGGCCATGTGACCGAGCCAGGCACCTATGCAACCACGATAACCAGACCGGATCTCTTCGATGGCTACCTGACCCAACAGATCGGGCTCCTGCTCCAGAACCATGGCATGCCCGTTCGGATAGGCGTGTCCGACACCGCCATTCCCTTGCACTTCGCGATGGAGGAGGGGGCCTATGTGGAAGTCTCCATCGAGGACACCCTGCACCGGCCACTGCGCGACATCTTCGACGTGCCGGATCTCAACACGACCGACGATCGTATCGTGAACGGGCTCTTGCGCCTCGATCCGGAGGGCGTGCGTCCGCTCGCACCGTTCACGGCCCAGCGCATCGATTATTCGCTGGCCCGCCTCGCACATTACACCGCGACGAGCCCGATCCATTTCCAGAATCACGTGATGTTCACGAACTACCAGTTCTACATCGAAGAATTCGTCACCTTTGCCCAAGCCGCGCTCGCGGATGGCGCATCGGGCTACACGGCCTTCGTCGAACCTGGCAATGTCGTGACCACCCGCGACGGCCCGGGCGGTCCTCCGGCGTCCAAGCAACCGCAGATGCCCGCCTATCACCTGGTCCGGGAGAACCATTCCGGCATCACCATGGTCAACATCGGCGTCGGTCCCTCGAATGCCAAGACGATCACCGACCATGTCGCCGTCCTGCGGCCCCATGTCTGGCTGATGCTTGGGCATTGCGCCGGCCTGCGCAACTCGCAGTCACTTGGCGACTATGTTCTCGCGCATGCCTACATGCGGGAGGATCATGTGCTCGACGACGATCTTCCGGTGTGGGTTCCCATCCCTCCGCTGGCCGAGGTGCAGGTGGCGCTTCAGGACGCCGTGGCCGAGGTCACGGGCCTGACCGGGTTCGAGCTCAAGAAGATCATGCGCACCGGAACGGTGGCGACGATCGACAATCGCAACTGGGAGCTGCGTGATCATTCGGGCCCGATCTCCCGGCTGTCCCAGGCACGGGCTGTCGCCCTTGACATGGAGAGTGCGACGATTGCCGCCAACGGATTTCGGTTCCGGGTTCCTTACGGCACCTTGCTGTGCGTCTCCGACAAGCCGCTCCATGGCGAATTGAAGCTTCCTGGCATGGCGACGGCGTTCTATCAGCGACAGGTGGCACAGCATCTCCAGATCGGAATTCGGGCCATGGAATCGCTACGCGACATGCCGCTCGAAAAGCTCCACTCGCGAAAGTTGCGGAGCTTCGATGAGACCGCCTTTCTTTGAGGTAATACCCAGGCGCTTATAAAACACGATTCTCAAATGTCACACTCGCCCACTGATTGCGCTAATATCAATAAAAACACGGTTTGACGGTTGTTGGGAGATTGAGTTTCCGGGCGAGGCTCGCTTAAGTGCCGGCCGGAGGCGTCGGGGACCCTCGCGCCGTCCGACTATTTCAGGGACAGGGACAACCATAATGAGCCAAAAGCCAATGACCAAAACCCAACTCGTCGCAGCCCTCGCGGAAAACGCGGGCATGGACAAAGCCTCGGCAAACCGGGCGCTCGACGCGCTGACCGACATCGTGACCAAGGAGGTTGCCGCGGGGGGTGCCGTCAGTCTTCCCGGCCTGGGAAAATTTGCCTGCCGCGCACGCCCGGAGCGCGAGGTTCGGAATCCCTCCACCGGTGCCAAAATGACGAAGCCCGCCGACCGGGTCGCCAAGGTGACCATCGCCAAACAGCTGAAAGACGTGATCAACGCCTGATTGACCAGTTCTGCAGGCCTGACGGTGACGGGCCGCGCCTGCGCGCGGCCTTTTCTTTTGCTGGGAGGGTGGCATGGACTGGCGGGCATTCGGGCTTGGCGTGGCTTTCGTGACGATGTGGGCCTCGGCATTCACGTCGGCACGCATCATCGTCACATACGCGCCGCCGTTCTATTCGCTGTCGATCCGCTTCGTCTTGTCCGCCTTGATCGCCCTCGCCATCGGCTGGACCCTGGGGCAAGGACTGCCGCGCGGCCGGGCGCAGTGGATTGCCGTGGCGATCTTCGGCCTGTGCCAGAACGCCCTCTATCTGGGCCTGAACTTTCTAGCCATGCGCACGGTGGAGGCGAGCCTCGCTGCCATCATTGCCAGCATGCTGCCGCTCGTCGTTGCAGGTCTCTCCTGGGTGTTTCTGCGCGAACGCCTCACCCCGCTCGCCGCCGCCGGCCTCGTCGCCGGCTTCGTGGGCGTTCTTGTCATCATGACGGCCCGGCTGGAGGGCGGTCCGAGCAACCTCGCCGCCGGTCTTTGCGTCATTGCCGTCATCGCCCTCAGCGTCGCGACCCTGTTGGTGAGAGGCGCTTCGGGAGCGGGTAACCTCTGGATCGTGGTTGGGTTGCAGATGCTTGTCGGGGCCGCGCTGTTGATGCCGGTTGCCGTCTTGACGGAAGAATTCGTGGTCGTCTGGAACCTCCCTCTCGTGCTTGCCTTCGTCTACACCGTGCTCTTTCCCGGCATCGCCGCGACGATGCTCTGGTTCGTTCTGGTTGGACGGATCGGGGCCACCCGGGCCGCGACGTTTCATTTTCTCAATCCCTTCATCGGCGTTGCGACCGCAGCCGTCATCCTCGCGGAGCCGGTCACGGTCCGCGATGGAATCGGGGTCACCATCATCATGGCGGGCATCCTCGCCGTGCAGATCAGTCGCCGCGCACCGGTGCGACCCGTTGCCTGAGAGCCATCGCGCCACATTACCGTATCCTTGAGGCACGAGCGCCGCCTTGCGCCGTCGGCCGGGTCGCCTTAGATCGCCTTGCGGACGCTGGTCCGGACTTTGGCGATCGGAGCGGATGATGCTGACGGGCCGTCGCGTGTTGTTGATCATCTGTGGCGGAATCGCTGCCTACAAGGTGCTGGAATTGATCCGGCTGCTCGGACGGTCGGGCGTTCAGGTGATACCGGTCATGACCCGTGCGGCCAGTGAATTCGTGACGCCGCTCTCGGTTGCGTCCCTTGCGGGGTCGAAAGTCTTCACGGATCTGTTCGATCTAACCGACGAGGCCGAAATGGGCCACATCCAGCTTTCGCGTGCCGCGGACCTCGTGGTCGTGGCTCCGGCCACGGCCGATCTCCTAGCCAAGGTGGCGAACGGTCATGCCGACGACCTCGCGAGCACGCTCCTTCTCGCCACCGACAAGCCCGTGCTCTATGCGCCGTCGATGAATGTCCGCATGTGGTCTCATCCGGGTGTGCGCCGCAACGTCGCAAGCCTGACCCGGGACGGTGCGGGCATGGTCGGACCGGACGAAGGCGACATGGCCTGCGGCGAGTACGGTCCCGGCCGCATGGCCGAGCCTGCGGCGATCGTTGCAGCCATCGGGGCCGCCCTCGACGCGTGCCGTCCGGCGCAGTCGCTGAGCGGACGTCATGTGCTCGTGACCTCCGGACCGACCCATGAACCAATCGACCCGGTCCGCTATATCGCAAACCGCTCCTCTGGCCGGCAGGGCGGTGCAATCGCCGCCGCTCTGGTCCGGCGCGGAGCCCGGGTCAGCTTCGTGACCGGTCCGGCGGAGGCTCCGCGCCCCGAAGGATGCGACGTCACCGAAGTGCAGACGGCGCTCGAAATGCTCGCCGCCGTCGAGGCAGCCCTGCCGGCCGACGCCGCCGTCTTTGCCGCCGCAGTCGCCGATTGGCGCGTCACCGTTCCGGGAGCGTCCAAACTCAAGAAGGACGGGACCGCCCGCCCTCTCGAGATTGCCCTGACGGAGAACCCCGACATCCTGCGGATCGTGGCGCAGCGCAACGCTGGTCGGCCGTCTCTGGTTGTAGGCTTTGCCGCCGAAACTGACGACGTGACGGCCAATGCCGTGGCCAAGCGCTTGCGCAAGGGCTGCGATTGGTTGCTTGCCAACGACGTGCGACCCGAGACCGGCATCATGGGCGGCCCGGAGAATGCCGTCAGTCTGATTACCGAAGCCGGTGTGGAGCCCTGGCCGCGGCTCTCCAAGGAGGCGGTCGCGGAACGCCTTGCCGAGCGCATCGCGCAGGCGTTGGCATGAGCGTCTTGGTGGGCATCAGGCGGCTGGCGAACCACGATCCCGACCTGCCCCTGCCGTTCTATGCGTCGGACCAGGCGGCCGGGCTCGATCTGTCCGCTTGCCTGGCACCCAATGACCGCATGGCCGGCCTCTGGCTCGAGCCGCGGGCGCGTCTGTTAGTTCCGACAGGGCTCGCGCTGGAGATCCCTGACGATTTCGAGGTTCAGCTTCGCCCCCGGTCGGGCCTCGCCCTGAAACATGGAATCACGCTTCTCAATGCGCCGGGAACGATCGACGCGGATTATCGGGGCGAGATCGGTGTAATCGTCGTGAATCATGGGACCGAGCGCTTTCAGATAACCCATGGCATGCGTATCGCTCAGATGGTTCTGGCCGCCCTTCAGCGGCTCGCATGGCGCGAGACCCGCACGGTGGCCGAGACTGTACGGGGTGGAGAAGGTTTCGGCTCGACCGGCATCGGGACTGGGCAGGGCGGATAGGGCCTTCATGCGACTGCGGACACGGATTGCTCCTCTCACGACGCAGTTGCGCCGTCCGGCACCCTGCCAGCCCGGACGGACCGGTCTATATCGCCCTGAGGGAGAACCGCAAACATGACCATGCCACCACGCGGATGCATTTTCGAAGACATTACGCAAACCACCGGAGCCCCGTCGCACGTGCGGCTCCGGCGCATCAGCGCCGGCCTCGACCTCGCGACTAGGCCAACCTATGCCGGCAAGCACAGGGTCGTCATCCTGCCGAGTTGCGCGGAACGCTATCTTTCATCAGCCTTCGTCTATGGGCTCTGAATGACGCAGGTATTCCTGTTCTCGGCTTTTGCATTGCTCCTCGCGCGGGTCGTGCGTGCGCCAAAGGGCACTTGGCGCTATATCCTGGCCGCTGCGGTGGCGGCACTGCTCGCCTCGCAACTGCTTCCGGATGGCAACGCTTACAAGGAGGATGTTGCGGGCTCTGCGCGTACCCTCTTCTGGATCGGGCTGGGTCTGGTGCCCGTAGGTGCATATGCGATCGTCGTCTCTCATGTGCGCAAGAGGACCGGCGTCGATGACCCTGCCGCGCACGCTCACCCGCAAGGTCTCGTCCAATTTGCCGATGACGCCACGCTGGCGGTGGATACTGCCAGCGCTTTGGCGAGCGCGACGGATGAGGTCCTTGCCGCCGAGTCCGTTTCGTTTGGATGGCGCGATGATACGGGCAGGCTGATCGGCCACGTCCGGGTGCAGCTCGTCGGGGATCTCGCCGAAATCGAGTTGCTGCGGATCGAACCCGATCATTGGCGCAACGGAATCGGCTCGGCGCTGTTGCGCGCGGCGATGGGCGAGGCGCATCGGCGTGGTGCTAGACGGGTCGGCGCATTCGTCGGCGACTGGCAGACACCGGAAGTGTTCGTGGCGAACGGTTTCAGCCGAGGTGCGGTCCTTCCCGCTGGCCGCGGACAGAACCGGACATGGTTGGACAGGCCGCTTTGACGCTCTCCGGCCACGAACTCACCCGCTACGCCAGGCATATCGTCCTGCGGGAGCTCGGCGGGCCGGGGCAGGCGCGGCTCGTCGGCGCGCGTGTGCTGGTCGTGGGGGCGGGCGGCCTTGGGTGTCCCGCGCTCACCTATCTGGCCGCAGCGGGGGTCGGTCGCCTGACCATCGTCGACGACGATGTCGTGAGCCTGTCGAACCTTCAGCGCCAGACCCTCTTCAGGACGGACGATGTCGGCCGTACCAAGGTGGATTGTGCCGCCGGTGCGCTCGCACGGCTCAACCCTCATGTATTCGTCGAGGCCAGACCGGTTCGCTTTGAGGCGCATAATGCCGCCGATCTGGTCGCGGGACACGACCTCATCCTCGACGGCTGCGACACCTTTGAGACGCGCCGTCTCGTCAATGTCACCTGCGTCGCCGCGGGCATACCGCTGATCTCGGCTGCCCTTTCCCAATGGGAGGGGCAGATCAGCCTGTTCGACCCGGCCCGCGGCGGAGCCTGCTATGCCTGCGTCTTTCCCGAGACGCCAGCAGCCGGGCTCGCCCCGACCTGTGCCGAGGCGGGCGTGATCGGTGCACTTCCGGGTGTGATGGGATCCCTGATGGCCCTGGAGGCGATCAAGCACATCGCTCGGACGGGGACCGGACTTCGCGGCCAGCTTCTGATCTTCGACGGCCTGCATTGTGAGACCCGGCGCATCCGCACTGCCCCCCGGCGCGATTGTTCGGATTGTCAGGGACAGGGTCTTCAAAACTAGGTTGGAGCACGCTAGATTATGGACAGGCGGGTTCTGGCCTTCACGTCAGCGCTCAAATCCTAGTGGCCGTAAATATTCTTGAGGGAGTTGGCTCTGTGACTGGTTCTGGCCTATCACACCCGGCACCCACCTGGTTCTCCAGGCTCTCAAGGATTAGTAGCAAAAACGGTCGCGCCGGGCCCGCCGCTCCTTGACCCTGCACCTTCAGGCTCTCTGGTCTTGCCTATCGTGACTGATCTCGCAGCCCTAAAACGCTCCGCGAGGTCTGAGGCCTGTCTGCGCCGCACAGAGCTCCATGAAACAAGTCCGGGGGCAGCACGCCGTGCTGCCGGACATGCCCTGGCACAGCTCGCCGGCTTGCGGGGCGGACGGATCGTGGCGGGGTATCTGCCGATTAGGTCGGAACTCGATCCCCGGCCGCTGATGCTCGCGCTCTCCGGCCTCGGCTTCACGATCTGCACGCCGGTGGTCGAGGGTCCGGACCTGCCGCTCCGCTTCCGCGTCTGGACACCGCGCAGCCGCCTTGAGCGGGGCGCGTTTGGTGTCGATGTACCGGCCAAAGGCCATTGGGTGACCCCCGATGCGATCCTCGTCCCACTTCTGGCTTTCGACTCCTCGGGCTGGCGTCTCGGCTATGGAGGGGGGTTTTACGACCGGACCCTGGCGGATCTGCGGGCGCGTCGCACGGTTTCTGCCATCGGTTTTGCCTATGCCGGGCAGGAGGTCGACACCGTCCCTCACGGAGAAAACGACACTGGGCTCGATGCGATCGTGACGGAAGCCGGTGTGATCCTGTCCAGAGCCTGACACACGGCCGCTTTTCCTCTACGGTACTATGGTTTTACCACGGCGAGCGACTGCTTGACAGGGCCCCAGACCTCCAGCGCCTCGGCAAGCCGTTTAAAGCTCTCCTCGACACCCTCTGGAGCGGGTTCGGCGAAAAATGTGTCCAGCTTCGGCCAGAGCTTCATTGCTTCGTCTACGGCCGGATCGCTTCCTGTCACATAGAGACCGGTCTGGATCATCAGCACCGCGTTCTCGTAGGCCGTCAGTACCCGGCGAAGTTTGGCGAGCATCGCGTTCTCCTCCTGGGATGCGATCCCTGGCAGGCTTCGCGACACTGACCGGCGCACGTCGATGGCCGGAAAACGGCCTCGCTCTGCAATGGCACGGTCAAGCACGACATGCCCGTCGAGAACGCCGCGCGTGATGTCGGCAACCGGTTCGTCCATGTCCGATCCTGCGACCAGGACGCTGAAAACGCCAGTGATGTCGCCCTTTCCGAACGAGCCCGGACCTGCACGCTCGCATAAGGCCGCGATCAGGTTCGCCGTGGAAGGCGGGAAGCCTCGAAGGCTCGCAGCCTCCCCGGCAGTCAATGCGATCTCGCGATGCGCCTCCGCGAAACGGGTGAGGCTGTCGATCATCAGAAGCACATGCTTGCCCTGGTCGCGAAACACTTCTGCCGTGGCCATGGCCATCCAGGCCGCCCGTCGCTTGATCAATGGAGCCTGGTCAGAGGTGGCGGCAATCACCACGGCACGCTCCATGCCGGCAGAACCCATGACGCCGTCCGTGAAATCGCGAAGTTCGCGACCGCGCTCGCCAATCAGGGCAAAGACAACAATGTCCGCCTCGATCCCGCGCGCAAGATCGGCCAGCAGCGACGACTTGCCGACGCCCGAACCCGCAAAGACGCCGATCCGCTGGCCACGAGCAAGGGGCAGAATGGTATCGAAAACGCTCACGCCCGTGCCCAGGCGCGGTCCCAGCGCCTTTCGGGTCGCCGCAGCTGGGGGAGCGCGCCGCAAGGGGGCCGCGGCCATTCCCGGCTGGAGAGGCCGCCCGTCCAGCGGCGCTCCGAACGCGTCGACGATCCGGCCGGTCCAGCTTTCCGAAGGGTGCGCATCCGCCGGCCCGAGCAGCGTCACGGCATCTCCCACCGCCGCGCCGTCGAGCGGCTGATAAGTCATGGCGCGCGCCGCGCGTTCGGTGATCGCCACGATCTCGCCGCCCAACTCACGCCCGCCGCGCAGGCCGATGGCGATCTGGTCGCCGATCCGTGCCTGGTGGGTCAGGCCCACAATCTCAAGCGAAGCCGGACTTACCGACACCACGCGGCCCACCCTCCGGTAGTTGCTGATCCGGCCCAACTCAGCCCCGAGTGCGGAAAAATCGGTGAGCATTTCTGAGAACCTGCCACTGAATTCGATTACCTTTTGTCAACCATCAACCGTTAAGGCGAGGTTTCGAGAGTTCCGGGAGAAACCCGCGATGGATCTGAACCTGAACATCCTGCGTCTGGCGAGTACCCTTGCCGCGCATTCCACGGCCCGCCAGGCGATCGTGACAGAGAACGTCGCCCAGGCCGACACGCCCGGCTATAGGGCTCGGGACATAGACGCGTTCTCCGAGACGCTTGCCTCCGGCTCTGTCTTCATCCCGCAGGTTACGCGTGCCGGGCACATGACGTTTGGCGCGGATCCGAGGGGTTTCGGCTCGCAGGAACTTGCGGCCTTCGGGGCCGAGACGCCAAACGGCAACTCGGTCAGCCTCGAGGATCAGATGATGCGCTCGGCCGAGTCCCGACAAACCTATGATCTGGCGCTGGGCGTCTATCAGAAGACCATGGACATCTTGCGCATCAGCATCGGGCGCAATCGCTGAAGGAAATCGCACGGATGAATGAACTCTCGAAAACGATGGCCGCGGCCGCCAGTGGTATGGTCGCGCAGTCCGCCCGCATGCGGCTGACCTCCGAGAACATCGCCAATGCCGACACTCCGGGCTATCGGCGGAAGATCGTTTCCTTCGAGGAGATGGTCCAGAACGCCACCGACGGCAGGGTCGTGGCCACCGGTCCGGTCCAGCTCGACCAGACCGAGTTGCAGAGCGTCTATGACCCGAACCACCCCATGGCCGGCGAAGACGGCTACTACGACAGCTCGAACGTCAACCTGATGCTCGAGATCGCGGATTCGCGTGAGGCGAGCCGCAGCTACGAAGCCAACCTGCGCATGTTCGACCAGGCCCGCCAGATGGCGGGATCGCTGCTCAACCTGCTGCGTCGCTAGAAAGGCGAGCCTGAATGGACATCAAATCGACACTTGCGGCGCAAACCTACGCCACGACACTTGCTGCCGCGCGTCCGCAGCCTGCCACCGAGGGCAGGAGTCCTGCCGAGGCGTTCTCGGCGGCGGCCACGGACTTCATGACGACCTTGCGCGAAAGCGAGGCGACCGTGACCGCGGGGCTCGCGGGCCGCGCCGATCCCCAGGCTGTGGTCGAGGCGCTCGCAGCGACGGAACTCGCCTTGCAGACCGCCGTTGCCGTGCGCGACAGGGTCGTCGAGGCCTACCAGGAAATTCTCCGCATGCCCGTCTGACGACCATGGGCGAGGCCGAGGTTCTCGACATCCTGCGCCAGGGGCTCTGGGTGGCGCTCGTCATTTCCACGCCCATCCTTGTCACGGCCCTGATCGTCGGCGTCGCCATCGGCCTCATCCAGGCGCTCACGTCCATTCAGGAGATGACCCTGACCTTCGTTCCGAAGCTCGGGGCGATCCTCGTCGTATTCTGGGCGACCATGAGTTTTTCCGGCCAGGCACTCGTGCGGTATTATCAGGATCTGATCATTCCGCTCGTGATCGGTGGCTGATCTGGGCCACGCAAAATCGTGTGGCGGCAGAGACGCGCTCCGACCCTCGGCCTTGACCAAATGTTTACGAAACACCGGCAAGGCTTCGATCTGGAAGCATCACGTTTCCACGGCAATTCGCAGAACGCGGAGACAAGCGCATGGACCTGGCCAGCTACGTGGCTCTGACCCGGCAGTCGGGTCTGCTCAAGGAAATCCAGTCGGTTGCGAACAACATCGCCAACGTGTCGACCACTGGCTATCGGCGTGAGGGCGTGGTTTTCGCGGAAATGGTCCAGGCGCTGCCGGCCGAAGGCGGATCGGTCGCCATGACCGCTGCCCGCGCGCGATATACCGAGAATACGCAAGGTGGGCTGATCCAGACCGGCGGCACCCTCGACATGGCCATCGAAGGCGATGGGTATTTCACCGTCATGACGCCCCAGGGTGAACGCCTCACCCGGGCCGGCGCCTTCACGCGCAGCGCGGACGGTGAAATCGTGAACATGGACGGCCATCAGCTGCTCGACGAGGGGGGGGGTGCCATCGTCATCCCGTTCGAGGCGACGGCGATCAACCTCGCGTCCGACGGCACGCTCAGCGTGGACGGCGAACCCGTAGCACGGATCGGCCTCGTCGCCGTCGAGGACCAGACCAAGCTCTTTCGCGAATCGGGTGTGCTCTTCCGGGCCGATGCTGCCACCGCTCCGCTCGAGAACGGCCGGGTGATCCAGGGTTTCCTCGAGCAGTCCAACGTGAATGCCGTCGCCGAAATGGCGCGGATGATCCTCGTGCAGCGCGCCTACGAATACGGCCAGAAGCTGATGGATCAAGACGACGAGCGCATCCGCAACGTGGTGCGCACCCTCGGCGCGCAGATCTGACGCGCGCGGCTGACCCGAAGCACAGGAGACGATCATGCGTGCCTTGAACATCGCGGCGACCGGAATGGCGGCCCAGCAGATGCGGGTCGAGGTCATCTCGAACAACCTCGCGAACTCCAACACCACTGCCTACAACTCGCGGCGCGCGGAGTTCGTCGATCTGCACTACCAGCAGGTGGACAGGCCCGGTTCGATCAATTCCGCCCAAGGGACCGTGCTCCCCGCCGGCGTCCAGCTGGGTCTCGGAGTGCGAGCCGCGGCGGTGTCGATGCAGGTCGAGCAAGGCTCCGTGGCCGAGACCGGTGGTGCGCTCGACATTGCGATCGAGGGCAATGGGTATCTTGAGATCACCCTGCCGAACGGCGACCCCGCCTTTACGCGCGACGGCGCGCTCAAACGCAACGGGGACGGCCTGATCGTGACTTCCGACGGCTTCGCGGTCGTGCCCGACATCACCATTCCCGAAGACGCGCTGGACATCACCATCAACGCCGACGGTGAGGTTTATGCCTCCTTCGAGGGCCAGGTGCAGGCGCAGTTGCTAGGGCAGATCGGCCTAACCACCTTCACCAACGAGAAGGGCCTCGAGGCGATGGGTTCTAACCTCTACCGAGAGACCGAAGCTTCGGGTCAGCCCAACGTGGGTGCGGCCGGCGAGGACGGGCGCGGGACCTTCCGCCAGGGCTATCTCGAGAATTCCTCCGTGGATTCCGTGCGCGAGATCACCCAGCTTATCGAGGCGCAGCGCGGTTACGAGCTGAACGCGAAGGTCATCACCGCCGCGGATCAGATGCTAGCCGCCACGACGCAGATGCGGTGAAGCGAATGATGCGCCTTCTTCTGCCGCTGCTCGTCCTCGTCGCGGCCCCTGCGGCCGCGTCGAGCATCGTGCCGGTGCGCGCGATCCGCGCTCAGACGATCATCGCGCCGAGCGATCTCATCGTCGGCGACGTGACGGTGCCGGGTACCATCGACGCGATCGAGGCCGCCGTCGGCCTCGAGGCGCGTGTCACGCTCTATCCCGGCCGTGCGATCCTTCCGTCCCAGCTCGGGCCTCCCGCGATCGTCGAGCGCAATCAGGTCGTGCGCATGATCTTTCACAGCGGCAGCCTCGCGATTACGGCCGACGGTCGTGCACTTGATCGCGCCGGTATCGGCGATGAGATCCGGGTCATGAACCTCAGTTCGAAACAGGTGGTGACGGGCCTGGTCACCGAGCACGGGACCGTCGAGGTCGGCCGATGATCCCGCGCCCGTTTGTTACGACGCTTCTCGCGGCGCTCGCCCTCACGGCCTGTAATGGCACGCCCATCGGCCGACCGCCCGAGTTGACCTCCATCGGGCTCGCGCGCGACGACGCCTCGCCCATCGTCACGGCTGAGCGCGCGGCCATCGCGGTCCCGCCCGTCCAGCCGGCGCGCTTCTCCTATCAGCAGGGCTCACTCTGGGGCACCGGACCGGAGAACCTGCTGGGCGACAGACGGGCCCGCAACCTCGGCGACATTCTCACGGTCCTCATCGAGATTGACGAGGAGGCGGAGATGCGCAATTCGACCCAACGCACACGAACCGGCAGCGAAGGCGTGGCAGTCGATACCTTCCTCGGACTAGACAGCATCCGGCCCCGCGAACTCGAGGGCCTGTCGCCGAACGTCGAGCTGGAATCTAATTCGAACTTCCGCGGCAACGGTAACACTCGGCGGAACGAAAAGCTGACGCTGCGGGTCGCAGCCACCGTGGTAAGCGTACTTCCCAACGGGCATCTGGTGATCCAGGGCGACCAGGAGGTACGCGTCAACAACGAACTGCGCGATCTCCAGATCGCGGGCATCGTGCAGCCGTCTGACATCTCGCGTTACAACGTCATCGAATACGACCGCATCGCCGGCGCCCGCATCATCTATGGCGGGCGCGGCCAGATCACCACGGCCCAGCAGCCGCGCTGGGGTCAGCAGATCGTCGATACCGCATCCCCCTTTTAGACAGGAATGGCCATGAAGCTCCTCATGCCGATCGGCATCGCGATCCTCGGACTTGGCGTCGGCGTCGGTGCAGGCGTAGCGCTCAAGCCGCAGCCCGAGGAACAGGCGGCTGTCGAACCTGTTGCCTGCGCCGAAGGCGACGAGACCTGCACGCCCGAGGCACCCGATCCGTTCGCGCCGGTCGCCGTGGCCAAGCCCAAGATTGAAGGCGAGACGCTGAACGTCCCAATGGACAAGCCCTTCGTCGTGCCGATCTTCAAGGACGACCGGGTCGTGGCGATGATCGTCGCATCCATCGCCATGGACATTCAGTCGACCGGGGCCACCGCGGCCGAGGCGGTGCAGCCCCGCCTGCGGGACACGTTCCTCGGGGTGATGTTCCAGCACGCAAATTCCGGCGGCTTCGACGGGACGTTCACCGAAGGCCGCAAAATGTCCGACCTTCGATCCGCCCTTCTCGGAGCGGCCCAGACCGTCTTCGGGGAGACGGCGGTCTACGACGTGCTCATCACCGATATCGTCCGCCAGGACATCTGAGCCTGCTGTCTCCGCGGAAGAAATAAAGAATCACTTATCCGGAAGGTCTTCCGTCCTGTCGCGGTCCAGCCGGGTTTGGCGGCGCGCTGCGGCATCTCGTTCAGCCTTTACGAGCAGATGCTCGATTGCGCGGTGCTTGCCGAGACTGACCGTCGCGTCCGCCCGGGCGTTCTGAAGGTCGGGACGAAGCGCCGCATGGCCCTCGCGCGCCTCGGTGACCCGGTGATCCGCCCAAGCAAGACGACGCCCCTGTAGGCCAGGCGGCGTCGCATCAAAGCCCGCTCCGGCATGATCCTCGAGATGTGCTGCCCGTGCCGCGGCGATGTCGGCGTCCAAGGCGGCCGAACGCCGTGCCAGCGCATCCAGGCGGGCGAGGTCGCGGGCCTTTCGGACTTCGGCGAGCGCCAGCAACTGGCGAAGCTGTGCGGGTGTCATGCGCCGCCCCGTGCCCTCGCGGCCTTGCGCAGTCTCTCGGCGAACCGGATTGCTGCCGCCACGGCCTTGTATTGCTCGGGCCTGATCTCCCGGCCGATTGCAATCGTCGCATAGAGCGCACGTGCGGTGGGTGGATCCGAATGGATCGGGATCCCGGCCGTGTTCGCGATCTCCCTTATTCGGTGCGCGATCTCGTCCTCTCCCTTGGCGACGCAGACGGGTGCCGACCCCTTGGAGCGCGACCATTTCAGAGCCACCGCATAATGTGTCGGGTTGACGATCACGACATCGGCTTTGGGCACGTCGAGCAGCATCTGGTTCATGGCGATCGCCTCGCCGCGCTGCCGTCGCTGTGCCTTCACATAAGGATCGCCCTCGGACTGTTTTTGCTCGTCCCGAATATCCTTAAGCGACATCTTGAGCTTGCGGGCATGGTCGAACCGCTGCCAGAGAATGTCGACGAGGCCGATGGTGACGGCTATGACGCAGGTGATCGTAAGCAGGCTTATCAGGCTCTCCATCATCATTTCGCCGATAATGTGGGGATCGGCGACCGCAGCTCCGATCATTGCGTCCAAGTCGCGCACCAGGACGTGAAACAAGGCCCAGGAGATCGCCCCGAGCTTGATTGCGGATTTCAGGAATTCAACCAGACCAGTCGGTCCGAATTTTTGCTGCGCATTGGAGATGAGCGATATCTTCGACAGTTTCGGCTCTAGCTTCGTGGCGGAGAACGCGACCGCCTGCTGGGCAATCAGGCTCACGATCACCGCGACCGCCGGCATCAAGAAGATCGGGATCAGACCGACAATGGCATCTCCGACGATCCCTGCCGAAAGACCCGGGCCGCCTGGCCCTAGAATGACGCCCATCAGGCGGTCGGGCTGGTCGATGAAGACGAGCAGCGCATCCGCCGAATGGCCGATTGCCCAGGCCCCGGTCAGAAGAATCGCTCCGAGCAGGGCGAGATAGCTCGCCGCAGCATTCAGATCCACTGAACGCGGAACGTCTCCCTTCTTGCGGGCTTCCTCCAGCTTCGCCGGTGTCGGGTCGAACGTCTTCTCGCCGCTATCCTCGCCTTCGCTCATCGCGGCAGGCCCAGCGGGTCGGCGAGCGTCAGATCGAGTTGCTGGTTCCAGTAGGTGAGGATGAGCGGGCTCGCGAGCAGCAGCAGCAATAGGGCTCCGGCTGTGATTGCCGGCGCCCCGACGAATGCCACCATCAACTGTGGCATCGCCCGGTTGATGGCACCGAGAGCGATGTTGTAGGCAAATGCCGCGATTACGAAGGGAGCTGCCAAACTGAATCCGAGCGCAAAGGCCATCGCGACCCGGGCGGTGCCCCAGCTCGCGATATCCTCTGCCGGAAGGGCCGCCCCGATGGGCAGGATCTCATAGGACCCCGCCATGGCGAGCGCTGCCTTCACGTGCAGATCTCCTACTACGGCCAGCGTGACCCCTGCGAGCATCAGGATGTTGCCGATCGCCGGCATCGGATCCGGGGCTGCTGCCGGTCCAAGCAATTGCGCTACCGACGTCGACTG
This sequence comes from Rhodobacterales bacterium, assembly GCA_038209095.1. Taxonomy (GTDB): domain Bacteria; phylum Pseudomonadota; class Alphaproteobacteria; order Rhodobacterales; family Rhodobacteraceae; genus Amaricoccus. Next base: position 28,627 of record JBBQYB010000011.1, read on the forward strand.
GGCAGCGATGGAGCCCGCGAACTGCAACCCCATGACGAGAAGCCGGATCGACAGCCCGATCAGCAGCCCGGCACCTGCCTCGATCGCCATCAAGAGGTAAAATGGCCGGTCCGGTTCGATCCGCAGAAACTCCGGCGCCACCATTGGCCCCACGACAAGAGTGAAGGCGACCGTGAGTGCAATCCGAACCCGGGCCGGTATGAGTTGCTCCCCGAACCCCGGCAACAGCGCCATTACCGCTCCCACACGCGTGAATACGAGGATTGCAGTGGCAAACCATGCGTTGGACCAGTCGAGCAGTTCGGCAAAGCCCTCGAACATGCTTGTGCTCAGGCCAGTCCCAGCACGGACGGCCGGGCCTGGGTACCGATCTCCTCGAAGCTCAGCACGGGGTTGCGGATGCCTTTCGCGCTCAGCACGGTATGCAGGAACCGCCGCCGCTTCGTCGAGGTAACGAGGGCCGGATACCGGCCCTGCGCCCCCGCAGCCGCGATCTTCTCAGCCACCGAATTGGCGAGCCGGTTGAACTCGGCCGGAGGAAGCGCCACGTCGACCACACCGGATCCCTCGGGCAGCTGGTATTTCTGAAACAGTTCCTCCCAGCTCGGATTGAGCTGGATCAGCGGCAGCGCGCCGTCGGCCTCGCGAACCTCCGCAATGAGCTGGAACCCAAGCCGATGCCGCACGTGTTCGGCTATCACCTCGGGATTGGCTTGCGGGCTGTAGACCTCTCCAATGGCCTCGAAGATCAGGGCGAGGTTCCGGATCGAGACCCGCTCCTCCAGCAGCAGCCGCAGCACCGACTGAAGCGTATCGATGGGGAACTTGTCCGGCACGAATTCCTCGAGGATCCGGCGATTGGATTCCGCGCGTTTGGGATCCGACAGCGACGTGAATTCATCGAGCAGCTTGCGCAGCGAGCGCCGGTTGAACAGCCGCCCGAAGCTCTGCTTGACGATTTCCAGCAGATGCGTTGCCACGACCTCCACGGGAGCGATGACCGTCAGGCCCATCACGGCAGCGTCCTCCTGCCGGCTCTGGGCGATCCAGCGGGCCGGCGCACCATACACCGGCTCCGCGACGTCTCGCCCGTCCGGTGCCGCTGTCTTGTCGTCGGGCAAAAGCACCAGAACCTGATCCGTCTCGATGCGGCTGCGCCCGGCCTCCACTCCCTGGATCCGGATCGCATAAGTCCCGGGCGGCAGTCCCGCGTTGTCGGTCAGACGGATCTCGGGCAGTATCAGGCCGAACTCGCTCGCGATATGGTTGCGCATGTTGGCAATGCGCGCGTCCAGACCAGTCGCCTCGTCCATCACCACGGGAACGAGGTTCGGTGCGAATTCCATGTGGATCTCGTCCACGTCCAGAAAATCGCCCAGGGACTTGGAGCGCGTGGCGGCGGATGGCTCGGCAGGGGTCACGTTTGCGGCCGCCTTGTCGCTGAGCGCTCCTTGCGAGAGCCACGCAGCCCCGGCAAGACAGATCGCCCCGCTCACGAACGGCAGGAACGGCAGCCCCGGGATGAAGGCAAACAGGGCCATCAGGAACGCGACCGTCGCGAGCGCCAGCGGATATCCGCCGAGCTGGCGCATGAGCGCCCGGTCGGTCGATCCCATCAGACCGCCCTTTGACAACAGAAGCGCTGCGGCGATCGAGATGATCACGGCCGGGATCTGATTCACCAGCGCGTCGCCGACGCTCAGGATCGAATAGGTCTCGAACGCCTGCCCGATGGGCATCCCGTGCACGAAGACGCCCACCGTGAGGCCGACGATCAGGTTGATGATCGTGATGAGCAAGCCTGCGACCGCGTCCCCCTTCACGAACTTCGAAGCACCGTCGAGCGATCCGAAGAAGGTCGTCTCCTCCTGCTCCACCCGGCGCCTGTCGCGCGCCTGCTCGTGCGTGATAGCGCCGGCCGCCATGTCGCTGTCGATGGCAAGCTGCTTGCCGGGCATGGCGTCGAGGGCGAAGCGCGCGCTCACCTCGGCCATCCGGCCTGCGCCCTTCGTGATGACGATGAAGTTCACGATCAGGATGACGACGAAGACCACAATCCCGAGCCAGACTGAGCCGCCCATGATGAACATGGCGAAGCCCTCGATCACATGGCCTGCCGCATCGGTGCCCGTGTGCCCCTCGCCGATGATGAGTTTCGTAGACGAGACGTTCAGCGACAGCCGCAACATCAGCGACGCGAGCAGGATCGTCGGAAAAGAGGAGAAATCCAACGGGCGCTGGATGAACAGCGTGATCGTGAAGATCAGGATCGCGATCCCGAACGAGGCCGCGAGGCCAAGGTCGAGCACCACCGAGGGCATAGGCAGAACCATCATAACAATGACGGCCATCAGCGCCAGCGCGAGGAGGACGGTCGGCTGATAGATCGACTTCCAGGTCAATTGGTTCGGCATGGACGCTCCCTCAGAACAGGCTGCCGCCGGCGGATCTCAGCAGCGGCGTCGCCTGGTTGAGCATCGGCTGACCTTGGGTAAGCAGTCCGGGGCCCAAGGGTACCTCACGCATGCCGGCGAGGCTGCCCATCACGGGCTCGGGCGGGGGGCCTGCGTCTCGGATGCGCGAGGCGGCCATCAAACGGTCTGCCTGGCGGCGGGACTGCCGCGTGCTGCGCCTGTCCGCAGGGGCCGCGGTCGCGAGAAGGGTCTCGGCCTCCGTCAGCGCGTCCTCGTCGAGACTAGCGAGCAGGCGGTCGAAGCGTTCGCGATAGATGCTCGCAAACTCCGGGGTCAGGGAATGGTAGGCCCCCGCCGCCGCGGACCAGTCGCCGCGTTCCTCATAGAGGGTCCGAAGAAACTGCGCGGCATAGGTGGCCGTCCATTCCGGGTCGAACATGTCGTCGAGCGTCGGGAAGGCGTGCCCGTGCCAGCGATAATTGATTTGCACGCATCCGACGTCAAAGGACTTGCGCCCCTCGAGCAAGCTTTTCTGCGCAAAGGTCAACGCCTCCTCACGGGTCTCGAACCAATGTCCCTTGCCTTCGCGGTTGATCGCCCACGGGTAGGGTCTGACGCGTCCGTTGGATTTGCGTCCCGTCTCCGTCAGGGCGATGGCATACAGGACCTTGGCCGGCACACCTCCGCGCTTTGCACCGTTGAGGATGGCTGTTTCGCACAGCGCGGCATTCGAATCGCTCTCGGCGCGCAGCGCTGACCCTGCCAGTGCAAGCCCCGCGCAGAGCGCGATCCTCGAGACGAGGGGCAATAGCATGGGTCGGCGGCCTCCCCGATCAGGTTCTCCCGATCGGAGTAGACCGCCATGGTTACCGCAACGTTAGCGCCAAACAGCTTTTCTTAACCCGTTCTGGGACGACTGAATGGGTTCGTCCCCTACTTGGTTATCGCCAGAGCTTGCGAACCCGAAGAAAGCCGGCATAACCGACGTCGAGCATGCCGACGAAAGGACGACGATCCAGAAGACGTGCGATTGGCGCAAGGCGTGGATTCAGACGCCAGATTGCCAGGAAGGCACGAGCCCCGCTTACGAGCGCACCGTCCGCACGTCGGACATGAAACCGCGCAAGTGCTGCATCCCGATCGACATACGGGGACGCGAAATCCGGCACTGACACATCCTGCCAGCGGACGTTGTTCAGGCCGGGCAACTGTCTGTAGGCGTCGATTTCCCGACGGCAGATCGGGCACGCCCCGTCGAAGAAGGCCTCGACGGCGATGTCTGGAGTGGGTGGGTCTGAGCTATCCATTGGTCGTATGTAGGTTCGAGGCAAGTCTCGCAAAGGGTGCCGGAAGCGATTCGAGCAATCGCCTTGGAAAGAAAGCAGAAAGGGCGATCCGTCTCGGACCAGTGCTGCTCCGGTCGTACATGGCGCTACCCGAATTCATGAATAAATCGGGCCCTTCTGCGACAAGAAGCAATTTTGGCAACACTTGACATAATGGCCGAATTCAAATTTCCATTTCGACGCGTTCGATTTTCAGCGGTCGTTGGGTTGTTATGATTTTTTACAAAACAAGAATTTTGGGCTCGTTGTGAACGCATTGAACAGAAAATCGAGCCTCGTTTCAACGTCCGTGACCACGGTTGAAATAGTCGCTTACGAATGGCTCAAGGTGCGAATTCGACAGCGTGTCTTCAAGCCTGGATCTCGGCTTCGCGCGGAGCAGATAGCCGAGGCCATCGGCATCAGTCGCATGCCCGTCCGCGAGGCCCTGCGCCGGCTCGACAGCGACGGGTTGGTAACGCTCCGACCGAACCGGGGTGCGATCGTAACCGGGTACAGCGAGGACGAACTCGTGCAGGTCTTCGAGATGTGCTCTGTCCTCGAGGGGTTCGCAGCGTCCTGCGCCACGACCCATATGGGCGAGGTGGAGATCGCCGAGATGTCGGGACTTGTCCGCAGGCTCGCCCAGGCGGAGGACAGCCTGGATCCCGACATCTGGATCCAGACCCATTGGGATTATCACGCCTATATTGCGCGGCTGTCCGGGCGCCAGAAACTCGCCCGGGAAATCGAGCGGATGCATATTCTGCTCGAGCCCTATTTTCGCAAGTGGCTGACGCTCGGCGGCTCAAGGACGCAGACGGCCCGTTCCCACGAGGATCTCGTGCTCGTGTTCAGACGAGGCGATGCCTCGCTAGCCGAGGCCAGCATGCGCAGTCATGTGGTCGAGGCGGTGCCGGTGATCGTTGCCGGGATGGACGTCTCGGGCGCGTGACACCGACGGGGCTTGACGCAACGCCGTCTCGGGACGATCGGTTGCGCTTCCGAGGTTGACCGGGGATCCCGACATGAACGCACTTCTGGAGCCATGGGTCGGGGACCACCGGACCCCACCCTTCGCCACGATATCCGAGGCTGATTTCGCGCCGGCTTTCGAGACGGCGCTCAGCGAGGCCCGCACCGAGATAGATGCCATCGCTGGCAACCCGGCCGATCCGACCTTCGAGAACACGGTCGCGGCACTCGAGCGTGCAGGAAAACGCCTCGACCGTGTGGGGGCAGTGTTCTTCAATCTCGCAGGGGCACATGCGAGCGATGCCATCGAGGCCCTGCAGCGTGAGATTAGCCCCCGTCTCGCGGCGCATCGGGCCGATACGATGATGAACGCACCTTTGTTTGCGCGGATCGAAGCCCTGATGGCGCAGCGGGCGGCACTGGATCTCAGCCCCGAACAGGACCGCGTGCTCGATCTCTATCACCGTATGTTCCTGCGGGCGGGCGCGCGCCTTGAGGGTGCCGATCGTGGCCGGCTCACGGAGATCATGCAGCGCCTCGCGTCGCTCGGCACGCAGTTTTCGCAGAACGTGAGGGCCGACGAGAAAGCCTGGTCGTTGCAACTGGAAGCGCCGGATCTCGACGGGCTGCCCGGTTCTCTGATCGATGCACTGGCGCAGGCTGCAGCGGACCGTGGCCTGACGGGACATGTCGTCACGCTCTCGCGCAGCCATATCGTACCCTTCCTGCAGGCATCGCCGCGGCGGGACCTTCGGAAAAAAGCCTTCGAGGCCTGGGTGGCCAGGGGAGCCGCGGAAGGTCCGACCGACAACCGTGCGATCGCGGCCGAGACGCTTGCCCTGCGCCATGAGCGCGCGCGGCTGCTCGGGTTCGCCTCGTTTGCCGCGTTCAAGCTGGACGGGGAGATGGCGAAGGAGCCGCAGGCGGTGCGCGACCTGTTGATGGCGGTGTGGGAGCCTGCGAGGGTGCGTGCGGAGGCGGACGGGCGCAGGCTCGCAGCCCTGATGCGCGAGGACGGGATTAACGAGGCGCTCGCTCCCTGGGACTGGCGGTACTATGCGGCCAGGCTTCAGATGCGCGAGCACGCGATCGACGAGGCGCTGGTCAAGCCGTATTTTCAATTGGAGGCGATGATCGGTGCGGCCTTCGACGTGGCAGGCAGGCTGTTCGATCTCGAGTTTTCGCCGATCGGGATTGAACTGTATCACCCGGATGCCCGTGCATGGGAAGTCCGGCGCGGGGATCGGCACGTCGGAGTGTTCATCGGAGACTATTTCGCACGGACGTCGAAACGGTCGGGGGCATGGTGCTCGAGCTTCCGGTCCCAGTCGGCATTCGACGGCGAGGAGCGGCCGATCGCGATCAACGTCTGCAATTTCGCGAAGGCCCCGGCCGGTCAGAGCAGCCTGCTCACCTTCGACGATGCGCGGACGCTGTTTCACGAGATGGGCCACGCGCTTCATGTGCTGATGTCGGAGGTGGCCTATCCGTTTGTCTCGGGTACGTCCGTCGCACGGGATTTTGTCGAATTGCCGAGCCAGTTGTTCGAGCACTGGTTGTCGACGCCGGAGATTCTGGCGCGTCACGCCCGCCACGCCCAGACCGGCGAGCCGATGCCGCAGGATCTGCTGGAAAAGCTGATCGCCGCGCGCAACTTCGATCAGGGGTTCTCGACGGTGGAATACGTGGCGTCTGCGCTGGTCGATCTCGATCTTCATGCGGGTCCGCCGCCGGCCGATCCCATGCGTGCGCAGGCCGAGACGCTGGCGCGTCTGGGGATGCCCGACGCCATCGTCATGCGCCACGCCGTTCCTCATTTCGATCACGTATTCTCCGGAGACGGTTATTCTGCTGGGTACTATTCGTATATGTGGTCCGAGGTCATGGATGCAGATGCCTTTGCAGCCTTCGAGGAGACCGGCGACGTGTTCAATCGCGACGTGGCCGACCAATTGGCTAAGTACATCCTCAGCGCGGGCGGGTCGCGCGACGCTGCGGAACTTTACGAGGCGTTTCGCGGCCGGTTGCCGGGGGTCGAGGCCTTGCTCGAGAAGCGCGGCCTCGCGATGTCGGGCCCGGCATAGATGGTGACGATGCGCTGCAGGCCATCGAAGGCACAACGACAGACACGGACCTTGGACAGAACCGCCATTGCTTTTTCAAACCCGTCCCAGTCATGAACTGAACATCCTTCCCTTGCCGTAAGGCTCGCGCTCTTGGTATTTGTGAACGCGATGTCCGACGTGTTCCTCACCGAGCGCAAGATCTTCGTCAGGGCCGAATTGAATGCTACCGACGCCGTTGTGATGGGCGGCGCGATCCAGCTGGGCGGACGCGGCGGAGCGATCGACACCTTTCTAGGGGTGGTGATCCTCGGCGTCGTCTCCAACCTGATGAGCCTTGCACGCATGCCCGGCTATCGCCGGCAGGTGTCATGGCCGTCAGCATTCTCGGTTCGATGCTGTTGCAATACGTCACGTCGTCATTCAAACGCTAAGGCACAACAATGTATCTCCAGAAATTTTCCCTGACCGGACGCCGCGCCCTCGTTACGGGCGCTGCACGTGGCATTGGTGCCGCAATCGCCGAGGCGCTGGCCGAGGCGGGTGCGCATGTTATCCTCACCGATCTCGGCGACGCGGCCGAGGCCACCGCCGGGGCGCTGCGCGACAAGGGCTTCGACGCCGAGGCCCGCACGCTCGATGTCACCGACCGCGTCGCCGTGGATACGATGGCCGGACAGGTGGCCGAGGCGGGCGGGCTCGACATCCTCGTGAACAACGCCGGCATCGCCATCTCCAACCACCCCGCCGAGACCATGTCCGACGACGTCTGGAACAAGGTGATCGACGTAAACCTCAACGGGGTTTTCTGGTGCTGCCGGGCCTTCGGACGCCACATGCTGCACCGAGGGTTAGGCTCCATCGTCAACCTCGGCTCGATGTCGGCCCTGATCGTCAATCGGCCGCAGGAACAGGCCAACTATAACGCCTCCAAAGCCGCCGTACATCATCTGACCCGGTCGCTTGCGGCCGAATGGGCCGGGCGCGGCGTGCGCGTCAACGCCGTGGCCCCGACCTATATCGAATCCGACATGACCAGATCCGTCCACGAGAACGCGGAAACCCACCGCCACTGGATTGGCGGCACGCCGATGGGGCGCATGGGCCGGCCCGATGAAGTCGCCTCGGTGGTCCTGTTCCTCGCGGGCGACGCGGCGAGCCTCATGACCGGGTCCATCGTGCTCGCGGACGGAGGCTATGTCTGCTGGTGACCCGGCCGGATCAGCCGCGTGCCTGCACGGAGCGCCCGCCTGCCTTCGTGGTCTGCAACGTGCAGGGGACCAGCGTGATGCCCTGCCGTTCGGACGGGTCCTCGATCCACTCGAAGACCAGATCGAGCATCCGCCGGACGTCCTGACGGATCATCCCGACATTCTGCGGCAGGTGTGCCGCAAAGGGATCCCAGACGAACACGCCAAAGCGAATGTGGTCGTCAGCCTTCCCGTCGAGACCATCGATCCAGGCAACCACCCCCTCGAGGGTGATCATGGAATTGACGAACATGCCGAAGGGAACGGAATATTCGAACCCCGCGAGCGCGGCCCGTGCCTTTTCCGCGGCATACCCGCAGGCAAGAACGTGTCCGTCGGGTACCGCGATGCCTCGTTCGGCATGGGCGTCTCGAAATCCGCGTATACGTTCTTCGGTGTTGTGGTCGGCAGCGCGCCCCCCGACGAAGACCAGCGGGCCGACAGCGCCGACGGTCTCGGCACATACATCGAGAATGTAGCCGCTCAGTCCCCGCGCTCCGCGATAATTGTCGGAGACGACCGAAGGTGCCCGGGTTCCGGGCAGGTCGAGATTGATCGCCCGCACCCCGGCCGCCTCGCAAAGCAAAGCGATCCGGTCGGGATCGGTGGCGCCCGTCAGCACGAGGCACTCGACTTGATAGGACAGCAACTCCCGCGCCGCCTCCAACTCGAGTTCGGGGTCGCGCTGCGTACAGGTGATGACCGGAAAGAGCCCGCCTGACCGCGCGCGCGCCTCGAATTGCTCCGCGATCGCGCCGAAGTAGCGGTTGTCGTATTTCGGCACAATCATCCCGATGATGTGCGACCTGTCGCGCCGCAGGAGGCTCGCCTGAATGTTCACGGCATAACCCTGCTCCTCGGCGATCGCGAGGACCCGCCCGGCGAGGGCCTCGCTGATCCGCCGCTCTCTCCAGGATCCGTTCAGGACCGAACTGACCGTCGTGGGAGACGTGCCTGCCACCTTGGCTAGATCGTAGATGGTCGCTCGTTTGACCTGAATGCCGTCCTGGGGTGTCATCGCGCCTGTCGCTTCGAGTAGGATCTCATCCGTCGCCGGCGTGCATCGCCCGACGTCCGGTACGATCGAATATCTGGGAAAGCCGGTGACGCTCGATGCGCCCAGCTCGGCCATCGCCCTCGGCATCGCCACCGTCTTCCAGGATCTCGCGCTCTGCGAGAACCTCGACGTGGTCTCCAACCTGTTTCTCGGCCACGAATTGAACCCCTGGCGGCTCGACAAGGTCGAGATGGAGGTCCGCGCCTGGACCCTCCTGAAGGAACTCGCCGCCCGGGTCCCGTCCGTCCGCGAACCCGTGGCCTCGCTCTCGGGGGGCCAGCGCCAGACCGTCGCCATTGCGCGCTCGCTGCTGCTCGATCCGCAGATCATCATGCTCGACGAGCCGACTGCGGCTCTCGGCGTGGCGCAGACGGCCGAGGTACTCAACCTGATCGAACGCGTCCGCGACCGTGGCCACGGTGTCATCCTCATCTCGCATAACATGGAGGACGTCCGCGAGGTCGCCGACCGCATCGTCGTCCTGTGGCTCGGCCGCAACAACGGCGTCTTCACGCCCGAAAGCTCGCACCAGGACCTCGTCGCCGCGATCACGGGGGCCGCCGAGAACTCGGTGTCCCGCCGCATGGCGCGCAAGCTCGAAACCTCAGGGGATTGACATGACCGGCAACAGGTCGCGCAACCGCTCGACCGCGCCGACACGCGCATCCGTCACGACCAAGGCGTCTCAGGCGCACTCCGGACTTTCCTCGACCGTGTCCGCTCCGGCGATCTCGGCATGCTGCCCGTCGTGATCGGTCTCGTTCTGATCTCGGCGGTTTTCAGCACGCTCAATCGGTGTTCCTCGCTCCGAACAACCTCGTGAACCTCCTCTTTGACGCCGCCGCCGTGGGTTTCATCGCGCTCGGCGTCGTCTGCGTGCTGCTTCTGGGCGAGATCGACTTGTCGATCGGCTCGATGAGCGGCCTCGCCTCGGCGATCATCGGCGTGCTCTGGGTCAATTCCGGGATCCCCCTCCCGCTTGCCATCGCCGGCGCGGTCGCGGTGGGCGCGCTCGTCGGCGCGATCTACGGCTTCCTGCGCAACCGCTTCGAGATGCCGAGCTTCGTGGCCACGCTCTCGGGGCTGCTGGCGCTGCTCGGGCTGCAACTCTATATCCTAGGTCCCACCGGATCGATCAACCTGCCTTTCACCTCGCCGCTCGTGCGGTTCGGCCAGATCCTGATCATGCCGATGTGGCTGTCCCTTGCGCTGGCGGTCCTGCCGGGGGCGATGATGGTCTACGGCGGCCTCGCCACCGCCAAGCGCCGTACCGCCGCCAACCTCTCCTCGGCGGGCATGGGCATCGTCGCGATCAAGGCAGTGGTCCTGACCGCGGGTCTCCTCTTCGCCGTCTTCTATCTCGAACAGGGTCGCGGCGTGCCGTGGATGTTCGGCGTCTTCGTCCTCTTCGTGGTCCCGCTGAACTACGCCCTCACCCGCACGCAGTGGGGCCGGTCGATGTTCGCCGTCGGTGGCAATGCCGAAGCGGCCCGCCGCGCGGGCATCGACGTCCAGCGCATCCGGCTGTCGGCATTCGTGCTCTGCTCGACCTTTGCCGCCTCGCGCCTCGCCTCCGCGAGCCAGCAGGCCGGAACCGGGGACGTGAACCTCAACGCCATTGCTGCGGCCGTGATCGGCGGCACCTCGCTCTTCGGCGGACGCGGCTCGGCGTGGTCGGCGCTTCTGGGCGTGCTCGTCATCATGGCGATCTCCAACGGCCTGACGCTGCTCAATCTCAGCTCTTCGCTGCGGTACATGATCACCGGCGCGGTGCTCGCCATCGCGGTGATCGTCGATCCGCTTGCCCGCCGCTCGCGCGCCAGCCATGGCCGCGCCTGAGCCCACCAGAAAGGATACGCCATGTCCGGGATGATGGACGGAAAGTCCGCGGCGATCACCGGAGCCGCCTCCGGGATCGGCCTCGCCTGCGCAACCAGGCTCCTCGAGGAAGGCGCACGCGTCGTGCTGATCGATCGCGACGCAAAGAAACTGGACCGCCTCTGCGGCGATTTTGGCCCGGCCGCGCATCCGCTGGTGCTCGACCTCTTCGACGGGCCGGCCGTCTCAGCGATGGTGCCGCGCATCGAGGCGCTCGTGGGCCCTCTCGACATCTTCCACGCCAATGCCGGCTCCTATGTCGGCGGGGCCGCGGCCGAGGGCGATCCGGATGCCTGGGACCGGATGCTGAACCTCAACGTCAACGCGGCGTTTCGCTGCGTGAACGCCGTCCTGCCGGGCATGATTGCCCGCAAGACCGGCGACATCGTCTTCACCAGCTCCGTTGCGGGGGTGATACCCGTCATCTGGGAGCCGGTCTATACCGCCTCCAAGTTCGCGGTTCAGGCTTTTCTCCACGCCACGCGGCGGCAGATCTCGAAACACGGCATCCGCATGGGTGCCGTCCTTCCGGGTCCCGTCGTGACCGCCCTGCTCGACGACTGGCCCAAGGCCAAGATGGAGAAGGCGCTGGCCAACGGCTCGCTCATGCAGCCGGTCGAGGTCGCCGAGGCGGTGCTCTTCATGCTGAGCCGGCCGCGAAACGTCGTGATCCGGGATCTGGTGATCCTGCCCAACAGCGTCGACCTTTGAGCATGAGCGATGCCGCGAAGGGCGCCGGCGAGGGCCGCCATCTGATCGGCGTCGATGTCGGGACCGGCAGTGCGCGGGCGGGTGTGTTCCGCGGCGACGGGACCCTGATGGGCTCGGCGAGGCATCCGATCGCGATCCATCGCGGGCCGGGATCGGTCGGGGAGCAGTCGAGCGACGACATCTGGACCGCCGTCGCCGCGTCGGTTCGCGGGGCGGTGGCGGCCGCCGGCGTCGAGCCCGGGTCGATCGCCGGGATCGGGTTCGACGCGACCTGTTCGCTCGTGGTGCTGGGTGAGGGCGGCCGGCCCCTGCCGGTCGGGGAGCCGGAGGCGCCCGAGCGCAACATCATCGTCTGGATGGATCACCGCGCGATCGCCCAGGCCGAGCGGATCAACGCGACGGGGCATCCGGTCCTGAACTATGTCGGCGGGCGCATCTCGCCGGAGATGCAGACACCGAAGCTGCTCTGGCTGAAGGAGAACCGTCCCGAGGTCTACGCCGGCGCGTGGCAGTTCCTCGATCTCGTCGATTTCCTGACCTGGAGGGCCACGCGCGATCTCGCGCGGTCGGTCTGCACCGTGACCTGCAAATGGACCTATCTCGCGCATGAGGGCCGGTGGGATGCGAGCTACTTCGAGGCGGTGGGCCTGTCCGACCTGGTTGATGACGATTTCGGGAGGATCGGGGCGCGGATCGTCGAGGCGGGGGCGGCACTCGGGGCCGGGCTGAGTGCAGCGGCGGCGGGGGATTTCGGGCTCGCAGCTGGCATTCCGGTCGGGGCCGGGTTGATCGATGCCCATGCTGGCGGCCTCGGATCGGTGGGGGCGGCGGAG
>JBBQYB010000012.1:0-40826 GCA_038209095.1 Rhodobacterales bacterium
AGACCCGATCGGAGCGCCGCCGCCCGCGGGCCGTGGAGCTTTCGGCCGACCGCAGCCCCCCGCCGAACCCGGTGAGGGTATTACCGACGGGTCCGGCGCGGCCGGAGACAAGCGAGGGGCCGGCGCTCGCGGAGGCCGCGACGCCAGCGTCCGAGGAGGCAGTCGTCCAGACGCCCCTTCGGCCGCGTCCCGGTCCGGAGCGCGCGCCGGGACCGCAGGCCCGGCCGGCACCGGTGCGCGAGAGCCGGTTCGGACGGGGGGTCGCGCTGGGTCTCGGGCTGGCGGCGGCGGCGGCAGGGTTCTATCTTGCCGGACCGCAGATCGCCCGGCAGGCGCCCGTGCTGGCGCCCCATGTCGAGGCCTATGCGGCGCAGGTGGAGGCCGGCCGCGACTGGATCGAGGACCGGTTCGGGCCGCTGCGGGACGCAGCGACCGGGCGATGAGCCGGCGTTAGAACCGCTCCAGCAGCCGGCGCAGGTAATCGAGTTCCAGTTCCGGGCGGGCCTGTTCGCCGGAGCGGCGGCGCAGTTCGTCGAGCAGGGCTCGGGCGCGCGCGGTCGCATCAGCGTCGGGCACCATGCGCTCGTTCGTGCCGACGCTGCCGTCCGCGCCGCGTGGCCGGCCGAGCGGATCGCTGCTGCCGTCCGACGTCTCGCCCTCTACCCCGGCCTGTCGGCCCTCGGCGGAACCCTCGCCCTCGCGCAGGTCCTGCGCCATCTCGCGCATGCCCTCGCGCAGGCTCTCGATGGCGTCGGACTGGCGGTCAAGCGCCCCGGAGGTATCACCGTCCCGCAGGGCCTCACCGGCCTCGGCCATGTCGCGCTCGGCCTGGCGCAGTGCCTCGCGCGCGGCTTCGCCGGCTTCGCCCGGCAGGCCGCCCTGAAGCTGTTCGGTCAGATCACGCAGGGCATCCTGACGCTCGGCGAGGCCCTCGGCGTCGGGTTCGCCCGGCGATCCCTCGCCGCCCGGCTGGCCCGGCTGGCCCGGCTGGCCCGGCTGACCGGGCTGCTGGCCGGGCCGACCTTCGCGGAACTCGCGTTGCAGTTCCTGGAAGCTGTCGTCGGCGAGATCCTGCTGTTCGCGCAGGGCATCGCCGAGATCCTGCATGGATTGCTCGCCCTGGCCTTGCCCCTGACCCTGGCCCTGACCGCCCTGGGCCATCTGCATCTCCATGTTCTCGAGCATCTGCTGGAGCATCTCGAGCAGGGCCTCGGCCTCGGCCCGCCTGCCCTGTTCGGAGAGTTCCTGGATGCGGTCCATGAGCGCCTGGATCTGGTCCTGGGTCATGGTCTGGCCGGGCGGCGGCGCTTCGGCCTGTTGCTGTTCGCCGTTGCGGATCGCCTCCTGGGCGAGTTGTTCCATGTAGTCGCGGGTCGCCTCGCGCAACTCGTCCATGAGCTGGGCGATCTCCTCGTCGGAGGCGTCGCCGCGCAGCGCCTCCTGCAGGCGCTCCTTGGCCCGGGCGAGGCGCTCGGCGGCGTCGCCGAGCCCGCCTTCCTCGAGGAGGAGGGCGGCGGCCCAGAGGATCTCGGCCACATCCTCGACCTGGGGGGCCGGATCTGGCTGGCGGGCGGCGGCGTCGAGCCTTCGGATCGCGATGCGGGTCGCAAGATAGGCCCGCTCGGAGGTGAACAGGCCTTCGGGGCGCCAGGTCACGGCGCGCAGCACCTGGGCCACGCGGGCGGCATTGGAAGGCGTCCAGAGCAGATCGCGGCGCTGTTCGATGAGGGCGGCCGCGATGGGGTTATAGAACCGCCGGCCGGGCAGGATGGCCGCGATGTCCGCTCCGGTGCCGATCTGGCCGATGGCGTCCTCGGCCGACAGCCGGAAGGTCACCGGCAGACCGGCGAAGGGGTGTTTGGAGAAGTCCTCCAGCAGAATCTCGGAGATCTCGGTGGCGTTGCGCGACATGGGCAGCGGCAGATCGATGGCGAGCGGCCCGCGCGGCAGGGGGTCGGGGACAAGGCCGTTCTGGCGGGTGACCCGGTCGAGATCGAGGGTCACTTCGGCGCGCGCGGCGGTCACGCCGTAGTCGTCGCGGGCGATGTAGGTGAGTTGCGTCTCGCCGGTGGGGGCGCGGGCGACCTCGCCGTCGATCTCGATCTCGGGCACCGCGTCCGGCTGGACGAGGAAGGACCAGGCAGCCTGCTCGACGCCGCCCTCGGCGAGGCTGACCGAGCCGCTGCGGGTCATGGTGAATTCGGCGATGGCGATGCCGGGAGCCGCCTCGGCGAGCACCTCGGTGCCGGCCTCGGCCACGCTTTGGGCGACATTAAACTGGGCGGCCTCGCCGTAGACGCGGAAGGTCATCTGGGTCCCCGCGGGCACGGCGAGGGCATTTTCTCCGGCGAGGTCGGGCAGATAGAGCATCGGCAGGCCGGTGTAGGCGGGGGGCTCCGCCCAGGCCTCGAAGCTCGGGCCTGCGGCCACGGCCGCGGATCCGGAAGGCACGAGAGCCGCTCCCAATTCGGCGAAGCTGTCGCTGCGGGCGAAAAAGATCGCGGCGATGACGCCGGTGAGCGCCACGAGGCGCAGCGCCCAGGGGTCCTGGCGGGCGAGCCGCAGATCCGGCGGCACGGCGCGCGCGCCTGCCGCTGCCCGGCGCATTCGAGCCATGTGTGCAGCCCATACGGCCGCGGACCCCTCGTCCTGCGCGCCGAGGGCGGGGGTGTCGGCGAGGGCCGCGAGCGGGCGGCCGGGCAGACCCGCATCGACGCGGGCCAGGGCCTCCGCGGCGGCGGGCCAGCGGAACCGGCGCAGGCCCCACCAGATGAGGGCGATCCCGGTAAGGACGCTTGCGCCGACTGCCGTGAGGAGAAAGGGGCGCGAGACCGCGTCGGCGGCTCCGAAGGCCAGCGCCGTCCAAAGGACGGCGAGGAGCGAGGCGAGGGGCCAGAAGGCGCGGAGCGCCTGTTCTATGGCGATCCCGGCGCGGGTCCGGGAGAGGATGCGCTCGATCGGGTCGCGCTTGTCGGTTGCATCCCACGGTCCGCTCATGCGCCCTGCCCTGTCCCTAGGTCGCCTGCACGGAGTGCTCCGCACCGATCCATGGGGGAATGGTATCGCGATCGAGCATTTCGTCAAAGCTCGGACGTGCGCGCACGACGTCAAAGTGATCGCCGGTGACGAGGACCTCGGGCACGAGGGGGCGGGTGTTGTATTCCGAGGACATGACGGCCCCGTAGGCCCCCGCGGACCGGAAGGCCACGAGATCGCCCTCGGCGCAGGCGGGCATGGCGCGGGCGCGGGCAAATGTGTCGCCGCTCTCGCAGACCGGACCCACGATGTCGTAGGTTGCATGGGCCGTGCCGGGGGCGGCCTCGCGAACGGGGACGATGTCGTGCCAGGCGTCGTACATCGCAGGGCGGATCAGGTCGTTCATGGCGGCGTCGAGGATGAGGAACGTCCGGTCCTCGCCCTGTTTCACGTAGATGACCTGCGACATCAGGACGCCGGCGTTTCCGGCGATGAGGCGGCCGGGCTCGACCTCGATCTCACAGCCGAGGTGGCCTACGGTGCGGCGGATGACCTCGCCGTAGTCGAAGGGCAGCGGCGGGGCGGTGTTCGTGCGGGTGTAGGGGATGCCGAGACCGCCGCCGAGATCGAGGCGGCGGATGTCGTGACCGTCGGCGCGCAGGGTCTCGGTGAGGCGGGCCACGCGGGTGAAGGCGTGCTCGAAGGGGGCGAGGTCGGTGAGCTGGCTGCCGATGTGGACGTCGACGCCGACGACCTCGATGCCCGGCAGGGCCGCGGCCTCGGCATAGACGGCCCGGGCACGGTTGATGGGGATGCCGAACTTGGTGTCGGACGTGCCGGTGGCGATCTTGGCGTGGGTGAGGGCGTCGACGTCCGGATTGACCCGCAGGGTTATGGGTGCCGTCAGGCCGAGGGACGTGGCGGTTTGCGACAGGGCGATCAGTTCGGGCTCGGATTCGACGTTGAACTGGCGCACACCGCCGGTGAGTGCCAGAGCCATCTCGGTGCGGGTCTTGCCGACGCCGGAGAAGACGATGCGGTGGCCGGGGACGCCGGCTGCGCGGGCGCGGCGGTATTCGCCGCCCGAGACCACGTCCATGCCGGCCCCGAGGCGCGCCAGCAGGGCAATGACCGCGAGGTTCGAATTGGCCTTCATGGCGTAGCAGACGAGATGGGGCAGGCCGGCGAGGGCCTGGTCGATCACGCGGAAATGGTGGGTGAGGGTCGCTGCGGAATAGACGTAGACCGGAGTGCCCACGGCCGAGGCGATCGCGTCGAGGGGCACGTCCTCGGCGTGAAGAACGCCGCCGCGATAGAGGAAATGGTCCATCAGGCCGGTCGGCTGCGCAGGAACAGATAGAGCGGCAGACCGCAGGAGACGCCGATCATGTAGGTGGCGGGGACGGCCACTAGGCTGAGCCAGTCCTTTCGGGAGACGGCCTCGGCGATGATCCAGACCGTAAGCGTCACGGCGGCGACGGTCAGATCGTAGACGAGGCCGGAGGTCGCGTCATTGGCGTGCCAGGCGGTGATCATACCGCCGAGGCTCCAGCCGTTGGCGTTGAACCAGGCAACGAAATAGGACATGGGCAGGATCGTGCCCACCACCGTGAGTGCAAGATAGGCAATCCTCAGCCATGACATCGACGGCGCACCCCGTTTCGGAACATCCTCGTCCTAGCCCGGAGACGGCGCACCAGCAAGCGGCGGAGTGACCGCAGGCCGTCGCAGCTTCGCGTTAACCGAGATGCGCCGGCCGATTGGCCGCAGGCCCGGCGCGGTGCTAGAATAAATTCTAATACAATGTGCAGATCCGGCACGGGTGAATTTGCGTGATGTGGTTCGGGAGTACCCAAGAATGAGCGATCAGGCAGGACCTGGAAACGGGCCTAATGGGGCAGTACCGGAGGCTATGCCGGTGGTTCTGGTGGCGGCGTCCAGCGATCTTTATGCGCCGCATCTGGTGGTGAGCCTGCATTCCGCGCTGCGCCACCTCGATCCCTCGCGGCGCGTCGATGTCTATGTCCTGGATGGCGGCATCTCGGCGGACCGGCTTCTGCGCGTCGAGAGCAGGCTGGAGGCTGCGCATCCGCGGGTGCGGGTCATGGTCCTGAAACCCGATCCCTGTCATCTGGAGGGTCTCGCCGCGACCGAGCGGTATCCGGCCGCGGTCTATCTGCGGATGCTGATCCCGACGCTCCTGCCGCAGACGGTCGTGCGGGCGCTCTATATCGATTGCGACGTGGCGGTGACCGAGGATCTGGCCCCGCTGTTCGATCTGGATCTGGGGGGTCAGGCCATCGGGGCGGTGCGCGACGCCGGGGACGGCCGCGAACTCGCGCGTCTGGCGCGCGATTTCGACGACGTGACGTTCGGGCCGCAGGCGGCCTATTTCAACGCGGGCGTCCTGCTGATGGACCTGCCGGCGTGGCGGCGCGCCGGGATGTCGGAGCGTGCGCTGGGGTTCATCCGCACGCGCGGTGCCCTGTGCAAATGGTTCGATCAGGATGCGCTGAACCTCGCCGCGGCCGGTGAGTGGTGCGCGCTGCCCGAGAAGTGGAACAACCAGATCCACGGGTTCCGGCAGGTGTTCCCGCGCCTGTCGAAGGCGGATGCGGCGCAGGGCATCCTGCATTTCGCAGGCTCCCGCAAACCCTGGGAGCCGGGGCGGTACCGCCACCAGGAAACCTATCTCGAGGCGGTCCTCGCCGCCCGGTGGGACGGGACGGCGCGCCGGATGCGCCTTATCATGCGGCTGGCGCTGCTGCGGGTGCGGACCCGGGTGCGGGACGCCGTGCGGGGCGGGCCGGTGGACCAGGTGGTGCCGGCGGAATAAGCGGGTACGGGACAAGGGGGCCGTGAGCAGGTCGTGACGTCCGACTGGTTGGATACGGGGGTTGACGCAACCGGGGCGCGTGCGAAGGGCCGTCGTCCGCGCCTGGGCGCGGGAGGAAGGCGGGTCGGAGGCAGAGGCCGCGTCAAGCGCGGTCCGCAGCTCTGCCGGAGCCTGCGGACCCAGGGACCCGGCGTTCTCGGCGCGGATCGCTCAGGGGTCGGGTCGATGTGCCCCGACTAGCGTGCTTCACCTCCCAAGAACCATTTGGCAAGTCGGTCCAAACGAACGTGTCCTGTCGACGAACGCAGATGTGGACGCCCGAAAACGTGTCCGGCAGGCGACCGGAGAACGCGAGGGTCCGGTTATTTCACGCCGATGTGAAAGATCTGCCAGACCCACCAGTCGTCCGGCATGTCGGCGAGGTCGGCGCGATCGGCGCGGGGAAAGACGACCTGCGTGGGGCCGAAGCCGCCGATGCCGAGTGGTTTGCCGTCCCGTTTGAGGGCGAGCATCGCGCCCTTGGCGATCAGCTCCTGGGCGGGGATCTCGACGGCATAGCCGTCGATGGCCTGGATCGTGACGGTCGCGCCGCTGGCCCCGGCATGGGCGAGCAGATCCGCGATGAGCGGGCCGGTAAATTCGACCGTGTCGCCGCCGAGGGGAAAGTCGGTGCGGATGGTCGCCTGCGGCAGGGCGGCGAGGGCGTCCGTGTCGAATTCCATCGCCTTGTCGAAGGTGACGTCGTTGAATGCGAAGAGCTTGTCGAGATCGGGATCGACAGGCCCGCGATTGGCGTTCTCGACCGCTCCGGTCACGGTAACGAGAACCGGTCCGGCGGCAAGAACGGGCGGTGCCGCCCCGACAAAAAGGAGGAAGGCAACGGACAGCAGGAGGAATCTGACGGTCTGCATGGTATGGGGTCTCCCGAGTGACACATCACGAAGTCCGCCCAAGGGAGGGGTCAGGCTCCGCCCGCGATTTGGGTCTGCGGCGGCGTCGGGGCGATCGGTTCGCCCTTCAAACCGCAGGCCGCCAATCCCGCAAGCACGAGACAGAACCCGATCCGCGCGAGCCAGCCGCCCATCAGGACAAGGCCGCGCGCCAGCGACGGACCTGCGCGCGCACTTGGGCGGGCGCCGTGCCGCCGTAGCTTGCCCTGCTCGCCACAGAGTTGTCTACACCTAACACTCCGTAAACCTCCGCGTTTATTCCTGGGTGGATGGTCTGCATCTGGTCGAGGGTAAGTTCGGGGAGGTCCATGCCCTGCATCTCGGCGAGTTTCACGAGCGCGCCGGTCACATGGTGGGCCTCGCGGAACGGCAGGCCGAGGCGGCGCACCAGCCAGTCCGCGAGATCGGTGGCGGTCGAGAAGCCGGTGGCTGCCGCGTTGCGCAGGACGTCGGCGCGCGGGGTCATGTCGCGGACCATGCCGGTCATGGCCGCGAGGGCCAGCATCAGGCTGTCGGCGGCGTCGAAGACCTGTTCCTTGTCCTCCTGCATGTCCTTGGAATAGGCAAGCGGCAGCCCCTTCATCACCGTTAGGAGCGCCACGAGCGCGCCGGTGATGCGGCCGACCTTGGCGCGAACGAGTTCCGCCGCGTCGGGGTTCTTTTTCTGCGGCATGATCGAGGAGCCGGTGGAGAAGCGGTCCGAAAGGCTCACGAAGCGAAATTGCGCGGTCGACCAGAGGACGAGCTCCTCCGCGAAGCGCGAGAGGTGCGTGGCGCATATCGAGGAGGCGGCGAGAAAATCGAGGGCGAAATCCCGGTCGGAGACGGCGTCGAGCGAGTTGGCCATCGGGCGGTCGAAGCCGAGTGCGGAGGCGGTCATGTGGCGGTCGATGGGGAAGGACGTGCCGGCGAGGGCCGCGGCCCCGAGGGGACATTCGTTCATGCGCCTGCGCGCATCCGCGAAACGGCTGCGATCACGCTCAAACATCTCGACATAGGCCAGCATGTGATGGCCCCAGGTGACGGGCTGGGCGACCTGGAGATGGGTGAAGCCGGGCATGACGGTGTCGGTGCCGGCCTCGGCCTGGTCGACGAAGGCCGTCATGAGGGCGGTGAGGCCGGCATGGGCGGCATCGCATTGGCCCCGGACCCAAAGGCGGAAGTCGGTGGCGACCTGGTCGTTTCGCGAGCGGGCGGTGTGGAGACGCCCGGCGGGTTCGCCGACAAGGTCCTTCAGGCGGTTCTCCACGTTCATGTGGATGTCCTCGAGCGCCCGGGAGAAGACGAAGCTGCCGGCGTTCAGTTCTGACAAGACCGTGAGAAGGCCTTTGCGGATCGTCTCCGCGTCGTTACTGCTCAGGATGCCCGTGGCGCCGAGCATCGCGGCATGGGCGCGGCTCGCCTCAATGTCCTGAGCGGCCAGGCGCTTGTCGAAGTCGATGGAGGCATTGATGGCCTCCATCACGGCGTCCGGTCCGGAGGCGAAGCGGCCGCCCCACATGGTGTTCGCGTCGGTCTTGTCGCTCATCTCGTCTCGCCTTTTGGAAAGGACCCGCCTTGATCCTGCGCGCAGTCTGCCTGTCGGCTCTCGTCTATACCGCCCTCGGGGCGCTCGCCAGCCCTGCCCCGGCCCAGGCGCTCGATGCGGAGGCGCGGGCGGGCCTGGAGGCGCTGCGCACGGGCGATATGCGCAAGCTGGTGGTCCACGAGACCCCGGTCGCGGTGCCGGACGTGGCCTATGTCGGGGAGGACGGGGCCGAGACGACCCTGCAGGCGTCGGACGGGGCGCTTAGGCTGGTGAACTTCTGGGCGACCTGGTGCGCGCCATGCCGCGAGGAGATGCCGGCGCTCCAGACGCTCGCGCGTGATCTCGGGCCGGAGGGGCTCGAGCTGATCCTCATCGCCACGGGCCGCAACAGTCCGGAGGCGATCGCTGCGTTCTTCGAGGAGGAGGATCTGGAACTCGAGACGGCGCTCGATCCCCGGAGCAGGCTCGCGCAGGCGATGGCGGTGCCGGGCCTGCCGGTGACGGTCATCCTCGACCGCGAGGGCCGGGAGGTGGCGCGGCTGATGGGGGGGGCCGACTGGGCGGGCGAGAGCGCGCGGGCGATCCTCGGGGATCTGCTGGCGCGGTGAGCGGCGGGCGTGAGGGCCCTCAGAGGAGGTGGCCGCTCTTGGCAGCCTTGGTCGCGAGATAGGCGGCGTTGAGCCGGCCCCTGCCCACGCGCAGTGGGACCCGCTCGACCACCTCGACGCCGCAAGCGTTCATCATCGCGACCTTGGCGGGGTTGTTCGTCATCAGGCGCACGGAGGCGAAGCCCATGGCGCGCAGCATCCGCGCGCCGAGGCGGAAGTCGCGCTCGTCGTCCTCGAACCCGAGGCGGTGGTTGGCCTCGACGGTGTCGAACCCCTGATCCTGGAGCGCATAGGCGCGCATCTTGTTGGCGAGGCCGATACCGCGGCCTTCCTGGTTCATGTAAAGGAGCACGCCCGCGCCTTCGCTGCCGATCTGGTCGAGAGCCGCGTGCAGCTGCGGGCCGCAGTCGCATTTGAGGCTGCCCATGAGATCGCCGGTGAAACAGGCCGAATGGAGCCGGCTGAGCACAGGCAGGGCCCGGTCGGGCGCGCCGATCTCCACCGCGTAATGCTCTTCCGAGCCGTCGCGCGGGCGAAACACCCGGACCCGGCCGGCTTCGGAAACCTCGAGCGGCACCCGGGCAGCCGCAACCTCGACGAGGGGACCCGAGACCGTCTCGAGCGGGACAGTGGCGGCCTCGACGCGGGTGAGCCCGGACGCAGCAAACGTGTCGGCGCGCGCGAGGCTCAGCGGGACGACGAGGGCTGCGGGCAGCAGGTGCGCCTGCTTGCAGAGCGTGATCGCAGCGCGGTGGAGGGAGGGGTCGCCATCCCTGCGGCTGAGATAGGGTCCCTTCATGGGCCAGTCGAGATCCGCCGAGGGGTTCGCGGTGGCGCGCACCCAATCGAGCCCGGCATCCGCGGGAAGGGCGAGGCGCGCGAGATCGCCGTCATAGGCGCGGGCCTTGAGCGTCGTGGCCCGCCGGGCGGTGACGGCGAGATCGGCGTCGCCCTCGGCGCGCAGGTCCGCGAGGCGCTCCGGGGTTGCGGTCTCGGCCGCGAGGATCAGCGCCTGGCCCCCCTCCCCTTCGAGGAGCAGGCCCACACCCATGCGCAGGTCCGCCCGGGCGCGGGCCAGACGTTCCTGGGAGGAAAGGGCGAAGGTCATGGGCAGTATCTCCGGGACCGGGCGGACCGTCGTCATAGTGGCGCGGACCGGAAGATGAAACAATCCGCGTTGCGCGGACACACTGGCGTGATCGCAGGGGCGCATCGCTTGCCAGCGGTCCGGGATGTTCTGAGATGTGTCCGGAACAAGGGAGATTTCCATGACCGTGCTGAAAAAAATCCTGATGGTGGACGACGACGCGGACCTGCGCGAGGCGCTGGCCGACCAGCTGGTGCACACCGAGGAATTCGACGTCTTCGAGGCGGGCACGGGCGCGGACGGCCTGATCCGGGCGAAGGAACAGCATTACGACCTGGTGATCCTCGACGTGGGACTGCCGGATATGGACGGGCGCGACCTGTGCCGGCTGATGCGCAAGCAGGGCGTGAAGTGTCCCATCGTCATGCTGACGGGGCACGTAAGAGACGGCGACACGATCCAGGGGCTGGAGGCCGGTGCCAACGACTACGTCAGCAAGCCGTTCAAGCTGCCGGTGCTGCTCGCGCGGATCCGCGCGCAACTGCGCCAGCATGAACAGTCCGAGGACGCGGTCTTTGCGGTCGGCCCCTATACCTTCAAGCCGGCGACCAAGATGCTGCTCGATGAGAACAAGAAGAAGATCCGGCTGACGGAAAAGGAGACGAACATCCTCAAGTACCTCTACCGCGCGAACGATGCGGTGGTGGCGCGCGACGAGTTGCTGCACGAGGTCTGGGGGTACAATGCAGGCGTCACGACCCACACGCTCGAGACGCATATCTACCGGCTGCGCCAGAAGATCGAGCCCGATCCGTCGTCGGCGAAGCTTCTGGTGACCGAGCCGGGCGGCTACCGGCTGGTGGCCTGACCGGCGGCACGCGGCGCGCCCGACCGTCACGGCCGGGTCGGGCTTGCGCCTGCGGGCGAGGGCGTTAGAACCGGGCGGAGCCGTCGCCGGAGCCGCCATGACCGTCCGTATCGCCACCTGGAACATCAATTCGGTCCGGCTGCGTGCCGAAACGGTAGCGCGGTTTTTGCGCGAGGAAGCCCCGGACGTCCTGTGTCTGCAGGAGACGAAATGCCCGGTGGAGAAACTGCCGTCCGAGGTCTTCGCGCAGGTGGGGTATACCCATGCGGTGGCCCGCGGGCAGAAGGGCTACAATGGCGTCATGATCCTCGGACGGGTGCCGCTTGAGGATGCGGGGGCGCGGGACTTTTGCGGCAAGGGGGACGCGCGGCATGTCGCGGCGCGGCTGCCGTCGGGCGTGATCGTCCACAATTTCTACGTGCCTGCGGGAGGCGACGAGCCGGACCCCGCGACCAACGCGAAATTCCGCCACAAGCTGGAATTTCTTGCGGAAATGCGGGATTGGTTCGCGCTTCAGCCGCCGGAGCGGGCCGTGCTGGTTGGGGATCTCAACATCGCGCCGCGCGAGGACGACGTCTGGAGCCACAGGGCGCTGCTCAGGATCGTCTCGCATACGCCGGTGGAAGTGGCGGCCCTCGCGTCGGTGCAGGGAGCGGGGGCCTGGGTGGACGTCACGCGCGCCCATGTGCCTTCGGGGCCACTCTTTTCCTGGTGGTCGTACCGGAGCCCGGACTGGGACGCGGCCGACAAGGGCCGCAGGCTCGACCACGTCTGGGCGACCGCCGATCTGGTGGAAAGGTCCGGCGGGAGCCGCATCGCGCGGCATTGTCGCGGGTGGGACCAGCCGAGCGACCATGCCCCGGTTCTCGCAGAGTTTGACGCATGATCATTGCTTGTCTCGACGGGACGGTGGCCCGGGTGACGCTGGACCGGCCGGAGGCGCACAACGCGCTGGATCAGGCGTCCATGCGCAGCCTGACGCGGCAACTTTCGGATTGGGCGGAATGCGTCCAGATCCGCGCCCTGGTCCTCGGCGGGCGCGGCCGGAGCTTTTGCGCCGGGGCGTCGCTCGACGATGTGGCGGAGGCGGACTGGTCGGAGAACCCCCTGACGGCGCTCTGCGATGCGCTGGAGGCGTTTCCAGCGCCGACGGTGGCTGCGATCAACGGCGGGGTGTACGGCGGGGGCGTCGAGGTGGCGCTCGCCTGCGATTTCCGGGTGGGCGTGGACGGCATCCGGGCCTTCGTGCCGCCGGCGCGGCTCGGCATCCATTACGAGCCTTCGGGTCTTCGCCGCGCGCTCGACCGGCTCGGGGCGCAGACGACGCGGCGGATGTTTCTGCTGGCGGAGACGTTCGACGCGGATGCACTGCTGGCTGCGGGATTTCTCGATCATCTCGTGGAGCCGCAGGACCTCGAGGAAAAGACGGCCGAGATCGTCGACGCGCTAACGGGTCTGGCCCCGCTCGCGGTCCGGGGCATGAAACGCACGCTCGTGGAGTTGTCGCGCGGCACGCTCGATGCCGAGGCCGCGCGCGCGCGGGTCGCCGCGTGTTTTGCCTCGTCCGATCACGCCGAAGGGATGGCGGCGCATCGCGCGCGGCGCACGCCGCGGTTCGAGGGGCGCTGAAAGGCCCAAGCCTCGCGACGGAAGTCGTCAGGCGGCCAGCGCTCCGGGCAGGGTGATGCGGAAGGTCGTGCCATGATCGGTGCTTGTGTCCAGCGTCAGGGCACCGCCGTGGCCGCGAACGAGTTCGGCAGCGATCACAAGGCCGAGGCCGGCCCCCCCGGCGCGGGCATTGCCCTGGAAGGGCTTAAAGAGGTTCTCGCGTGCCTTGGGCGGCAGGCCGGGGCCGGTGTCGCTGACGCGGATCTCGAGGGCGTCCCGCTCGGCGCGGACCGAGACGTCGATGCGGCCCTGGCCACCGGCCGCGAGGATGGCCTGGGCCGCATTACGCACGAGGTTGGTGAGCACGCGGAACAGCTGGTCCGCGTCGGCGCGGACCTCGAGGCCGTCCGGGACGCTGGCTGCGATCGGGACGCGGTTGTCGGTCGCGGCACTCTCGTTCTCGACGACTTCCTCGATGAGCGGAGCGAGCGGAAAGCGGCCGAACTCCGGCGCCGTTTCCTCGGCCTTGCCGTAGGTCAGCGTGCGCTCGCAGAGGGCGATGGCGCGCGCGAGGGAGTTGACGAGCTTGGGAGCCGTGCGCCGCACGCCGGGATCGGCGCTGGTCTCGATGCGGTCCGCGAGCAGCTGGGCCGTGGTCAGGAGGTTGCGCAGGTCGTGGCTGATCTTCGCGATGGCGCCGCCCAGGGCCGCGAGGCGGTCCTTCTGGCGCAGCGATCCCGTGAGCCGGACCTGGAGGTCCTTGAGCGCGGTTTCCGCCTCGCGCAGTTCGCGAACGCCGCTCTCGGGTTCGATGATGCGCGAGGCGTCCTCGGGATCGTCGCGGTAGAGGGTCATGTGGCTCACCACCCGGCGCATGGGCTGCACGATGTAGACGCGCACGGCGAGAAACAGAAGTGTCGCCACCGCGAGGGAGATCGCGAGCGACAGATAGAGGATGCGCAGGGCGTAGTCGATCATGGCGCGGCGCAACGGGGCGGTGTTCATGGTGATCTCGACCTCGGAGCCGATGCCGAACCGTGCCTGGCCCATGACGCGGATCACCTGGTCGCGCGGGCTGAGGTAGACGCCCAGCGCCCCGCGCATCAGCCGGAACGGGTTGTCGCGACGCAGGTCGTAGGTGGTGGTGGCCATCGGCGTGGTCTCGGCAGTGAGGACCAGTTCGCGCACCTCGTCCCGGCGCAGCACGACGTTGAAGACGTCCGCGGTGGCCAGAAGCTCGGACTCGAGCGCCTCCGAGACCTCTTCGTCGGCCGGCGTCGCGAGGAGGGCGAGGGCGGCAAGCTGCGCGAGCTCGAGCCGGTTCTGGAGATAGTCGACCCGGAAGCGCGACACGGACGGCACGAATATCAACACCTCGGCGATCATGACGAAGATGATCGTCAGACCCAGAAAGCGGCCTGACAGCGTGTTGAAGAACATGGACTGATCCGATCCCGCGCGACGCGGCGAACTCTAAGCGCTGCTGCGGGCCTGAACAAGGCGGCGGGTCGAGACGCGGGGCGCCCTGCTCTCGCCGGTTTCAGGACGGGCGGCGGAGTGTCTTGACCAGGATGGGCAGGGCGGCAAGGGCGGCGAGCCCGAGGATGGGCCCGAGCACGGTCGGCGAGAAAAGGATGGAGAGGTCCGGCGTCTCGCCGCGTGCGAAGACCTCGCCCGCCCCGGCTCCGATCCAGGCGAAGACCGCGGTGCCGGGCAGGATGCCGAAGAAGGTGGTCAGCACGTAGTTGCGCAACTTCACGCCGAGAAACGCCGGGGCGAGGTTCGCCACGAAGAACGGGATCGCGGGCACGAGGCGCATCAGCAGGAGGTAGCTGATCTCGTTGCGGCGCAGTCCCTTTTCGATGCGGGCCAGCGCACCGTCCGAGCCCTTTGCTACCATACGGGCGTGGAGCGTGTCGCCGAGGCCGGCGCGCGCTGCGAGAAAAAGGAGGCTCGCCCCGAGCGTCGCACTGACCACGACCATGGCGACGCCCGCCGGCACGCCGAAGAGAAAGCCCCCCGCGAGGGTCATCACGGCGCCGCCGGGCAGCGAGAAGGCCACGACCGCGACATAGACCCCCATGAAGGTGAGGGCCGCCAGCGCATAGTTGTCGTCGCGCCAGGCAATGAGGGCGGCGCGGTTCTCGCCGAGGGCCTGAAACGTGAGCGTGTCGCGCAACAGAACGAACCCAAGGACCGCCCCAAGGGCGATGAGACCGAGCGGGATCGCGCGGCGCAGGGGAGAGGCGGGTCGGTGCATCTTGGACATGGGTCAGGTCCTTTTGGTCGTATCCAGCTCTGCCATACGCTGCTCGCCGTCGAAATCCGACGCGATCACGCAGGCTTGACCCTGACCCCGCGAATGTTTCAGAGCGGTGCACGGGGCGAATTGACTTGGGCAGGCGTCCTGCCTATGAGCAACACTTCGAATATCGGGGCGCTGGCTACCTATTGCGGAGGCGCGTCCGGCGTCGGGGGGGTGCCAGACGCGAGAAGGAGACGCAGGATGAGCACGAAACGGACCTTTCAGCCAAGCAATCTGGTGCGCAAGCGCCGTCACGGTTTCCGCGCGCGGATGGCCACCAAGAGCGGCCGGATCATCCTGAACCGCCGCCGCGCCCAGGGCCGCAAGAAACTGTCCGCCTGAGGCGATGTCGGCTCCGGTGACCCTGGCCAGGCGGGCGGATTTCCTCGCCGCGGCCCGGGCTCGCCGCCAGTCGACGCCGGGGTTCACGCTTCAGGCCCGCGCGAGATCGGTGCCGGAGGATAATGGTCCTCTGCGTGTTGGATACACCTGCTCGAAGAAGGTCGGGAATGCCGTGGCGCGCAACCGTGCGAAGCGTCGCCTGCGGGCCATCGCGCGCGAGGTGATGCCCGGGCTTGGCCTCCCGGGCTGGGATTACGTGCTGATCGGGCGTCCCGAAGTGACGGCGCAACGCCCGTTCGGGCAATTGGTCGACGACCTCAAGGGAGCGCTCGTCCTGATCCACAAGGAGCGGCGCCCGTGAGCCCGCTCGCCCGCCTGATGGCGCTTCCGGTACGGGGATACAGGCTCGTGGTCTCGCCCTTCGTGGGGCACAATTGCCGGTACCTGCCGACCTGCTCGGCTTATGCGCTCGAAGCGCTCGAGGTTCATGGCGCATTCCGGGGCGGGTGGCTGGCGCTTAGGCGGATTCTGCGGTGCCATCCTTCGGGCGGGTCCGGGATCGATGCGGTGCCCGAGGTCGTGCCCAGGGCTCATCCAACCCGCTCGAAGAAGATGATCACTTCTCCCAAGGTCACGCCGAACCGCGACACATAGGCCCGGTTGAGCAGGCGCTCACCGTCGAAGCGCCACATCCAGTCGTCGAAATCGGCGCGAAAGCCGCCGCTCTCCTCGGGCAGGTCGATGGAATAGGTCCAGTTGAAGGTGTCGTTCCGCTCCGTGCCGGTGGCAGTGCCGATCACGCCGGGGGCCGTGCCCTCCCAACTGTCGGGGCCGGTCTTTTGCAGGGTCCAGACGCGCCGTTCGGTCTGGCCGTCGTTGTAGGCGAAATCCTCCACCAGGGTCAGGCGTTCGCCGTCCCAGGTGCCGTTCACGTCCACGGTGAAACGGCGGCGCACCTCGCCGAAGCGGTCCTGGAACTGGCCGTAGGCCATCACCCGTCCGTCGAAAAACTCCTCGAGGTTGAGGTCGGGCCCGCCCATGGAGGGCGCATCGGGATCTGGCCGGCCGACACAGGCGGCGAGGACTAGCAGCACGGGGAGCAGGAGCCAGCGACGCATGAACAATTCTCCGGTGTTCCGGGGGACTTGGCGCGCCGGAGGGCTTTGACAATCGCGGACGTTGAAACGGGCGCAGGCCTGGGATAAGGCTCGGGCATGCTGGACGCGACCGAGATCCATCCCCTGTTCGAGGGGGCCCCCACGACGACCGAATTTCGCAAGCTGCGCAAGCGGATCGTGCGCCAGACCCGCGAGGCCATCGAGACCTACGGCATGGCACGGCGGGGCGAGCGGTGGCTGGTGTGCCTGTCGGGGGGCAAGGACAGCTATACCCTGCTCGCGGCGTTGACGGAGTTGAAATGGCGCGGCCTGCTGCCGGTGGAGTTGCTCGCGTGCAATCTCGACCAGGGGCAGCCGGGGTTTCCCGCGACCGTCCTGCCGGAGTTCCTGACGCGGATGGGGGTCGCGCACCGGATCGAGTACCGGGATACCTATTCGGTGGTGATCGACAAGGTGCCGGCGAAGAAGACCTATTGCGCGCTCTGCTCACGGCTGCGGCGGGGGCACCTCTACCGGATCGCCCGCGAGGAGGGGTGCTCGTCCATCGTGCTGGGGCATCACCGCGACGATATCATCGAGACGTTCCTCTTGAACCTGTTCCACGGCGGCAAGCTCGCGGCAATGCCGCCGAAGCTGCTCAACGACGAGGGCGATGTCTATGTGCACCGCCCGCTCGCGCATGTGTCCGAGGAGGATTGCGGCCGGTTCGCGAAGGCGATGAACTACCCAATCATCCCCTGCGATCTGTGCGGCAGCCAGGACGGGCTCCAGCGCCAGCAGATAAAGCGGATGGTGGACGAGTGGGAGACGCGCTCGCCCGGGCGGCGCCAGATCCTGTTCCGGGCGCTGACCCAGGTGAACCCGAGCCATCTGCTCGACGCGGGGCTGTTCGACTTCGCCGGGCTCTGATCTGCGGCAACGGACCGTTTACCTTGAGTTTGCCTCATGTTCAGGAGCCTGGCCGGGCGCGATTAAAGGTTGTCTTGACCCGGGCCGGCTAGCCTCCGGTGCATGTCACAGGATCAGGACCTTGCCCCAGACGATGCGCCCCAGCGGGTTTTTACCCGCGCGCTCTGCGTCGTCATGGGCGTCTGGCTCCTGCTGATTGCAGCGACCCCGCTCGTGATCGATCATGCCGGCCAGCGCGCGGTGCGGGCCTCGGACGCCGAGCGCGAAACCGCCGCTCAGCCCGCCTCGATCCGCCTCATAGCGCTCGATCTCGACGCGGCGGCCCGTGCTCCTGCGGGCGCGGGGCGCGAGGCAGCGCTGGAGGCAGCCCGGCGCGAGATCCTCCGCCTGAACGATCTCGAGAGCCGGCGAAGCGCGCTCCTGTCGGACGACGCCGCGGCGGGCAGCGAGGTTGCAAAAGCCGCTCTCGCCACGTTGGGCCTTATGGACGAGGGCATGGACGAGACCGAGGCACGGAGGCAGAGTTCCGTCTTCGCGCGCGCGCTGGCCCCGGTGGCCGAACGCGATGCCATCCGGACCTCGGTGGCGGCACAGGACGCGCGGCGCGTTGCACGCCTGACGATCTGGGCGGCCTTTGCGCTCAACGTGGCAGCCCTGGTCGGGCTCGGAGCCCTGGTGGCCGCCCCGGCCCGTCGCAGGCTGGATACCTGGGTCGCGGCCAACCGCGAGGCGGGGCGCGAGGACCGTTTCCAGATGATGCACGATCCGGTCACGAAGCTGCCGAATTCGACGTATCTGCGCGCCTATCTCGCCCAGATCTCGGCCTCCGCGGAGCGCGAGACCGAGCTTACGGCGATCTATCGGCTCGACCTCGACAAGTTCAAGACGTTACGCGAGACGCTCGGGCAGCGGGCCGCCAACGAGATCGTGCGCATCACCGCGCGTCGCCTGCGCCAGAGCCTGCGGGCCGGCGATTTCGCGGCCTATCTCGGGCAGGACGATTTCGTTGTGATCGCGAAGGACCTGCCCGATGCCTCGGCGGTCACTCAGATCGCCGCGCGCTTCCAGCACGCGCTCGGCATGCCGTTCTCGCTGCCGAGCGGGGCGCGCCGGCTAACCTGCTCGATCGGCGTGGCGCTGGCGAGCGACGACGAGGTGGATCCCGAGCGGATGCTCGCCAACGCCGAGATCGCCCTCGGGGAGGCGCAGGCGCTGGGGCCCGGCAATATCCACCACTTCCGCAAGAGCCTGCGCGCCGAGGCGGAGAAGCGCGAGACGCTCTATACGGAACTGCTCGGCGGTCTGACGCGGGGCGAACTGGTGCCGTTCTTCCAGCCGCAGATCGACCTGGTGACTGGGGCCGTCTCGGGGTTCGAGGCGCTGGTGCGCTGGCGGCATCCGACGCGCGGGCTGTTGCCGCCGGGGGCGTTTCTGGATTTCGCCGAACAGGCCGAACTGACCGAGCGGATCGGCGAGGTGGTTCTGGCGCAGTCGCTCGCGGCGCTGACGGCCTGGGACGCGGCGGGTCTGCATGTGCCGAAGATCGGCGTCAATTTCGCGCTGGGCCAGCTGCGCGATCCGCGGCTGATCGAACGGATCAAGTGGGAGGTCGAGCGCAACGACATCGAGCCGCGGCGCATCTCCATCGAGGTGCTGGAGACGGTCCTGATCACCAGCGACACCGACATGGTGGTGCGCAACCTGCGCGGACTGGCCTCGGCAGGGTTCATGATCGAACTCGACGACTTCGGGACGGGACATGCCTCGATCCAGAACCTGCGGCGGTTCATGGTCAACCGCATCAAGATCGACCGCAGCTTCATCTTCGGGATCGAGACCAGCGAGGAGAGCCTGTCGCTGACCGCGTCGATGATCGCCATGGCCAAGGCGCTGGGGATCCGCACGGTCGCCGAAGGGGTGGAAACCGAGACTGCGCTGGCGATGCTCCAGGATCTGGGATGCGATCACGCGCAAGGCTATCTGATCGCCAAACCGATGTCCCAGACGGAGACGTTCCGGTGGCTCGCGAACTATCGGGCAAGGCCCGCGGCCATGACGGGGGACCCGAATACGGCTTGACCTTTGGGGGCGGCGGCTGTTGAACCCTGACAGATTTTCCACAGGCCGACCGGAGTCTTTCATGGACGAGCAGAACAGGAACCTCATCCTGGCGACGGCTCTGAGCTTTCTCGTGATCCTCGGATGGTTCCTGATCTTTCCGCCCGAGCCGCCCGTCGACGTCCCCGCCACGACGCAGGCGGACGTGGATGCGCCCGCCACTCCGGCGACCCCGGGAGCCACGCCCGGCCTCGCCACGGAACCTGTCGTCGCGCGCGACGACGTGCTGGCCAGGAGCATGCGCATCCCGGTGCGCACCGCCCGGCTCGAAGGCTCGATCTCGCTGATGGGTGGACGGATCGACGATCTTGATCTGCTTGACTATTTCGAGACGGTCGAGCCGAATTCCCCCACCGTCACGCTGCTCAATCCGGCCGGTTCGGCGGATGCCTATTATGCCCTGTACGGCTGGGCCCCCGCGGGCGGACTGGGCTTCGATGCGGTTCCGGGCCCGACAACGGTCTGGAGCGTGGAAAGCGGCGACGTCCTGACGGAAGCCTCGCCCGTGACGCTCGTCTGGGACAACGGCGCCGGTCTGATCTTCCGGCGGACCATGTCGATCGACGAGAATTTCATGTTCACCGTGAACCAGTCGGTCGAGAACACGACGGGTGCCGAAGTCCGGATGTCGCCTTACGGGATCATCGCCCGGCACGGCGAGCCGTCGAACCTGCGCAGGTTCTACATCCTGCACGAAGGTGTGATCGCGATGACCGACGGCACGCTGACGGAGACGAGCTGGAAGAACCTGCCCGACCTGCCCGTCGATCCCGGCGAGGGCGGATCGCCGTCGGCCGCGTTGAGCGTGGCGGAGAACGGCTGGATCGGGTTCACGGACCATTTCTGGATGACGACGTTGATGGCCCCGCCGGGCCAGGCCTTCACTGCCGTGACGAAGTACAATCCCGGCAACGACACCTATCAGACCGACATGCGCCTGCCGGTGATGAGCGTGGCGCCGGGGACCACGGCGGAGGTGTCCACCTGGCTGTTCGCGGGGGCCAAGGAATGGGCGACGATCCGGGACTATGAACGCGCCAAGGGGATCGACCGGTTCGTCGACGCCATCGACTGGGGCTGGTTCTTTTTCCTGACCAAGCCGATCTTCATGGCGCTGCATTACCTTAACCTGCTGATCGGCAACATGGGCTTTGCGATCATCGGGCTCACGTTCATCATCAAGGCGCTGTTGTTCCCGCTGGCCTACAAGTCCTACGTCTCGATGTCCAAGATGAAGCAGCTTCAGCCGGAGATGGAGAAGATCAAGGAGCGCGCCGGCGACGACCGCATGAAGATGCAGCAGGAAGTCATGGCGCTCTACAAGAAGGAGAAGGTCAACCCGGCCGCCGGCTGTTTGCCCATCCTCCTGCAGATCCCGATCTTCTTCTCGCTCTACAAGGTGATCTTCGTCACGCTGGAATTGCGGCACGCGCCGTTCGTGGGCTGGATCCGCGATCTGTCCGCGCCCGATCCCACGTCGATCTTCAACCTGTTTGGCTTGTTGCCATGGGGTGCCCCGGGCCCGGAAAGCCTGCTGTTCATCCTGTCGATCGGCATCTGGCCGATCCTGATGGGGATCTCGATGTGGCTGCAGATGAAGCTGAACCCGGCCCCGACCGACAAGACCCAAGCCATGGTCTTCGCCTGGATGCCCTGGATCTTCATGTTCATGCTGGGCACCTTCGCGAGCGGGCTGGTGATCTACTGGGTGGCAAACAACATGATTACCTTCAGCCAGCAGTATCTGATCATGCGCAGCCAGGGCGTGAAGCCCGAGGTGCTCGGCAACATTTTCGGTTCGCGCAAACGCCCCAAGAAGGCCGACTGATTGGACGCGCGCATCGCCCACCTGTGGCGCCACCCCATCAAGGGGCACGGGGTCGAGGCGATCGAACGCACGGATCTGATCGTGGGACAGACCATGCCCTGGGACCGCGTCTGGGCCATCGCCCATGACGCGGCACGGATCGGCGCCGGGACGGTCGAGTGGGTCTCCTGCGTGAACTTCGGGCGTGGTGCGCGGACGGCAGCGCTCATGGCGATCCGCGCCCGGACGGACGAGCCGTCGGGCCGCGTGACGCTGACCCATCCGCAGCGTCCGGAGATCACCGTCGATCCCGACGACGCCGGGGATGCGGCGCGGCTGGTGGCCTGGGTGACGCCGCTCTGCGATCCGGCGCGGGTCCTGCCCGCTTTCGTGGTGCGTGCGGCGCGGCAGGGCATGACGGACAGCGACTGGCCCTCGGTCTCGATCCTGAACCTCGCGAGCCTTGCCGAACTGGGTGCGCGGCTTGGCAGATCTCTCGCGATGGAGCGCTTTCGCGGCAACGTCTGGCTCGACGGGCTCGACCCCTGGGCGGAATTCGATCTGATCGGTCGCGAGATCACGCTGGGAGGTGCCCGGCTGCGGGTGCGCGAACGCATCACCCGGTGCAGAGCGACGGCGGTGGATCCGGAAACCGGCCTGCCCGACGTGGACACCCTCGGGGCGCTCGACTCGGGCTGGGGCCACAAGGATTTCGGGATCTTCGCCGAGGTGATCGCCGCCGGAACCGTCGCCGTCGGCGACCGGGCAAGGGCGTGAAGCTCGCCGTCACGCGCGCGGCCGAGACCGATCCGGACCTGCTGGAACGGGGCCGCAAGCTGTTCGCGGGTCCCTGCGACTTTCTTAAGGGCGTGGTGGCCATGGACGGTCTGCCCCCCGCCGACCGAAGGGAGGTCTGTTTCGCGGGACGCTCCAATGTCGGCAAATCGAGCCTCATCAACGCGCTGACCGGTCGCAAGGCGCTGGCGCGCGCCTCCAACACCCCCGGCCGCACGCAGGAGATCAACTTCTTTGCCCTTGGGGCTGAGCGCTATCTGGTCGATCTGCCCGGCTACGGCTACGCTGAGGCCCCGAAGGCGGTGGTCGAGAAATGGCAGGCGCTCCTCAGGGCCTATCTGGCTGGGCGGCCGACGCTGCGCCGGGCGTTTCTGCTGGTGGATGCGCGGCACGGGCTCAAGGCCCCCGATCTGGAG
Organism: Rhodobacterales bacterium; assembly: GCA_038209095.1. Classification (GTDB taxonomy): domain Bacteria; phylum Pseudomonadota; class Alphaproteobacteria; order Rhodobacterales; family Rhodobacteraceae; genus Amaricoccus. The sequence continues at coordinate 22,272 of JBBQYB010000012.1, forward strand.
ATCATGGATCTGCTCAACCGCTCGGCAGTGACGTTTCAGGTGGTGCTGACCAAGGCAGACAAGCCGGGCCAGCCTGCCCTCGACGACGTGTTCGCATCCGTGGCGGCCGGGCTCGTGAAGCAGGCAGCGGCCTTTCCGCAGGTCGTGGTCACGTCCTCGGAAACCGGCCTCGGCCTCGACGTGCTGCGCAGCATCGTGGCAGAGATGATTTGAGGCTTCAGAAGCGGAAGGTCTCCGAAGCATAGGGAGCGACGAATCCCGCTTCCCGGGCCAGCGCTATCAGATCGGCGAGGCCACCTTCGGTGCGGATCATTCCCGCATAGACACGCCGCCCCAGCCGCCCTGCCCCCTGCCCCGTCGCGCGGACGCCGAGGCTCTGGAAGAACGCGATGGCGCGGGCGGCATCGGCGTCGCTGGTCAGGGCCCCGACGTGGACTGCCACGGGCCGCGGCAGGGCGGGTCCGCTCTGGGTGACGGGGCGGCCTGCGCGGGACTGCGCCACGGCATCGAGGTTCTGGATGTCCCTAGCCCGGGTCAGGCAATCGTTCTGGATCAAAAGGACGGTAAGCTGGGATCTGCGGCTGGCGACGACGCTGGGCCCGAAACGGCGATCGATAAGCTGGGCGGTCGCATTTCGGGTGATCCGGTCGTACTCGACGAAGTACGGCACGCAAGCCGCACGGTCGCGCGATTGTTCCGGGAACCCGCCGGCGCATCCGGCAAGGACGAGGAGCGCCAGACCGATGAGGCCCGTGCGCCCGGTCACGGGTAGGACCGCGGCAAGGGCGCTCTGAACCCGGCGCGCCGGGCGATCTCGGCGGCCTCCCGGAACCCGCCTTCGGTGCTGAAGGGCCCGACCAGGATCCAGCGTCCGAGCCCGGGTGCCCCCTCGCTGCGGGTGCCGTAGCCGAGCCCGCTGAAAAACCCGCGGGTGGCCTGTTCGGTGAAGAAGCCGGGCACGATGCCCGCCTGCAGCCAGGTGCGCGCGATCGGGGTGCCGGTCTCGCCGCGCAGTCCGCCGCGCAGCTGGGTCGAGAGGGTCGTGAGGTTGGCGAGATCGTTGTCGCGGGTCACGCATCCGCCCTGGATCACGCGCTGGGCGGCGCGCGAGGTATTGCGGTTGATCCCCACCGAATTGGAACGCCATTCGGGGAAGGCCTCGGCCGTCCGGGCGTAGTTGGCGAGGAGCGTCGCACAGTCTGAGGTTTGGGCCTCGGCCGGAGCGGCACCCGGCAGCCCCAGGGCGAGGACGAGGGCCAGGACGAGGCCTGCCTGATTGCGCATCATCCGATCTCCTTGTGACGCGGATGGCTTGAGTGTAAGCCGCGCCGCGAGGCGCATCAAGGCGCGCCATAGGCCACCGGGAGCGCCGCCATGGACAAGCCGTCTGCCCAGACCCGCGACTGGCTCGCGACCGCCCGCACGCTGTCCGAGGCGCTGCCGCTGATGCAGCGCTACGACGGGGCCACGGTCGTGATCAAGATCGGCGGCCATGCCATGGGCGACGATGCCGCGATGGAGCAGTTCGCGCGGGACGTGGTGCTGCTCAAGCAGTGCAACGTGAACCCGGTGGTGGTGCACGGCGGCGGGCCGATGATCAACGAGATGCTGCGGCGGCTCGGGATCGTGTCGGAGTTCGTGGACGGCAAGCGCGTGACCGACGAGGCGACCGTGGAGGTCGTAGAGATGGTGCTCGCCGGGCGCATCAACAAGCGCATCGTTCAGGCGATCAATTCCGCAGGCGGCCGGGCGGTGGGGCTGTCGGGCAAGGACGCGAATCTGATGATCTGCGAGCGCGACCTCGCGACGGTGCTGCGCGACGGGGTGGCGCACACGATCGATCTGGGCTTCGTCGGCCGGCCGGTAGAGGTCAATCCGGATGTGCTGCGCACGTTCCTCGCCTCGGCCTTCATTCCGGTCGTGGCCCCCATCGGGGCAGGCCGGGGCGGCGAGACCTTCAACATCAACGGCGACACGGCGGCGGGGGCGATCGCCGCGGCGATGCGGGCGGACCGATTGTTGTTGTTGACGGACGTGGCCGGGGTGAAGGACGCGAGCGGGGCGGTGCGGACCCAGCTGAGCTCAAAGGAGGTCCGGGACATGACGGCCGCGGGCGTGATCGCGGGCGGGATGATCCCGAAGACGGAGACGGCACTGGCGGCCCTCGAGGGCGGGGTGCGGGCGGCGGTGATCCTCGACGGGCGGGCACCCCATGCGGTGCTGCTGGAACTCTTCACGGCGCATGGCGCGGGCACGCTCATCCGCGACGCGCCGCCCGCCCGTGCTTGAACCGGTCCGGAGACGACCCACATGCGGATCATGGAACATGAAGCACTGATCCGCCTCGGGGTCTTCCTCGGGCTGTTCGTCCTGTTGGCGGCGGTGGAGACCTATGCGCCCCGCAGAGCCAGGGCGCAGGGGCGTGGACGGCGCTGGGCGACCAATTGGGGGATCGTGGTCCTCGATGCCGTGACGCTGCGGCTCGTGGCGCTGCTGGTGCCGCTGCTGGCGGTGGGGGCGGCACTCGATGCGTCGGCGCGGGGGTGGGGCTTGTTCAACCGGCTGGACGGACCGGTGTGGCTGGAGGTGGCGGCCGCGGTCCTGATCCTCGACCTCGCGATCTGGGCGCAGCATTGGGCGACGCACAAGATCCCGCTGTTGTGGCGGCTGCACCGGGTGCATCACGCGGACGTGGACATGGACGTGACGACGGCGATCCGGTTTCATCCCGGAGAGATCGCGTTGTCGATGGGTCTCAAGATCGCGCTCGTCTATCTGCTCGGGCCGGCGGCGTTGGCGGTGATCCTGTTCGAGGTGATGCTCAACGGGATGGCGATGTTCAACCATGCGAACATCAACCTGCCTGCACGGGTTGATGCGGTGCTGCGCCGGGTGGTGGTGACGCCCGACATGCACCGGGTGCATCATTCGGTGCACCGCGACGAGCACGACACGAACTATGGGTTCTCACTGTCGGTGTGGGACCGGGTGTTTGGCACCTACCGCGCGCAGCCGCGGGACGGGCACGAGGCGATGGAGACGGGCCTCGAATGGCGCGACGGGCGGCCGAGCCGGCTAGGCTGGGCGCTGAGCCTGCCGTTCCGGGCGCGATGACGCTCGGGGAGGCGGCCGCCGCAGAGGGGCTCCATTTGCTGGGCGGGTTCCATCCCGAACCGGGCGACGGGGCACCCGAGGGCTGCGGCACGCTGCTGCTGCTCGGGCCGGACGGAGCGGCGTTCTGGGCGCGGGTCACGGGCAGTACTGAATTCGGCGACGGAAGGGCAGATCCGCTCAACCGGTGGTCGGAGCGGGTGATCGGGGGGCTTGCCACGCGGTTCGGGGCCGGGGCGCTGTTTCCGTTCGGCGGGCCGCCTTGGCTGCCGTTCCTGGCTTGGGCGGTGCGGAGCGGGCAGGCCTGGGCGTCGCCGGTCGGCTTGCTGGTGCATGCGCGAGACGGGCTGTTTGTGTCCTATCGCGGGGCGCTGGCGTTCGCGGAGCGGCTGGACCTGGCACCGGCGGGGGTGCAGCCTTGCACGACCTGCGAGCGGCCCTGCGTTTCGGCCTGTCCAGTGGGCGCGCTGACGGAGGGGGGATACGACGTGCCGGTGTGCCATGCCTATCTGGAGACGGAGGCCGGGGCGGATTGCCGGATGCGGGGATGTGCCGTGCGGCGCGCCTGTCCGGTGGGGCAAGGGCAGCGGCCGGAGGCGCAGTCTGCGTTCCACATGCGGGCCTTTCATGGGGAGGTGCGGGCGTGAGGGTTGGGACGGGAAGATGTCCACGCGTGGACAAAATTGTATGTCCCTGATTTTGTTATATTTTCCTATTTTCGTTAAGCGAATTTCAACGGTCATTAACGCGCACCGACCCGCGATGGCGGCCGCATGAGGCGGCTGATCCTGATGCGGCATGCGAAGTCGAGCTGGGCCGATGCGGGCCAGCGGGACGAGGACCGGCCGCTGAACAAGCGCGGGCGCGAGGATGCGCCGCGCATGGGCGCGTGGCTGCGGCAGGGCAGGTACGTGCCGGACCTGACCCTCGTCTCCACGGCGGCGCGGACGCGGGAGACCTGGGCGCGGTTGGGCCCGGAGTTTGCGGAGATCCCGGTGGCGTACCGGAGCGATCTGTATCTGGCCGAGCCCGAGGGGATGCAACGGGCGGCGCTTGCGGCGGAGTCTGAGGCGGCGGTCATGATGATCGGGCACATGCCGGGGATCGGCGAATTGGCGCGGCGCTTGCTGGCATCGCCGCCGGAAGACCCGGACTTCGGGCGGTTTCCCACTGCGGCGGTCGCCGTGATCGATTTTGAGGCAGTGCAATTCGCCGAGTGGCAATGCGGGCGGCTTGTGGCGTTCACTGTGCCGCGCCGGCTGGGGGAGGCCCGCTAGCGGCGCGCCTTGACCTCCGCGGCCTGGAGGCGGCGGGCGTAGAGGGTGAGCGGGTAGCACAAGGCGAAGAAGATCAGGGCGACGAAGCCGTAGACCTTGAAGGGCTCGAAGGTGGCGTTGTTGATGGCGTTTGCGGTGCGCAGCAGTTCCTCGAAGCCGATGATGGACGTGAGCGCGGTGCTCTTGATGAGCTGGACGAGAAAGCCCACCATCGGGGCGCGGGTGATGACGAAGGCCTGCGGCAGGATGACGAGACGCAACTGCCGGATGCGCCCGAGGCCGAGGCTGGCCCCGGCGTCCCATTGGCCGGTCGGCATGGCGTCGACGCCGCTGCGCCAGATCTCCGCGAGAAAGGCGCTGGCGAAGAAGGTCAGGCCGAAGGCGGCGGCCGTCCAGGGGTCGATCCGCAAGCCGAGCATGGGCAGCCCGAAGAACATTAGGAAAAGCTGCATAAGGAGCGGCGTGCCCTGAAAAAGCGCGATGTAGCCGCGCGCGAGGAGGCGCAGGGCGGGGTAAGGCGAGATGCGCAGGAGCAGGATCAGCGCGCCGACGGTGGCTCCGCCGATGAAGGCCACCAGCGACAGGAGCACCGTCCAGCGGGTGGCGAAGACGAGGTTTCGGACGATGTCCCAGAGGGTAAACTCGATCACGGAGCATCCACCGCGAGCTTGCGCCGGCCGATCCAGACGAGCGCGCGGCGCAGACCGATGGACAGGGCGAGATAGATCAGGGTGACGACGAGATAGGTCTCGAAGGCGCGGAAGGTCCGGGCCTGGAGCATGTCGGCCTGGTAGGTCAGTTCGCGCACCGCGATCTGGGAGACGACCGCGGATTCGAGCATCATGATGACGATCTGGCTGTTGAGCGCGGGATAGATGACCTTGAGCGCCTGGGGCAGGACGACCTTGACGAAGACGAGCGCGGGGCGGAGGCCGAGGGCCGAGGCGGCCTCGCGCTGGCCAGGCGGCACGGCGTCGAGACCCGCGCCGACGATCTCGGTGGTGTAGGCCCCCATGTTCAGGGTCATGGCGAGGATCGCGGCGGTCAGGGGATCGAGGCGGATGCCGATGCCCGGCAGGCCGAAGTAGATGAAGAAAAGCTGGACGAGGAAGGGCGTGTTGCGGATCACCTCGACATAGGCGGTGATGACAAAGGCGAGGAGGCGCAGGCCGCTGCGCTGGCCTGCGGCGGCGAGGATGCTGAGGGCCACGCCTAAGGCGGTGGTCACCGCGATGAGCATCAGCGTCGTAGCCGTACCGCTCAGGATCGCGGCGGACGCCCCGGGCAGCCAGCCGAACGCGCCGCCCGGGAGCACGGCGTCACTCCGTGAGGTTGGCCGGATCGAGCGGGGTGTTCAGCCAGGCCTCGGAACTGGCGTTGAGCGAGCCGTCCGCGAGCATGGCGGCCACGGCCTCGTTGACGGCCTCCTTGAGGGCAGGCTCATCCTGGTTCAGCGCGATGTGGGAGGGCGAGGTGAGGAGTTGGAACTTCTGTTCCGGCGCGAGGTCCTCCTGGCGGGCGAGGACCTGTGCCCCGACGTCGTTGCCTACGACCATCAGGTCGGTCTGGCCGGAGATGAAGGCCTGGATCACGGCGCTGTAGTTATCGAAGCGCATGATCTCGGTCGTGTCGGGGGCGGCCTCGGTCAGGGAGGTGTCCTCGAGGGTGCCCCGGTTCACCGCGACGGACTTTTCGGCGAGGCCCGCGGCGTCGGCGACCTCCATCGCGGCCGGGCCGATGACGGCGATGTAGTAGGGCGCGTAGGCGGCGGCGTAGTCGATGACCTCGGCGCGCTCCGCGCTGTAGCCCACGCTCATCAGCAGATCGACGCGGCCGTCGTTGAGGAAAGGGATGCGGTTCTGGCCGGTGACGGGAACCAGCGTGAGGGTCACGCCGAGCCGGTCGGCGATGGTCTGGGCCACGTCCACGTCATAGCCCTTGAGGCTCATGTCGGCGCTGGCGGAGGCGAAGGGCGGGAAGTCGGCGAAGACGCCGACGTTGATCGTGCCGGCGGCCTTGATCTCCTCGAGGGCGTCCGCGGTCGCGGCACCAGCGGCGAGGGCGAGCCCGCCGGCCAGAAGCAGGGCGCGGCAGGCGGACCGGAGCGGGGTCGGAAGAGCCATTCGAGGTGTCCTTTCGGGAACATGGCGGTCGGCGGCGCGGGATGCGCCGGTGTGTCGTCTGGGGCGCGTCGGGACAGTGCGGAGGCGTCAGTGGCCGAGGATCTGGCTGAGGAACAGCTTGGTGCGGTCGGATTTGGGGTTGTTGAAGAATTCCTTCGGCTCGTTCTGCTCCACGATCTGGCCCTGGTCCATGAAGATAACGCGGTTGGCCACGGCCTGGGCGAAGCCCATCTCGTGGGTGACGCAGATCATCGTCATGCCCTCCTCGGCGAGCTCGATCATGGTGTCGAGCACCTCCTTGATCATCTCGGGGTCGAGGGCGGAAGTGGGCTCGTCGAAGAGCATGATGCGGGGTTTCATGCAGAGCGAGCGGGCGATTGCCACGCGCTGTTGCTGGCCGCCCGAGAGCTGGCCGGGGTATTTGTTGGCCTGTTCGGGGATCTTGACCTTGGTCAGGAAATGCATGGCGATCTCCTCGGCCTCGCGCTTGGGGGTCTTGCGGACCCAGATCGGGGCGAGGGTGCAGTTCTCGAGGATCGTCAGGTGCGGGAAGAGGTTGAAGTGCTGGAACACCATGCCGACTTCGGAGCGGATCTTGTCGATGTTCTTGAGGTCGGAGGTCAGTTCGACCCCGTCGACGGCGATCTTGCCCTTCTGGTGTTCCTCGAGGCGGTTGATGCAGCGGATGAGGGTCGACTTGCCGGAGCCGGAGGGCCCGCAGACCACGATGCGCTCGCCGCGGTAGACGTTGAGGTCGATGTCGCGCAGGACGTGGAACTGGCCGTACCACTTGTTCATGCCGGCGATCTCGATGGCGATCTCGTCGGTGACCTTGAAGGCCGCGGGGGCCGCGCGTTTGAGATCGGTGGCTGCGACGTCGGACATGGGGCGCCTCCTACTGGGGACCGGTGCGGAGCTTGCGCTCGAGATACTGGGAGTATTGCGACATGGAATAGCAAAAGAGGAAGAAGACGAGGGCCACAAAGCCGTAGAGCTCCCAGATGAGGCCGTTCCAGTTGGAATCTGCCCGGATCGCGGTGGTCAGGCCGAGGGGGTCGAGCAGGGCGATGATCGCGACCAGCGTCGTGTCCTTAAAGAGGCCGATGAAGTTGTTGACGATGCCGGGGATGGAGATCTTGAGGGCCTGGGGCATGATCACGAGCCGCATTGCGCGCCAGTAGTCGAGGCCCAGCGCGTCGGCGGCCTCGTACTGGCCCTTGGGCAGGGCCGCGAGCCCGCCGCGGATCGTCTCGGCCATGTAGGCGGAGGCAAAGAGCGTCACCATGATGATGACGCGCAGGATGATGTCGAAGTTCGTACCGGGCGGCAGGAAGATATTGAGCAGGAAGGAGGCCACCAGAAGGAGCGTGATCAGCGGCACGCCGCGGATGAACTCGATGAACATGACGCAGATCGTCTTGACGAAGAACATGTCCGACCGCCGGCCGAGGGCGAGCAGGACGCCGATGGGCAGCGAGCAGACGATGCCGGTGACGCCGATGACGAAGGACAGGGTGAAGCCGCCGAAGAGCTTGGACTGCACCGGGGTGAGCGTGCCGATGCCCGTGGAGGCGAGGACGCCGGCGACGGGGCCGGCGAGGTACGCCCACCAGACGAGGGCGGCCGCGACGGCGGCGAAGGCGGCGAGCGGCCCTTCGCGGCGGCCGGCGGCGGCGGCGTAGACGACGACGGCGATCGCCACGCCCGCATAGACGGAGATGGGCACGAAGATCGAGCCGCCCCAAAGCAGCCAGTAGGCGAGCCCCGGAAACGCCGCGGAGAGCCAGATCAGACGACGCGGCAGCTCGGCAAACAGGATCGGGGCGAGGGCCGCGAACATCAGGAAGAAGGTCAGGGTCGGGCGCCAGTAGAGCTCGGACGGGTAGAAACCGAAGAGATACTGCTGCCAGCGCTCGCGCAGGACCGCGAAACAGGCCCCGGACGCCCCTTCGCCCCAGGTTGCCTGGATGATGGCGCGGCATTCCTGGAGCGAGCCCGCGTCCCATACGGCGTGGCGGAACCAGGGGCCGATGTGGCTGACGAGGGCGTAGATGGCATAGAGCGAAAGGACCGTCAGGATGGAGTTGAGCCAGCCGTTGAAGAGGTTCTCGCGCATCCATTTTACGATGCCGATGGAGACGCCCGGTGCCTCGCGGGGGGCGACCATTTGGGTCCGCACGAAGGTGAGTTCGGCCATGTCAGCGCTCCTTGAGGGCTACGGAGGAATTGTACCAGTTCATCAACGACGAGATCGCGAGGCTGATGACGAGGTAGAAGCCCATGAGGAGAAGCATGCACTCGAGTTCGCGGCCGGTCTGGTTCATGGTGATGCCCCCGAGGGTGGCGCGGATGTCCATGTAGCCGACGGCGATGGCGAGCGAGGAGTTCTTGGTGAGGTTGAGGTATTGCGAGATCAGGGGCGGGATGATGACGCGCAGGGCCTGGGGCAGGATGACGAGGCTCATGGTGCGGTTGGGCCGCAGGCCGAGCGCGCTCGCGGCTTCGGTCTGGCCCTTGGAGATGGCGAGAATGCCCGCGCGCACGTTCTCGGCGATGAAGGCGCCGGTGTAGAGCGAGAGGGCGAGCACGAGGGCGATCAGCGCCTTGTCGACGAAGCCGCCGCCCTCGAAGTTGAACCGCTCCAGCACCGGGAATTCGAAGGTGACGGGACCGCCCATGAGAACGTCGATGAGAATGGTCGGAATGAAGAACAGGCCGAGCTTGATCCAGAAGGTGGGGAGGATGTCGCCGGTGTCTTCCTGGCGTTTGCGGGCATAGCGCCCGAAGAGCAGGATGGCGATCAGCGAGAGGATGAAGGTGCCGACGACGATCTGCCAGCCGTCGCCCCAGACCGGCCAGGGCATGTAGATGCCGCGGTTGGTGATGGCCACGCTGTCCGCAAACAGCATGGAGGAGGTGGCGTTGTCGCCGCGGAAGGCGGAGGGGGCCGGGGCGATCTCGGTGATGACCGCCATGATGGTGAAGATCCACAACAGCACAGGCACGTTGCGGAACATCTCGACATAGACGCCGGCGAGACGGGCGACGATCCAGTTGGAGGACAGGCGCAGCACGCCGAAGACCACGCCGAGGATCGTGGCGAAGGTGCAGCCGAGAACCGCGACAAGAAGGGTGTTGAGCGCCCCCACCAGTGCCGCGCGGGCATGGGAGCTGTCATTTGTGTAGGAAATCAGGGTCTGGTTGATGTCATAGCCGGCGCGCGAGCCGAGAAAGCCGAAGTTGAAATCCTTGCCGAGGGCCGCGAGGTTCTGGACCGTGTTGTTCACGAGCCAGGCCGCCGCCAGCATGAAGAGGATCACGGCGATCGCCTGAATGGTGAGCGACCGGTACCGCGTATCGTAGATCAGCATGCTCAGCCGGAAATTCTCGGCCGGGAAATCCACACTCGTCATTCAAATCCCCCTGAAAGGCTTCGCGTGGCGCGGGTCTGGGACCGGTTGCGGGACCGGAGCGTTCCGGTCCCGCAGCCGCCGCGGATCAGCGGAAGGGCGGGGAGTACTGCAGTCCGCCGTCGGTCCAGAGCGCGTTCAGGCCGCGTTCCAGGTTGCTGGCGGTGCCTTCGCCGATGGTGGCCGCGAAGATCTCGCCGTAGTTGCCGCCGGCGGCGATGGCGCGTCGGGCCCATTCGGCGTCAAGACCGAGCATGGCCCCGAGGTCGCCCTCGACGCCGAGGAGCCTGCGGACCTCGGGGTTTTCGGAATTGACCATCTCCTCGATGTTCTCGGAGGTGACGCCGTATTCCTCGGCGGCCACGAGCGCGTTGTAGGTCCAGCGCACCACGTCGGCCCATTCGTCGTCGCCCTGCCGGACCACGGGCCCAAGCGGTTCCTTGGAGATGACCTCGGGAAGGATGATGTAGTCGCCCGGCGTCTCGTAGGTCGCGCGGCTGGCGGCGAGCCCGGAAACGTCCGTGGTGTAGGCGTCACAGGCGCCGGCGAGGAATTGCTGGTCGGCCTCGGCGTTGGTCTGGATCGGCACGGGCTGGTAGCTCATGGAGTGCTGCTTGAAGAAGTCCGCGAGGTTGAGTTCCGTGGTCGTGCCGGTCTGGATGCAGATCGTGGCCCCGTCGAGTTCCATGGCGGAGGACACGCCGAGCGCGCTCGGCACCATGAAGCCCTGTCCGTCGTAGTAGTTCACGTTGGTGAAGGTGAACTTCAGGTCCACGTCCCGGGTGAAGGTCCAGGTGGAGTTGCGCACCAGCACGTCGATCTCGCTCGAGGCGAGGGCGGTGAAGCGGGTCTCGCCCGTGGTGGGCACGAAATCGACGGCCATGGGATCGGACAGCACGGCCGCGGCGATGGCGCGGCAGATCGCGATATCAAATCCTTCCCAGACGCCGTCCGCATTGGGAGCGGCAAAGCCGGCGAGGCCGGTATTGGTGCCGCATTTCAGGACGCCCGCGTCCTTGACCTGCTGGAGGGTCTGGGCCGATACGCCGGTCGCGCCGAGAGCCAGAAGGGCAGCACCGGCCAGCATGTGAGTATATTTCATCTAAGTCCTCTTCCTGATGGATTGCTTCATTCTTGAAGCTTGTCAGGAGCCAAGCTCCCGATGCGGTTTTGCTGGGGCAAGACATTCGCCCTGGTTAAATTAGTGTTGTTACGGCACCCAAACGTCAAGCCGCCCTGCACAAATTAACGACGATCCCGCTTTGCAAAACCGGTTTATCGCCCGATTGCGCAGTTCAGTCGTTCAGTGCCAATAATTCGAGCAGATACGCAGCCTGGAGGAAGTCCCTACGGCGGAGTGCGGCGGCAGCCTCGGCCTCGGCATCCGCGCCCCAGAGTTCCGCCTGCCAGGTCTCGTCGATGCGCGACGCATCCCATCCGTCGTCCGCGGTGATCCGGCCCCGGGAGACGGCGAGCCCGATCACCAGCGAGCCGGAGAGCGAGACCAGATCGTGCAGGGCCGTGAGGCGGAGGGCGTCGTGGGTTGCGACGGCCCCGTGAAGGGCCGCGAGGCTCGCGGGGGGCTGGGGGACGGGGATCACGCCCGACGTGACCATGAGCGGAGCGCCGAGCGCCTGTTCGGACCAGGCGATGAGCGGATCCCAGCGCGCGTCATGGCGGGCGCGCAGGGCCTCCGGGGCCTCGGCGCGGTAGCAGAGCAGGTCGGCCCCGGCGTAGGCCGCGATGTGGCGCACCACAGGGGCCGGATCGGGCGCGACGCGGTCGGTCGCGGAATTGACCGCGCGGGTGAAGGGCAAGGCCTCGGGGCGGACCTCGCCCTCGATGGCGCGCCACTCGGCCGCCAGCGCCTCGGCGAGGCTGCGGTTCGGAACGCGCAGGGGGGCCTGGGCGGGCGTGTGCAGGGGCCGTGCGTCGAGCCGAAGCCCGTAGCCTGTGCCGTCCCGTTCCACCACGACTTCGGTCCAGAACCGGCGAGGTGCGATCACGCGGCGGCGTCCCAGAGCTGGCCAAGCGCGGCGTCGAGGCCGTCGAACCGGTCGATGACGTGGTCCGCCCCGGCTGCTTCCAGCCTGGTCCGGGGATGATAGCCCCAGGCGACGCCGATGGTGCGCAGGCCCGCGGCGCGCCCCATGACGATGTCGAATTCGGTGTCGCCCACCATGACGGCGCGGCCGGGCTCCACCCCCGTCCCGGCGAGGGCCGCGTGCAGCATGGAGGGATGGGGTTTGGAGGGATGGGCGTCGGCGGTCTGGAGGGTCGTGAAATAGGAGCCGAGGTCGTGGAGGGCCAGGATCTGGTCGAGACCGGGCCGGGCCTTGCCGGTGGCGATGCCGAGGAGGAGGCCGGGTTTGGCCGCGAGGCGGTCGAGGGCCGCGCGCGCGCCGGGATAGAGCGGGGCCGCCGCCGCGTCCTCTGCCCCGTCCGCGCGCCGGGCAATGAACGCCTCGCGGTAGTGGGACGCGAGGGCGAGGGTCTCGGGTTCGGGCAGATGCGGGGCAAGGGCCGCCATGGCCTCCGGCAGGGAGAGGCCCACGATGGCGAGCACCGCCGCATCGGACGGACAGGGGTGGCCTGCCCAGGCGAAGGCACCGGCCATGGCGGCGAGGATCACGCGCTGGCTGTCGATGAGGGTGCCGTCCATGTCGAAGACGACGAGGCGCTGTGCGATCATGCGAGGTCCTCGAACGGATCGGCGGGCGCGTCCTGGGGCCGCCAGCCGAACAGCTCCCACGTGCGGGCCATGTGGTCGGGCAGGGGTGCGGTGAAGCTGAGCCGGGCGCCGGTGATCGGATGGGTGATGGCAAGCGAACGGGCATGCAGGTGCAGCTTGCGGCTGACCTGGCCGCCGAGTTGCGCGCCCCAGCCGTCCTCGGTCTTTTCCTGGGCGTTGCCGCCGTATTTGCCGTCGCCGATGATGGGATGGCCGATGGCGTCCATATGGGCGCGCAACTGGTGGGTGCGACCGGTGATGGGGGCGAGGGCGACCCAGGACGCGCGCTTGGCCGCGGCCTCGATGAGGGCGTAGTCGGTGGTGGCGCGCTTGGCCCCTTCGGTGGCGGCGACCTCCTCGGTGGGCAGGACGCGCATCTTCTCGCCCTCGCCGCCGGCTCCGTGGCCGGGGGCCTTGACCAGGCCGAGGCGGATGGTGCCGATCCGGGGGTGCGGGACGCCGGCGACCACGGCCCAGTAGATCTTGCGCGCGTCGCGGGACTGGAAGGCCTTGGCGAGACCCGCCGCAGCGCGCACGCTGCGCGCCATGACCAGCACGCCGGAGGTGTCGCGGTCGAGGCGGTGCACGAGGCGAGGTTTGTCCTCGCGATCAAAGCGCAGGGCGTCGGCGAGCATGTCGACGTGGCGCGTGGTGCCCGAGCCGCCCTGCGAGGCGAGGCCGGGGGGTTTGTTGAGCGCGAGGATGTCGTCGTCGCGGTAGAGGACGGTCGCGCGGATCATGGCGGCGTCGGCGTCGGTGACGCGGGCTGTGCGTGGGGCGGAGATGTCGGTGTCTGCCTCGGGGATCGGCGGCAGGCGGACGGTCTGGCCGGGCTCGAGCCTCGTGGAGGGCTGGGCGCGGCCGCCGTCGACGCGGATCTCGCCCTTGCGGCACATCTTCTCGATGCGGCCCTGGTTGATGTGGGGGAACATCCGGCGCAGCCAGCGGTCGAGCCGCTGGTCGGCGTCGTTGGCACCGAGGGTGATCTGGCGCACGCCGCTCATGGCGCGAGCCAGGCCCGCGTGAGGGCGAGGGCCGCGGCGAGGGCCGCGATGCTGAGGGCGACGGAGCCCGCGACATAGACCAGGGCGGCCCCGATCCGGCCTTGCTCGACCAGGGCCACCGCGTCGAGGGAGAAGGCCGAGAACGTGGTGAACCCGCCGAGGAGGCCCGCCATAAGAAACGGGGCCGACCGCGCCCAGCCCGTGTCGGCGCGCAGGGCCACGAGGGCCACAACGAGCCCCATGGCGAAGCTGCCCGCTATGTTGACGAGGGCCACGCCGTACGGAAAGGACGACCCGAAGGCCCGGGCGGAGGCCGTGACCGCCGCATGGCGCAACATGGCCCCGAGGGCACCCCCGAGGGCGATCTGCAAGATGACGGGCACGGGCCGCTCCGGATTGAAGGCATGCGCCCCCTAAGGCCCCGTGCCGGGGGGATTGTCAAGTTGCGCCGGCAGCGTTCAGGGGGCGGAGACCGCGTAGAGGGGTACGACGGCGGGCTCCTCGGGCCAGGTGACAGGTGCTGCGCAGCGCAGCCCGAAATGCTGGGCGCTGACCGAGATCTGATCCATGCCCTCGGCGGACAGACCCTCGACGGTCCAGGCCCGGAAGCGCCGGACGTCGATGGACGAGAACGAGCGGATCAGGATGTCGCAATGCCGGCGATCGGACAGGATGCGGGCCGAGAGCGGGAGCACGATACTGCTCGGGCCCTCGACGACCTGTTCGAGATGCCGGTCCCGAATGCGCAGCAGACCGGTCACGCCCAGACGGGTGTTCGTGCTCCAGGCGCGCCTTGCCAGGCGCATCAGGGTCTCGGCCGTCTGGTCGGCTTCCATCCGCGAGGAGTAGCTGAACTCGATCAGGCATCGGCCGTCGTCGCTGGACATCGGATTCCCTACCAATAGCTACCTACGTCTTGTAACAAGCATAAGGCGAGTTTCTGTCAAGTGCAAATATGGGAATGAAATCGGAATGCGACAAACCGTTGCAAATCGCACAACCTTATCTAGAGTATTTTTCATTGTATCGACATACACTTGGAAAAGAATTCGCATCTATCTCCGGTCCGCGATGCTCAGAATAAAAGCATCCAGCAAACCCTGGCTATCCCGGGAGGATACGTCCCTTCCGAGTTGACTGCACGACCAGCCAGCAAAGCGCCGCGCCGTTACCTCGTCCTCGCTGACGATGACGAGTTGGCTGTGGCGCGGATCGGTGATGATGCGCTCGATCCGCGCGAAGACCCTGCGGCGCGTGCCTTCCAGAACGCCATAGAATCGTCCCCCACCGCACAGCAGGAAGCCGGTGAGCCCGCGTGCCGCGTTGTGCCGGGCGGCCGACAGGGCGATGGCGTCGACGTCGGCGGACGTCACGCCGGGCGCCGCCGTGCTGGTGTAGACGACGCGGATCAGGTCCTGGGATCGGGGCGTGTGCGGCGTCTGGATGGCACGGGCTCCGCGTGAGGCTACGGATGGGGTTCAGGCCGTCAACCCTCCGACACCTTAGAGCGTGCGGCAGCGAGGGCCAGAGAAGTCTTGGACAGGGCGGCTTCGGCACCGCGGCTGGTGGGTGCGTAGAACGACTCGCGCGGCATCGTGTCCGGAAAATACGACTGGCCGGAGAAGCCGGAGTCCAGATCGTGGTCGTAGACATAGCCCGCCGCGTAGCCTTCGGCGCGCATGAGGGCGGTCGGCGCGTTCAGGATGTGCTTGGGCGGCGGCAACGAGCCGGTGCGGCGGGCGGCGGCGAGGGCGGCCTTGTAAGCCTTGTACCCGGCGTTCGATTTCGGGGCGAGGGCGAGATGGATCACCGCCTGCGCGAGGGCGAGATCGCCTTCGGGCGAGCCGAGACGCTCATAGACCTGCCAGGCCGCGAGGCAGATGGGGGCTGCCTGCGGGTCGGCCTGGCCGATGTCTTCCACGGCCATGCGGGTGATGCGGCGCGCGAGATAGCGCGGATCCTCGCCCGCATCGATCATCCGCGCGAACCAGTAGAGGGCCGCATCGGGATCGGAGCCCCGCACGGATTTGTGCAGCGCCGAGATGAGGTTGTAATGCCCGTCCCCCGACTTGTCGAAGACCGGCGCGCGGCGCGAGAGCCGGGCGGACAGCGCTTCCGGATCGAGGGGGTCGTCGGCGGGTCCGATCCGCTCGATCAGGTTCAGGAGGGCGCGCCCGTCGCCGTCGGCCATGGCGGCCAGAAGCGCGCGGGCGGGGCCGGTCAGGGGCAGCGGCGCGCCGAGCGCCGTCTCGGCGCGCCGGGTGAGGGCCATCAGCGCCGGCTCGTCGAGCCTGCGCAGGGTGAGCACCTGGGCGCGCGACAGGAGGGCTGCGTTCAATTCGAAGGAGGGATTCTCGGTCGTGGCCCCGACGAGAAGGATCACGCCCTCCTCCATCAGCGGCAGGAACCCGTCCTGTTGGGCGCGGTTGAAGCGGTGGATCTCGTCGACGAAGAGCAGCGTCGCCCGGCCGTTGGCATGGCGCAGGCGCGCGGCCTCAAAGATCTTCTTGAGGTCCGCCACCCCGGTGAAGATGGCGCTGATCTGGACGAAGGCCGCATCGACGCGGGCGGCGAGCAGGCGGGCGATCGTGGTCTTGCCCACCCCGGGCGGGCCCCAGAAGACGATGGAGCCGAGCGTGCGGTCCGCGAGCATCCGCGCGAGCGGCGCGCCAGGGCCAAGGAGATGATCCTGTCCGATCACGTCCGCGAGGGCCTCCGGACGCAGGCGGTCCGCGAGGGGGCGCGGCCCCGGGCGAAGGGGCGAGGCTCGGGCGGGCTGTTCGGCTCCGGTGTCGAAGAGGTCGGCCATGGGGCAGACTAGCTGCGGCACGGGGGGTCGGAAAGCCGGAATCGCGAGGCCGGGCTCGGTCCCGCGCGCGGGGTCATTCCAGCGCGGCAGGCGGCGTCGGCCTCGATCTCGCGCACGCGGACGCGGACGCGGACGCGGACGCTGACGCTGACGCTGACGCTCGCGATCTGGCCGCTGACCTGGGGGGTCAAGCGGTCCTGCTGGACGTAGGCGTCCTAGGTGGAGACGTAGCGCGCGCCCGTGACCCAGACCCAATCGCCGCCCATGGCGAGCGGCAGCGGAAGGGCGACGATGAGGAGCCTGCGCCGGGCGGGACCGGATTTTCGTGGCTGTGCGGCAGGGCCGCGTCCGATGCGTCGTTTCGCGGTCTGGTCTTCTGCGGTCTCCTGCGGTTCCGCCGGCCTCGGCGCGGGACGGTCGAGCCGGTGTCTCCGCCGCCGACAGGGTGTGGACCGGCATCTCCAGTGCAGCGCGGAGATCGGCGCGGCACGTCGCGGTCAGTCCGGCCTCGGCCTGCGCATAGACCGTCTCGGCGCGGGCCCGCATCGGGGCCTGCAGGGCGCGGGCTTTGGCGGTGGAGAAGATGCGGCGCGCGCGGCGGTCGTCGGGGTCGGGACCGCACTCCACCGGCCCCGCTGCCTCCATGCGGTAGATATGCCCGCAGAGGGTCATCGGTTCGAGATCGAGCAGACCGGCGAGCGCCCCTGTCCGGTACCCTCGTTGTGGCGCAAGACCTTGATGATCCGCAGGTGCGCGGACGTCATGGGCCGATCGCGGCACTCCTGCTCGAAGCGCCGGCGCAGCAGCCGCGCGGCATCGAACAGCAGGAAGCCGAGGCTGATCTGATCAATACCGGACATGAAGGCCAGTCAGTAAGCCTGCTTATGATGAGCAGCGTAGAATTGGCAGGATGCTCAAAGACCAAAAAGCCCGCCGGAGGCAAATCCGGCAGGCTTTCTTGCAATCATGTGCACCGTGGCTCAGGCCTCGGCGGTTTCCGCTTCGGCGGCGACGCGGGCCTTGTCGCCGGCACCTTTGGCTGCGGTATCGCGCTCGACGAGTTCGACGATACCCATGGGCGCCATGTCGCCATAGCGAAAGCCGGCCCGAAGGACGCGGCAATAGCCGCCGGACCGCGCCTGATAGCGCGGGCCGAGCGTGCCGAAGAGCTTAGCCACGGCCGCGTCCTGCTTAAGCTGCGATCCGGCCATGCGGCGCGCGTGCAGGTCGCCGCGTTTGCCCAGCGTGATCAGCTTGTCGATGATCCGCTTGAGTTCCTTGGCCTTGGGCAGGGTCGTCTTGATCTGTTCGTGTTCGATGAGGCTGACCGCCATGTTCGCGAACATCGCCTTGCGATGCTCATGGGTGCGGTTCAGCTTCCTGTAGCCATTTCCGTGACGCATGATCTTCTCCTGGACGTCCGTTTTGCTTTGTCTGGCGACCCTGCGTGGGGACCGCACTCCTTGGGGCGTGATGCCCGGTCGTGAGGCGAGGACCCATGCGGGCCCCCTGCCCGTCTCAGAACTGGTCTTCGTACTTCTTGGCCAGGTCCTCGATGTTTTCCGGCGGCCAGTCCACGATGTCCATCCCGAGATGCAGACCCATGCCGGTCAGCACTTCCTTGATCTCGTTGAGCGACTTGCGGCCGAAGTTCGGGGTGCGGAGCATCTCGGCCTCGGTCTTCTGGATCAGATCGCCGATGTAGACGATGTTGTCGTTCTTGAGGCAGTTGGCCGAGCGCACAGAGAGTTCCAGCTCGTCCACTTTCTTGAGCAGAAGCGGGTTGAACTCCAGATCGTCGTCCTCGGAGGTGCGGCTGGCCTGGTCCGGCTCGTCGAAGTTCACGAAGACCGAAAGCTGGTCCTGCAGGATGCGCGCCGCATAGGCGATGGCGTCCTCAGGCCGGACGGAGCCGTCGGTTTCCAGCGTGAGGGTCAGCTTGTCGTAATCGAGCACCTGGCCCTCGCGGGTGGGCTCTACCTTGTAGCTGACCTTCTTGATCGGCGAGAACAGCGCATCCACCGAGATCAGGCCAATCGGCGCGTCCTCGGGGCGGTTCTTGTCGGCCGCGACGTAGCCTTTTCCCTGCT